>JBGPDI010000003.1:0-99236 GCA_041482215.1 Candidatus Acidiferrum sp. | reverse complement strand
ATCGAGGAGTACAATCACGACCGGCCTCACCGCGGAGTCGGAAATCGCACTCCGTACGAAGCCTACTTGGCTTTCGCAGTTGGACTAAAGAAAGAGGCCCTGACTGTCTAAATTAGTGGGGAGCACTACACGATAGGCCGCATTCGTTACATCGTGATATGTCTCAATGCAGACTATGTCCACGTCAAATGATTTATTATTGTTGCGGGTGGCTAGAATTTTGACTTCGGAGTCGAGAAAGGTAGCCTCGTCCACGACGACAAATCCCACGTAACGGACTTTTGTTCCCGCATAAGGAAGCAGTGCCCTGTGAACTCTATCTCGAAGGGGGTTCGGGAGGGTGTCTACGCGGTCTCTTGCTGCGCCCAGGTCAAACTCGCGGTCGGTGTCCTCATATTTATTGAAACTGTTGAAGAGATCCGCATAGCAACCCAAATGATGCTTCGCCGGCGAATCTGTTTTCGGGCTAGACCTAACTTCCGCAAAAACAAATTCAAGGGGCTCGGTTGATGGATCGCAAAGGACTAGATCCATCTTGAACGCGTTTGCGTTCTCCGCGGTAAGAAGGGAGAGCTTACTGTAAATTCGAACTAACCCCATTACCTCTTCCGCGAATATGCCGCAAGCAATTTCCGCGAAATGGGACTGTTTGAAGGACTCTGCCGTGGGTATCTTCGCGAGGGTCCTCTTCAAGCTTGAGATGTAGTAGCCGTCTGAAAGTTCAGAAGAAATTTTCCCCACGTCCCGGTAAAAAAGAGGAGCTTTATCTGCCACATAGCTTGCCAGGTTCAGTTCCCGTGATTCCCTGAGTAGCCTAGATTCAAGGACGATTCTGCAAACTGTCCCCTCGCAGGAAAACTTCGTGCGGGTGACTTTTAAGAGCTTTGAGAGTGCCGATGCGTTGACCATGAGAGGGCACGGCTAGAAAACTTCTGTACAAAGTTTCCTAAGTTCTTATGTATCACACGGCCACGGCAAGTGGGAATAAACGTGAGGAGTACATTCCCAATTAGGAATGGGGCGGCGGCCGTCACTTCTACGTCGAGTATTAATACTCGGTGATGGAGTGGTAGGTTTCGGCGGCGCTGAGGGCGGTGGGCTGGGCTGGCTGTGCCGCATCTTTAGGATCGAAAGGCGCCGCATCCGGACGACGAGCAGGGGCAAACGCGGGTCTTTTCTCAAGGCTCGCTTAGCGCGAGACCGAAAGGCGTTTTGCCGCACACCAAGGCAGTGCATTTGAGGTCGGAGGTGGTAGGCGTGCAAAAGAGTAGAGTTGAAAGCGGAAACGGGGATTCCGAAATTTTTGCGAAATGCACGGGATACCTGCTAGCGATCTCGACCGGAGATGGTGGAGCGCTTGGGCGTTAATGGGCAGCGGCGGCTTTGGATTTGGTGCGGAAGCGGGCGGGGGGTGAGCCAAATTCGCGCTTGAAAGCGCGATTGAAGGCGGGCTCGGATTCGTAACCGACTTCGGAAGCGATCTGCGCGACGCTATGAGGGGTTGAGGTAAGGAGTTGCGCACCCAACTGCAGGCGCCAATGTGTGACGTAGGCCATGGGTGGCATGCCGAGGAAATGGCGGAAGCGTTCGGCGAGTACAGAGCGTGAGACTCCGACGCGCTTGGCGAGTTCGGCGATGGTCCACGGTTCGGCCGGTTCACGATGCACGAGGGCGAGGGCGTTGCCAACGTCAGGGTCGCGGGCACCGGCGAGCCAGCCGGTCTGGCCCGGAGGTAGAAGGTCCACGTAGCGCCGCAGAGTTTCCGCGAACAATGCTTCGGACAGTTTGGCGACGACGATTTCGCTGCCAGATTGTGATTCGCCTGCCTGGCCGACAGAGTGACGAATGGAGTTCCCCAGCCACTGGCCAGAGCTATCGCTGCCGATGTTGACCTTGAAAATGGGCGGCAGTCCACTCAAAAAAGACTTGCTGAGCTGCGGGTCGCAGACCAGATAGCCACAAACAAATTTGGTGATTTCGCCGCCGCCGCCCATGCGCGCAAGCTTAAGACCCTGCGCGAAGATTTGCTGAAGGAGCTTGGCGTTGTCCTTGGGCTCGATATCGCGACCGTTTCCCATGATGTGGGGATCGCCGTGAGGAAAAACGACAATGTCACCGGCAGAGAGCGGGATGCGCTGAGAATCCACGACGTTGGCGTAGGCGCGGCCATGCGTAAGCAGGTGATACATGATGACGTGCCGGGGCTCAGGCGAGAGGTAAGGCGCAACAAGAGAAGAGTGCGGCGCGATAAAACGCCAAGGCGCTGAATACTCGGCGTTATAAAACACCGCACCTTCGAGTTTCACCGTCTTAAGAACTGTCGAGAGGACATCCATCGGGCTTCCCACACACCTGCACGAACTCTGAGCAAAGTGACCCGGACGCTCAGTCAATTGAACGACATAGTACCGCGCCACGGACAAGAGAGCCAGACGCGCGGACAAGCACGGGCTGCCCTTACAGCCCATAGTGAAACTCGTCGAAGCATTCGCAGAAACGAAAGAAGTAAAGGCCTCAAACCCTAAATCTGAAAATGAAAGAGAAAGAAAATGAAAAATCTACGGATAATCGCAGCGGCCGTTTTGATGTTGGGCTTCGCCGCGGGATCAACTCATGGGCAGGTAGCCACGGCGACAACGAAAATGAAGGTGACCGTGCCATTTGCGTTCACGATCGGCCGGACGAGTTACTCGGCTGGCCAATACTTGATCACCTCTTCGAGCGACAAGGTTATCGTGGAAGAAGAGAGCGGCCGAAACGTTGCATTGTTGCTCACGAGCACACTCGAAGGGAAACTTGGCGAACAGAACAGCAAAGTGATCTTTGTTTGCTATTCCGGCGAATGCTTTCTGTCGCAAATCTGGTTTGAGGGACAGGAGGCGGGACGCACATTGAATCCATCGAAGCGCCAACTTGAACTGGCGTCTCAGTTTGGCGGACGGCAGTTTGCTCTGTCGGGTAAGCAGCAATAGGACGGAATCAGATGTTTCGTCGTGAAACCGGGGTGGAGCTTCTTCCGCCCCGGTTTTCTTTTAGTTTCCGTCACGTTCGCCATTTACCGTCTTTTTCGAGGCTCTCTCGAACGCGGAAAGCGGTGATTTTGCGGATCAGGGGGAGAGGCAGGGGCTTCTCGAGCGGAAACTGGATGGCGGCATTGGAAGTGACAAATTTCGAAAGATCATGGGCGAAGGCTTTCACTGCTGACGGCGTCGGATAGAAGCCGACGTGATGTTTGAAGGCAGCGAACATGACCAGAATCCTGCGATAAGAAAAGGCGGGCATTCCCCACTTCATGCTTTCCTTGGCCCCAGGTGCAGATGCGCGAATACACGCGCGAATTTCACGGAGCTTCTTCTGAGCTTCCTTGGGAGCGGCGTTGATGTACTCGGTGACGGTTTTAGGCCGGGCTTTTTGGGGAGCCATAAATTTATCTTAGCGATTCGCTGGCCGATACTCCAACGCTTTGCGCGCTGCCTGCCGGCGACTGCCAATGAGACAAACTTGGCAGATCCGAAACTCGAAGAGTGAAGACTGCTATTGCAACTTCACGAATTCGGATTTGGCGGTGATGAGAATCGGGATGCCGGGGTCGGCGTCTTGCCAAAGCGTGAGGAAATCCTGATACGCGGCGCGAGCTTTGGTGATGTCGCTCTGCATCGCATAGGAACGGGCAAGGCCAAGGTGCGCGAGGGCCCCAATGGGCTCGTTGACCACGACGCCGGGCCAATCGAGGATTTTCTGAAACTCGGCGGCGGCCTGAATTCCTTGACGAGAAGCGAGAAAAGCCATGCCGCGGAGATAGATCGGATAGAGGTTGGGCCAGAAGGTGGTGTTGCCGGGAATGCCCAGTTCGTAGGGTGAGGCGCTGGCGAGTGCTTCGACGGCTTTCGCCGCTCCATCGGGGGAATTCAGGGCAAGCTGGGCGCGAAGGGTCGGCAAGTAGTTGAAGCGGACGAGGGTGTCTTCGGGAAAGCGCTTGTCTAAATCATCCACCAGCGCACGAGCGCGCGCGGAGTCACCGATCAAGCCAAGCGCCAGGGCTGCAGCATACTGGGCATCGCGGCCGTTGGACTGAGCCAGCGTGTTGGAAGCGTGCAGCCGCGCCTCCGAACTGTTTCCGTAGAGGGATTCCCAGAGGGCGGCTGCGGCTTCACAGCCTGCTGCCACCTCTTTTTCGCCGGCACGACCGGCAGCAGCAGCGGCTTGGCGGGAGAAATCGCGAGCGACGGTTAGCTTTCCGTAATAGGCGGCAGTGCCCGATTCCAGACAGAGCATGACGCTTTCCGCTCCGGGCTTACCCGACGACCAGGAGACCTGCTGGGCCATGCCCGGCAAATCGTGCTTCAAAAAAGCGAGCTGATAGAGATAGATACGCAGATCGGCGGAATCGAGATTTTTTGCCAGAGCTTCGTCGGCGGTGGCTCGTGCATCGCCAAGATGATTCAGATGAATGTTGGCAAGAACGAGATTGCCGAAATGGATGCTCTCCGAGGGTCCGAGGCGGAGTGCCGCGTGGAACTCCGCTAAAGATTTTTCATACTGCCCGAGAGTCTGGAAGACGACGCCAAGATTGTTTGGCGCCACCTGCTCGCGCGGATAAATTTGTGTCCAGAGTTCATACACTTGCCGAGCTTTTTCGATGTCGCCAGTGACGAAGTGATGGTAGTGGGATTCGATGTAGAACTTTTCCCACTCGCTGACGCGAGCGCGAAGATCGTAGGCCTTCCTGGTATTTTCCGCGGAGAGGATTTTTTCTCCCAGGTTGTGATAGGTAGTGCCGAGGCTGGCATAAGCCATGGCGAATTTTGGATCCAACTGGATGGAGCGCTGGAACAAGGGTACTGAAGCAGTGTAGTCGCCCTTTCCCATCATGGTTTTTCGCCCCAAGCTGTAGGCCTGAAGAGCTTCGAGAGAAGGAGTGGTGGCCTGGTCAATGGGAGTGTCGAGTTTCTGGACGGTCTTGAGGGACTCGCCGAGTTTTTCACGAAGCTGGGTGGAAGCGGTGCCGAGGGCCTTTAAAACGTTTTCTTTACCATTGGCGGTGACTTGTTCCTGGGCGAGGGAATCGCCGGTCTGACAGTTCACTGCATTAACGCCGATGACGTACGAACTTCCCATGCTGGAAATGGAGCCGGTCAAATAGGCTTTGCTTCCGGCGCGCTGGCAGAGATCACTGGCAATCTCGGGGGAAAGCTTGGTGTCCGGCGGCTTGCCCATGAGACGCAAGGTTTGCTGGATACGCTGCTCGGAGACCAGGCTCAAAAAAGGAGATTGCTGGAGCTGGGCGGCAAGACCCTGGCCGAGGGTGTCGTCGAAAATGGGATCGCCCGTTTTGTTGGTGAAACCGACGAGGACGATAGTGTCCGTCTGGCTCAAAGCGTGGGCGCGACGGGTATCGTAGAAACGGGCTGCAACAACCAATAGAACTACGAGGAGTGCAGTTCCGGCGGCTACAGTTTTCCAATCGAAGCGGGGAACACGAGTTGGAGTGGGTACAGCGGGTAGGGTGGACGTGGCAGAGGACATGATCTGGCCAGATTCCGATATGCGCTTGAGCTGTTGCAGATCGGAGCGGATGGCTGCTGCGCTTGCGTAGCGAGAGTCTCTGTCCTTCTCGAGACACTTGTTGATGATCTCTTCCAGCGGTGGGGGAATCTCAGGATTCAAACTATGCACGGAAGCTGGTGAACGGGTGAGGATGGCTTCGATCACCGCGCCACCGGTTTTGCCGCTGAAGGCTTGCCGGCCAGTGGCCATTTCATACAGCAGAAGGCCCAGAGCAAAGATGTCCGTGCGGAGGTCGAGATCATCGCCGCGAACCTGCTCGGGCGACATGTAGGCGGGAGTGCCGCTGATGACACCGACGATGGAGAAGGAATCCTGAGACGCTTTGGACGGAGTGGTTTCGGGATTGAGCTGGAGGAAATCTTTGGGGACGAGTTTGGCCAAACCGAAATCGAGAACTTTTGCTTGTCCGCGTTTGGTGACGAAAACGTTGGAGGGTTTGATGTCCCGATGGATGATGCCTTCGGCATGGGCTACGTCGAGAGCATCGGAAATTTGAATCCCCAGGTCGAGGATCTCCGCAAGAGGAAGCGGGTGGCCATGAATATGTTGGCGCAGGGTTTCGCCGTCGATAAACTCCATGGCGATGAAGGGACGATGATCCTGCTCGCCGATGTCGTAGATGGTGCAGATGCCGGCGTGGTTGAGAGCGGAAGCGGCGTGGGCTTCGCGGCGAAAGCGCTCCAATGCCTGGGAATCCTGCGCCATGTTATCGGGAAGAAATTTGAGGGCCACGGCGCGGTCGAGGCGGGTGTCGAGGGCTTTGTAGACCACACCCATTCCGCCAGCACCGAGTTTTTCGATGATGCGAAAGTGAGAGATGGTCTCGTCGATCATTGGTGAGCTCGCGCTTTAGAAGGCGGCGAACCAGGTCAAAGTGTTTGGTCGTTTGCAGCGGCTTCCCCGGCCGCGGTTTTGCGCTCCACATTGGGCGGCTTGGGAGAGCCCAGCATGTTGAGTACGCGGGCGCCATCTCCGTAGGCGCTCAAATCGGCGAGATGTTCCAGTTCGAAGGTGACGTTCTTGCTGCAGACGGTGCAGACCAGCGAACCGTACGCGGCTCCGTCTTTTTGGAGGAAGAGGTTGTAGCGCATGACACGCTCGCAACAGACGGGGATCCAAAGGTTTGGGGTTTGCGCTGAAGCCAAGAGCCACCTATCCAAAAGCAAATTTCACAAATTATACACAAAAACCGCATGGGTCACCTGCAAACAATGAACGCTGCAGGGAAGCCGGCGGACCGTCAGAGTGTGAGGCTATGGCGCAAGACGAAGAATATTCGGGTTGACATTCTACTGGAAGGCCTTTAAGTTCACCTAGAATGTCTACTAAAGAACAAAAAGAACGAGTTGAGCTGCTGCAGGGAACGCTGGACCTGCTGATTCTGCGAACGCTGGTGCTAGGGCCGGCGCACGGGCACGCCATCGCAAAGGCGATTGAATTCAATTCCGACGATGTGCTGCAAGTGGAGCAGGGGTCGCTTTATCCAGGGCTGCACCGGCTTATCAAGCGAAAGTGGATTTCGGTTGAGGTGGGCACGTCGGAAAACAACCGACGGGCCAAGTTCTACCGGTTGACGGCCAGGGGCCGGCGTCAATTGGCCACCGAGACCAGCAAATGGGACAAGTTTGCCGGAGCGATCGCGCGGATTCTCCGGCCGGCGAAGCAAAGGGGCGAATCATGAAACGCAGCAAGCGCATTTTGGAGGAGCTTGACCAGGATATTCGCGAGCACATCGAGAGGGAAACGCAGGACAACATCGAGCGCGGCATGACGGCGGAAGAAGCGCGGTATGCGGCGATGCGCAAATTTGGAAACGTGACGCGGGTTAAGGAAGAGACGCGCGAAGTCTGGAGTCTGGTGTGGCTGGAGCGTTTACTGCAGGACGTGAAGTACGGATTGCGCATGCTGAGGAAGTCGCCGGCATTCGCGGTTGTGGGAGTGCTTACGCTCGCGCTGGGAATCGGGGCCAACACTGCGATTTTCTCTGTGGTGGACGCGGTGCTTTTTCGAGGGCTGCCTTACCGGGATGCAGAGAGACTGGTATGGGCGACAAACGTTGTAAGACAGCAGGGGCAGAATCTTGTATTTGCGGATGAGTACGCGGGATGGCGGACGCAGAGCCACGTATTTGAAACCATCGCGGCGTATTCGGCTGCGGCGGAATATACGCTGACGGGCGCAGGGAGCCCAGAACGGCTGCGAGGTGCGCGCGCCACGGCGAGTTTCCTGGAGGTGCTGGGGGTCACGCCGCAACTGGGACGGAATTTTATGCCGGAAGAAGATCGTCCAGGCGGGCCAAAAGTGGCACTGTTGAGCAACGCGATATGGAAATCAAACTTTGGCGCGGACCCGAAGGTGATCGGACGAGTGGTGGCGCTGGACGACGCGCCGTACACCGTGATCGGAGTGCTGCCGCGGGATTTCGAATTTTTGGACAACAGCCCGGCGGATATTCTGGTTCCGTTTCAACTGGCGGAAAGCAGCATACAGGCCTCGAACGGGCGCGTAATGGTGATGATCCAGCCGCTGAGCGTGGTGGCACGGCTGCGTGCAGGCGCGACAGTGGAAAGCGCGGTGAGTGAACTCGATGCGATCAACAAGCGCGTGCTGGAAAACCTTCCCGCGCATATCAAAGGGCTGGGCGACGGGCAGGCACAAGTGTTTTTGCTGCATGACCACGAGATTGGCAATGTGCGGCCGGCGCTACTGATACTGCTGGGAGCTGTGGGATTCGTGCTGTTGATCGCGTGCGCGAACGTGGCGAACCTCCAGCTGGCGCGTGCGGCGGCGAGGGAAAAAGAAGTAGCGGTTCGCGGAGCCTTGGGTGCGGGACGCTGGCGATTGGCGATGCTACTTCTAACGGAGAGCGCGGTGGTGGCGTTGGCTGGAGGCGTGGCGGGACTCTTGATGGCGGACGGCGTACTACGGCTGATTCACCGGTATGGACCGGCGAATATTCCGCATTTGCAGGGAGCGCGGCTGGATTTGAGAGTGCTGGTGTTTACGCTGGCAGTGTCGCTGCTGACAGGAATCTTGTTTGGGCTGGCGCCAGTGCTGGCCGCGTTTCGCGTGCCGCTGAACAATACCCTGAAGGAATCCGGACCGCAAAGCGGATCGGGGACGGGCACACGCCGCGCGCAGAGGGCGCTGATGGTGGCGGAGATCGCGCTTTCGTTTGTGCTGTTCATCGGTGCCGGCCTGCTGGTGAAGAGCTTTCACCAATTGACGGCGATTCAGACAGGATTCGATCCGCATGGGGTGCTGACCGCGCGAGTGGCGCTGCCGCTGGATCAGTATCAGTCGGTTGAGTTGCAACGCGCGTTTTTCGAACAACTCGTGGGCCGCTTTCAGGCGGTGCCTGGAGTAGCGTCTGCGGGAGCAACGGCATCGATTCCACTACGCGGGAATGTGATGATCTCGACGATCATGATGGAAGGACAAGCGCCGACGGAACTTAACATGGAGAATGTTCCCACGGCGCGGATCAATGCGGTGACGCCGGGATATTTTGCGGCACTGCGTGTGCCACTGATCGAGGGGCGTTTGCTGGATGAGCGCGACGGGGCAAATGCGCCGAATGCCGTGGTGGTCAACCAGGCATTTGTGCGGCGGTATTTTGAAAAAGAAGACCCCATCGGCAAAGGGTTCACGGCGGGTTTGGGGGGAGCGGGACCGGGTGGCCCAAAAACCTGGAGAATTGTGGGAGTAATAGGCGACACGAAGCAGCGCGGGCTGGCGGGTGACATCATGCCGGAGGCGACAGCGTCGGCGCTGCAGTGGCCACGATTCATGATGACGCTGGTGCTGCGAACATCGGTTGAGCCGTTGAGCCTGGTTTCTGCGGTGCGAGAGCAAGTGAGCGGTCTGGACAAGAATTTGCCGTTGTACGGCGTGCAGACGATGGATGATGTGCTTTCCGCGGAAGTGGCTTCGCAGCGATTCAATGCAGGAGCGATTGCTGGATTTGCGGGACTCGCGGTGTTGCTGGCGGGGGTGGGGATTTACGGAGTAATGGCATATGCAGTCAGCCAGAGGACGCGAGAAATGGGCGTGCGGATTGCCCTAGGCGCAGGGCCGAGAAATGTTTTGGGAATGGTGTTGAACCAGGGGTTGCGTCTGGCGCTGATTGGAGTGGCACTGGGGCTGGCGGCGTCGTTTGGCTTGACGCGGCTGATGAGCGGTTTGTTGTTTGGTGTGAAACCCACCGATCCGGAAACGTTTGTGCTTGTTACCGTCGCGCTGCTGGCGGTGGCGCTAGCGGCGTGCTGGATACCGGCGCGGCGAGCAACGCGCGTGGATCCAATCGTGGCGCTGCGGTATGAGTAGTCAGGGAAACTAAAGGAAACAGGGCCGAAGACTGTACATTCGGCCCTATAAACCTCGCGTTGGCCGATTAGGGCTTTTGTTTCTCTGACTTGGGCGCGTTCTGGTGCGCAGGTGGTTGCTGGCGCTGCTGCATTTGTTGTTGCTGCTGAGTGTGTTTTTGTGACAGCTGTTGTGTTTGCTGTTGGTGCTTCTGCTCGAGCTGTTGTTGTCTCGGTTCATTCGCCGGCTTTTGTTCGTAGCGCTGGTGATCTTGCTCCTGTTTGTTCTGAAGCGTCTGGCGCTCCCTAACCTGCTGCGTTTGAAGTTTTTGCTGCTGTTGCTGGTATTTCTGATCGCGCTTGGCATTGCCAGTATTTGGGGCCGCAGGCCTTTCCACTGGCTGAATATCCCTGGCGTGGACGGTGGGACCAGGGCGAGTGGTCTCCACGTTGGGACGAGTAGTCTCGTTGTTCGGGCGGTTTGTCTCGGCCGTTGGACGAGTCGTTTCAGTGTTCGGTCTGTTGGTGTTGTTCGAGGATGCGGCTGGAGAATTACGAACAGTTCCACCATCTCTACCGGTTGGGGCGCCACTCTCTCTATTAGAGTCAGGTCTAGCTGTCGCGGCGACGGGAGGCCTACCGTGATTGGCGGAGTCGCGAAGTTCAGGATTGGCGCGGGCGGATCGGACATGCTCTGTTTGTGCGGCGACGGGCGCGATATGTCTTTCGCGAGAAGCCGATTCTTCTTGTGATGTGGCGCGCACGTTTACGCCGCCTCTGCCGCCATTAAAGCTGACGCGACTGGTGTTGTAGTTGTTCTCCACTCGCGTGTTGTAAACATTGCGGGTGATGGAGACGTTCACACGACTCGCCGACTGGTTGTAAAAGAAATGACCGTTGTCCCAGCGGCCGCCTTCGTAACCGTGGCCAAAATAGCCGTAGCCGTAACTGATGCCGCCGTAGAAGCCGACTTGTGTTCCCCAATAGCCTTCGTGAAAGAAGTAGCCGCCATTGTCGTCGCCCCAATAGCCGGGAGTCCAGAGATAGCCGACTTCGGGAGCCATGACCCAAGTTCCGGGCACCCAATAGTAATCGCTATCACCGTAAGCCCAGTAACCGGGGGTCCAAATATAGCCGTCCTCCGGGCAGACGGGCTGCTCATAAACGGGAAGTTCAGGCGGTGCGATCCTGATCGAGACACCGATTCCAATTTGCGCGGAAGCTGCGGCCGACAGGGCCAGCAATCCAAGTGTGAGCAACAGTGAACGAATCGAAAAAATCATACGCATTGTGTTTCCTTCTGCCCGATGATCCCACGGTTCCGTAGGGTCCATCGGGTCAACTAAGTTTGTTATCTACGATCTGCAATCTGATTGGTGGGTTGGCATGCGCAGTCGGAACACTCGACAATCCATCAGCCGACGTCGCTTGCCACTCTTGGGCCAGTATAGAAACATCCGATCCTTAATACTGTCCGGTATAGGACATGGCGTTTTCTGTTCTTTGCGAACACATGTATGAAGTGTGTGTCCCGGCGAGGGAGGTACGCGATGCCAGGGAAGTACAAGCCCCGGTATAGGTTCAGTACGCAGGTACAACTGAACTTAAACTAGCCCTCAGTACAGGTGGCACGGCCGTTCCCGAGGCCTAGCCTGCAAGGAACCAGCTATATCCGAGATGCACAGTTTAGGAGGCATTATGCGTGCCTTGAAGATATTGTCCGTGGCCCTGGCGGTGGGCGCGATTCCGCTGACCGCGGCCTCGCAGCAACAGCCGACGCTTACTGAAGTTGTGGACAAGATCGTGGTGCAAGAGCAGGCGGAAGTGCAGTCACTTCGCCAGTACTCGCCGATCGTGGAAACGTACATCCAAGTTCTGCGGCCAGACAAGACGCAGGGCGCAGTGGCGAACGGGGATAAGTATTTTCTCGGGCGGGCGGAGCTTGCGAAGGGCGTGGAGCTCGAGCCACTGGTCAGTGGTACTCGAACCAAGCACAACATGTTCAGCGGATTGGGGAGTTTTTTTTCGATGGAATTCCTCCCGCGCGGATTCCTGCAGATGATCTATCTGGACACCAACGGCTTCGATCGCAGGCATTACAAGTTTGACTATGTGGGCCGGGAATTTTTGGGTGAAGTTCGCTGCCTGGTCTTCGATCTTGACCCAATATCGAAGGACGACAAAGGGCGTTTTGCGGGCCGCATATGGGTGGAAGATCAGGATTACCACATCGTGCGATTCAACGGCGGGTACGGCGGGCGATCCAAAACCGGCTACTACTTCAATTTCGATAGCTGGCGCACAAACGCAGGGAAGAATGAATGGCTCCCGTCTTTCATCTACAGCGAAGAAATCGGCAAGACGGTGGTGAAGTCATTCCGGTCGCAGACGCGGCTGTGGAGCTACGCCCCTGGTCACACGCAGGAAGAGCAAGAGTTAAGCAAGGTGTTTGTGGAAGCGCCGAAGCCAGTGAAGGATCAGAGTGAAATTGCAAACGACTACTCGCCGCTCGAGGCAAAGCGCGCGTGGGGGCGCCAGGCCGAAGACAACGTAGCAGTGAAAATGCAGAAACTGGGCTTGATGGCGCCGTATGGAGACGTGGACAAAGTGCTGGAGACGGTCATCAACAACCTGGAGGTCACGAATAATCTGGATATCCAGCCAGCTGTGCGTTGCCGCGTACTGATGACCTCAACGATGGAGTCTTTTACGATGGGCCACACGATCGTGCTGAGCCGCGGCCTGGTGGACGTGCTTCCGGACGAGGCGAGCCTTGCGGAGATTCTGGCGCACGAGCTTGGGCATGTCGTGCTAGGCCATCGCATGGGCACCGAGTACGCGTTCTTCAACCGCTTGCGGTTCGACGAAAAGGAAACATTCCATCACTTCGGGTTTACGCATACACCGGAAGAGGAACTGGCGGCGATGCACAAGGGCATCGAATTACTAAAGAATTCGCCGTATCAGGATCATCTCGTAAACGCGCAACTTTTCCTCCGAGCGCTGAACAACCGCGCGAAGGAGATCCCCAATCTCGTGAGTCCGCACTTGGGCAACAGAGTGGCGACAAGCTTGACCAGCGCTGGCGTGCCACCCAACCCTGCGCAGGCGCCAGCAGCAAAGCCAGCGGACAACATGATTGCGGCGCTTCCGCTTGGCGGGCGGATCAAGGTTGAGCCATGGAACAATCAGCTGCATATGCTGAAGTCCAAGGCGGTAGGCAGGGCGGGCGAAGGCGAGGTGACACCCTTCGAACTCACTCCGTTCGTCCTATATCTGACCCGTCAGGGTGAGAATGCGCCGGTGGATATTCCTGGCGCGGTATCGCTGAAGTCCGATACCGATGCGAACATTCCGGACATTAAGCCGTAGCTGGCCCAAGAAAAAAGCATTCAACGCCTGATGCGCTCGAGCTCTGCCAACCTGTTAATTTGAGGCGGCTTCGGCGGATGCCTTTGCAGGTGCTCCGGTAGCCGTGCCGATCGGCTTGGCCGAGATTTCGAGACCGTTCTTGTTCATGTCGAATCTCTGCTTGCGATCCAGGCCTTTGACGAACTCACGTGTTGCCTTACCGACCGCTCCGGGAAGACTTGATGCATCCGTCTTCACCGTTGATTCCACGGTTGCCTCTGTTCGATCGCGATAGCGAAAATGCACCTCAAACGTTTTCATATTGTGATCCTCCCCTTTTGGATGATGAAAAAAGAAACTTGGTTGCGCAGACAAAGCCGCGTGCGCATCTTGAAAACTACCGTGCCGGTTAGCTCGTACGGCGTTTGTGAGTTGAAGCTTTCTTCCCGGAGTGCTTCGTTTTCCCGGCTTTCAACTGGGCTTTAAGGGACGCGTTCTCTTTCGTCAGCGCATCGCGGGCAGCAGTGACAGTTTCGAGATCGTTTCCCATCTGGCCGTTCTCTTTTTGAAGTTCCGCCACCTGAGCCTTCAAGTGTTCGTTCTCTTGCAGAGTTGCGGTGTCCTTGCATGCGGTCAAGGGCAGAGTCAGCGCCAGTGCCACAGCAAGTCTCGCCCAAATGATTTTGCGCGCCATACGCCATCCTTCGTGGAAATGAATTTGAATTGCGCCTAGAAGAATCGATAGCGGGTGAGGGGGGCCACCGCTGGCAACTTTTCCAGCGTAATGGAGTTTCGCAGATGACGCAAGGCTGATGAACGCAGCAGGGGAACAAATCGATTCCCAGGGGCGCGGGCAATCCGCGGAGCAGGCGTTTGGATGTTGCAGCGGGCCAAGCTACACTGTGCAATTGCTTTTTTGAAGGAGGGTGCATGCGGGCGGTAGTGACGGGCGGAGCAGGATTTCTGGGGTCGCATCTTTGCGACAAGCTGCTGGCGGAAGGGTGGGAAGTGCTGGCGCTAGACAATTTTATTACCGGGGCGAAGGGGAACCTGAGCCACCTGGCGAAAAATAAGAAATTCAAGTTTCAGAAGGCGGATGTGAGCAAGCCGCTGAAGGTGGCGGGAAAAGTGGGTTACGTGCTGCATTTTGCTTCGCCGGCGAGCCCGCCTGATTATTTGAAGCATCCCATCGAAACGATGATGGTGGGTTCGATGGGGACGAAGAATGCGCTGGATCTGGCGCTGGCGAAGAATGCCAAGTTTTTTCTGGCTTCCACGAGCGAATGCTACGGCGATCCGGAAGTTTCGCCGCAGCATGAGGAGTATTGGGGAAACGTCAATCCGATCGGGCCGCGAGGGGTTTATGACGAGGCGAAGCGATTTTCCGAAGCGATGACAATGGCGTATTACCGGTATCACAAGGTGGATACGCACATCGTCAGAATTTTCAATACGTATGGGCCGCGCATGCGACTGAATGACGGGCGGGCGCTGCCAAATTTCGTGTTTCAGGCGCTGAGCGGGAAGCCGCTGACGATCTATGGGGATGGAAAACAGACGCGCAGTTTTTGTTATGTGACCGACCTGATCGAGGGGATCTACCGGCTGATGATGTCGAATGAGCATTTGCCTACAAACGTGGGCAATCCGCAGGAGATTACGATTCTGGAGTTTGCGGAACGCATTCGGAAAAATTTTAAGGATGCTCCACCGATTGTTTTCGAGGCGTTGCCGCAGGATGATCCGAAGCGGCGGTGCCCGGACATCGCGAAGGCGAAACGAGTGCTGAAGTGGGAGCCGAAAGTAGGATTGGAAGAAGGGTTGAAGCTGACGCTGGCGTATTTCAAGAAAGTGTTTGATCGGAAATGAAGGGGATAAAGACGCCATCCATGGTGACTGAAAACTGAATCGTAAAACTATTCGCGGCCGAAGGAATAGTATTCGAAGCCTTTTTCACGCATGGCTCGAGGCGTGTAGAGATTGCGGCCATCGATGATGAGTTTGCGGGCCATGACGGATCCGGCGCGATCCCAATCGAGTTTGCGGAACACGTCCCACTCGGTGCAAACGAGCGCGGCGTCGGCGTGCTCCAAAGCGTTGTAGGGATCTTCGTGATAGTGCACTTGGGGAAAGAGTGCCTTGGTGCGCGGCATGCCTTCGGGGTCGGTAGCGTGGACGACGGCGCCTTCTTCGAGGAGACGCTTGACGACTTCCAGCGCGGGGGCGAAGCGGACGTCGTCGGTGTTGGCTTTGAAGGCCAAGCCAAGAACGGCGACACGCTTTCCTTTCACCACCCATAGAGCCTGACGGATTTTTTCAAAATAGCGATCGATGCGCTGTTTGTTTACGCGCTCGGTGGCCTTCAGGATGTCGAAGTCCACTCCCACAGAAGCTGAAAGGTGAATGAAGGCCTGCACGTCTTTTGGAAAACAAAAACCACCGTAGCCCAGGCCCGCTTTGAGGAATTGTCCGCCGATGCGCGCGTCTAGTCCCATGGCGTGGGTAACTTCCTCGACGTTGGCGCCGATTTTTTCACAGAGATCGGCGATCACGTTGGCGTAACTGATTTTCAGAGCAAGGAAAGAATTCGAAGCGTGCTTGATAAGCTCGGCGCTATTAATGGTGGTGACTAGGAATTCAGCTTTGTGGCCCGTGGGGCATGGTCCCTTGTGAATGGGGCAGCGGAAGCTCTTTTCGAGAATCGGTTTATAGATTTCGCGGAGTTCCGCGGCGGCGGAAGGATCCTCGACGCCCACAACAATGCGGTCGGGATGAAAAAAATCGGTGACAGCGGTCCCTTCGCGAAGAAATTCGGGATTGGAGGCAACGCGGTGCTTCACACTGGTGTTTTTGGAATAAGCGGCGAGAGCGCGGCTGAGTTCAAGGCCCGTGCGGGCTGGCACGGTGCTTTTTTCGATGACAAGCTTGGACGATTTCGCTTCCGCGGCAATTTGGCGGGCGACGTTGTCAATGGCCGATAGGTCGGCTTCGCCGGAATCCTTGGGCGGAGTGCCTACGCAGATGAAGATGGCGTCTCCAAAGCGGATGGCTTCAGCGGCGTCGGCGGTATAGGAAATCTTCCCGGCCTTATGGGCTGACGCTAGAATCTCGTCCAGATGCTGCTCGTAGATCGGGACGCCGCCGGCATTGAGTTTGGCGACTCGTTCGCGATCGATGTCGGTGCAAACCACGTCATGTCCGGCTTCGGCGAGACAGGCTCCCGTAACAAGACCTACATATCCGCACCCGATGACTGAAAGACGCAAGACGAACTCTCCCTGTGACGAATTTGCCCGGCGCGAAGCCGGTCCGCGACCGGATGGCGGCTATCTATATTGACCTATTCCCCTGGAGTAACAAAGCCTCCCCTCAGAGAGTGCTGCCAAAAGCCACGGCTTTGGAGGGGCTATAGCCTGCGCAGAGGGAAGCTCGATACCCGTGTTTATTAGGAACTTCAAACGTTAGGTCTATAGACAGGCCTTCCCTGGCCCGATAGTTTGAAAACAGGGTCATCCTCTCGGATTCCCGCTGCGGTATTGGTCTGCGGAGGCAGATATGGGACGCATTCGTCTCGCTGTATTGGTTTTGGTTGCGCTTGGTGCGTTCCTGGGAGTTTCCCAGGAGGCAGTTGCCCAATCTTCGAGCGGCGCCGTCAAGGCCAATGCGGAGAAGGCCAGCCCTTCTTTCGTAGTGCGGCTCCCCAAGCCGCGCCCTACTCCCCGAGGGCCGGAAATTTTCTATTGTGAAACGGCCGATACTTCCTGCCGCACGACTCAGGATAGCTTCATTCTTGCGGACCTGCGAGACCTGTTTGTATTTGTGGTGTGGCCGGGGGTAAGCGGACAACACGTCCAGACGGTGCAGTTCTTTTTGCCAGATGGCAGCACGTATTCCTCGCAAAAAACGCAATTCAATATTGGTGGTGGAGCTGTTTTTTTCGCGGCGATGGCGCCGGGCGTTCCGAACGTAGTTGCACCTCCCGCGCCAGCGGGACACCTGATGAGGGATGCGAACAAGGTTCACGCGGAAGGAATTTCTTCGTTGCTGATGAAGAGCCGAGGGGATTCCGCGGTGCTTACTGTGTTGCCCGTGGCTGGAACTTACATTACCCAAAGGAATCTGAGTGGGACGTGGCACGTTTCCGTGCTGCTCGATGACCGCGTTGCGTTCCAGTCGGAATTCACCCTGGTCCCCCCTCAGCCCGTGACCGCAGCCGCGACCAAAGAGGAAGTAGAAGCGAGACGATGAGAATGGGTTCGCGCGTTTAAGGGGCGCAGTCATGAAGACAGATTCCCGGATTTATCGACGCAGTCTCGGTATCGCGACGCGCGTGTTCCTGGTGCTCTTGCTCGTCTGCCCTCCGACGCCGCTGCGCTCCGATGAGCAAAAAGCGGTGACGTCGACACGCGACGCGTCCATTGGCCAAGCGGCGCCCGCCGTCAACAATGGCACAACGACGACGATGTCCACGCACACGGCGCAGGCTGCGAATCAGCGTTCGCTGGTGCGCTTCGATCTCAGCACAACGGGTTTGAATTCGAACACAGCGGTAAAAACCTCAACCTTGAATCTCGTTCCCACTACGCCGCTATTCTTAAGCCGAGGCCAGGAAGTGCATCGCATCACCGGGGGCGCTACCGACTGGACGGAAACGGGCGTTACCTGGAATTCGCGTGGCACGGTGAATTGGACGACGGCAGGAGGGGACTTCGATCCCACCGCGACGGATACGCAACCTTCCGGAACTGTTGCAGGAACCGCGATTTCGTTTAACGTGCGGGGCGATTCTACCTCGACGAATGTGCCGCAGGGCTGGATCAACGGGACGATTCCGAATTACGGGTTGCTGGTGAAAGATCAGTTGGAAGATGGAGCGACGTGGTCGTTTGTCCGCGCGATCACCGTGACTGCCGGGGCGAACGCGCCATTCAATGGGTACAACGGATATAGTTCCCAGATTACCGGCTTAAATACGGCGACTCTAATTACCAACGGAAAGATGCGCTCCGATTGCAATGACTTGCGAATCGCGCGCTTCGCCGCCAACACCTGGACGCAACTGGACCGGCAGGTCATCAATTGCAACACCGCGAACACCACTGTCTGGTTCAAGCTGCAAGCGGACATCGCTGCCAATGGGGCTGACGCGAGCTATTCGCTTTTCTATGGCAACGCTAACGCGCCTGCTCCGCCTGCAAACCTGAACAACGTTTATCTTGCGTACGACAACTTTGACGGCGATACGGTTGGCCAGCCACCTGCGGGCTGGACGGTGCAAGGAGGCGGCCCCTGGAATGTGGTTGCTGATGTTGGGGCGAACCGGGTCCTGCGCGAATCAAATGCAACCACCGGGAACCGAAATCTTATTTACGTCACCGCTGTTGCCAACGAGCGAGACATTTTCGTTCAATCCGACGTGCGCATGACTACTGCGGCAGGCCTTGAAAGTACCGGATGTCCAGTTGGGCGCGTGGGTGGAACGACTACCGTCAACATGACCGCGTACCGCTCTTGCTTGCAGTTCATTACCGTCGGGGCGAATCCGGATCAGAGAGTGTCCCAACTCGCGTACTGGAATGCCGGCACATTCAATAGTTTGCAAGAGCCCTTGTATGCCTGGAACAACGCCACGTTTTACACAGTTGGCGGAGCTTTTTTCGGAAGCCCGGCAACACTGCGCACTTACGTGAACGGCGTGTTGCAAGCGCCGTCCATCGTGGGAGATGGAAACGTCACGACCACCGGCTCGGTCGGACTCTTCGTCTACGACGGTGATCCGGTCAACTACGACTTCGACAATTTTCTGGCCCGGCGTTACACGGAGCCCGAGCCAACAGCCGCCGTTGGCGGAGAGTCCGCCAATGCGTTGTCGCCATTTTACGGAACGCGAGAAAACATCGCGGCCAACCAGCCGACGCTTAATTTGCGATATTTGCGCGACGTTACGCTGAGCGCTCCCGTTCTCGGCATTTCGGAAATTACCCTGAACTGGACTTTCCCAAGCGGTTCCACAAGCGCTAACTACGATGGCGTGTTGTTCGCGCGGACACCTGGAGCGGTTGCGCCGACTTTTGCTCCCGCGGACGGAACGGTTTACGTGACCGGAGCGCAGCCCATTGCGGGACAATTTATCGCGCCAAATACCAACGCTTTCGCCACCGTGACCGCCTTCGAAGAAAACGGAGACAACAGCATCATCCTTCCGAGCACGCAGTACACCTACAAAGCGTACACGCACGATGCCACGGCCATTGCGGGAGCGGCTACTTCGGCCGCGCCCCACTATTCTTTCGGCAATACCGCAACACAATCAAACACCACAGTGACCGGTGGTGGAGCAAACAAAAACTGGAGCTACAAGACGAGTGCAACAACTCTCGCGGCACCAGCCCTGGATCCCGGGAATATTGTTGTGACCGGCGGAAACGATAACACCCTGCATGCGATGTCCGCGGTCAACGGCCAGAGGAATTACCAGCCGGGCGGGGTAATTGGAGTCACCGGTGGAACGATTCAGGGTCGGCCATCCCTTATTGCCGCCAGCGATACTTCCAACCCGACTTGCAAGAACGTCTGCGCGGTTGCTTATGTGGCCGACGGCGATGGCACCGTGTATGCCTTTCGAACCGACACCGGCGCTGTGCTATGGCAGACGGCGGTCTTGACCACAGGTGCAGGCAGTGTTTTTCAAGCCGCCGCCGCGGTGCAGGTAAAGGCCTATTCGAACGTGAGCTATGTGAACGCGTTTGATCTCGTCATCGTTGCCACGCGTAATGCCGGGAGCACGACCAACAATAAGATCTATGGATTGAACGGAAATACCGGTGCGACCGTCTGGACCTTTAGCCCAGGAAACATGGACATCGTAAGCGGGACCCCCTATATCGACTACGCTAACAACATGGTCTGGGTCTCGAGCCGTTCCAATGGCGGAGTGGCAAGGCCCAGTCTCTGGAAGATCAGCACGAACAGCAGCGGCGCGGCAGCATCTTCCGCGACATTCAATCTTGGTGATACCGATCAGGCGCCGACGCAAAACTTTGATGGCCGGGTGATTTACGTGACCACCAACGGGGGTTTGCTCTACGCGGTGCGCACAGACCTCAACAATTGCGCGCAGAGTTCTGCCGCACTTGGCGTAACCCCTCGCGGCTTCCCCGTACCAATTGAGACGGCTGCGCTCAACGACGATGTCTTCTTCTCGACAGCGACGGGAGTTTCGAAAGTTCACGTAAGCTATCCGCTCGCGTCATGCAGCGCGGTTTTTGCCGTTTCACCAGGTGGATGGGTCAATCCGGCGATTACCAACCCGTCTTCCCTTATTTTTACTTCTCCGCCACAAACTGAATTCATGTATGTGGGTTCATCCGACGGCCATCTGTACAAGATCAATCCAACAACCGGAGCGAACGTTGCCAATCGGCTGGTGAATGCCGGCGCGACGATCGGCGATCCGAGTTTCGATACCTATCTCTTGAAGTTTTATGTTGGGGATACCGCGGGGCGAATCTACTCTTTCGACCTGTTCTAGAAATAAACCCGGTACCGAGCCGCACGTCCTAGGCGCGTTCGGATTTGCCCATCAACAAGCCACGAAGGCCCAGCAGCACGAGGCGGGGCTGGCGGCGCACCACGTTCCACAATAAACGAGTGGACTCGTCGCGGTTGATCTCACCGAGCGATTGGCGTGTCGAAGTATCGAGCAGATCCACCAACTGGGAATAATCTTTTTGCTCAAAATGGTGCAGAGCGCGACGAATCAGCCAGTGCGTGCCTAATTCACGGCGCAAAGCTGAAAGCTCGCGGCTCTCGCCATTTTGTAAGAGAGCATGCGACACACCGAGCGCGCCGCGAAAACCAGTTACAATTCCGCCGACGGTTGAAACCTTAACTTGCGCGGCCGCGTCACCCACAAGATAAACTTCGCCGTTACCGATCTGCCGCCGTACCGGCACCCAGCCGCGATAAACGGGGATGCGCGCGCCTTGCCATTCGAGTGGCTCCAAATGTTTCTTTTCGAGGAAGCGCTCGAAGCAGCGTTTCGTGTCGGCACCATGTTCGCCGATCACACCCAGTGCGCCACGCTCGGCGGATTCCGGGATCAACCAATAAAAATAGGGCGTGTCATCAGGCACGAACCACACGCGTGTGGTATCGGGCGGACAATCTTTCGGCAAGCGCACGATGGCTTGGACGAGCGGGACGGTTTCGATCGGCGGCCATCCAGAAGCGCGCGCAACCCGGCTGGCGGCGCCATCCGCGCCCACGACGCTGTCCGCGTGCAGCTCTTCGCGCTTGCCGCCGGATTCGACTTCCAGCCGCAAACCACGAGCGTTCGGGCCGATTCCAAGAAATCGCGTATCGAAGGAAAGCGAAGCGCCTGCTTGCTGCGCTTCGCGGGCCAGGGCGGGAATCAGGCGCGAACGCTCGATGATGAGATCTGGCTTCGTCAGCGCGACTTGCGCGGAGCGGCCGTCGGTGAAGAGTTCGAAGCGGCGGATTTCGTTGATGATACTTTCGCATGCGCCAGCTCCCATTTGATGACGGAAGTGGTCGGTAACGATTAACGTGCGAGGGGCAGGTTCGAATTGGGGTTTTGATTCCAATACACGCACGCGACGGCCGCCACGGGCCACGCTTGCGGCGGTGAAGAGTCCCGCGGCGGAGCCGCCTACGACGATCACCTCCCGGTCATTCGGTGCCGACCAGGGCTGTGCTTCCGTGTTTCCTGCAGTTTTCATGCTTCCCAAGGACGCAAATTCTCCGCGAAAACCGGTCCGGAGGAATCCTACGTCAGAAAATTTGCCTGCTTCCCGCTCGACCCGCGTGGGGTGCATCAGAATTGGGTAAGAGAGAGCCTGATGAGTATAGCGAATCTACTAGCTAGGACCAACCAGCGGAGAGATTCAGAACAAGAGCCGCGCGAGGTTCTCGAGTGAGCCAGAGTTGGTTCAAGAGGCAGAAGAACTCTTGGGCGTCTGGCGCTCAAAGGGCGCCCGTTCCAGATATATGACCCCGGCGAGGATGATGCCGAGGGCTAGAGTGCCAACAAAAATAGCCGAACGGCCGGAGAGATAGCTGACGAGCAAAGCGGCACCGCCGCCGATGGCGCCGAGCAAATACAATGTGAGAACGGCGCCGCGATGGCCAAGCCCCAGATTTGAAAGGCGATGAGCGGCGTGGTCTTTTCCGGGCGTGGCGAAGGGGAGCAGTCCACGGCGCGAGCGAGAAATCGTTACCAGCGTGGTGTCAAAAATCGTGACGCCCAAGATCAGGATTGGCGCCAGCCACGACGCCAGGGGGGTGGAGTGTTCGAGGCGCAATTTGAGTCCTAGGGTAGCCATCAGAAAGCCGAGAAACATGGCGCCGCCATCGCCCATAAAAATCTTGGCGGGTTTGAAATTCCAGCGCAGAAATCCGGTGGCCGCGCCGAGAACGGCCGCTGCAAGAGTGGTGACCAGCGTTTGCCCGTTCAAATACGCGAGCATGGCAAAGAAAACGGAGGCCATGGCGGCGATACCGGCGCAGAGACCGTCCATGTGATCGAGGATGCTGAAGGAGGCGGTAATTCCTACGACCCAGACCACTGTAAGCGCGGCGTCTAGAATGTATCCACTGTGGCCAACCAGGAGCACGCTGAAAAACTGGGCGTGAATCCCGCTCATCAGCAGGACGGCTGCGGCCAACGGCATTCCCACGAATAGTTTTATTTGATGATGGAGCAAGCCCCGGTCATCGAGAATGCCCACGCCCGCCACCAGAGTCGCGCCAATGAGGATGCCTACGATTTGCTCCCGTGCGGGATCGTTGAATGCGAAGAGCACCGCAATGACCACGGCGACGTACATGGCCAGCCCACCTAGGAGTGGTATCGGCGTCAGATGAACTTTGCGCGGCCCGGGCAGATCGACCATGCCCACACGCAGCGCCAGTGCGCGCACGGGAATGACGAGCGCCAGTGATGCAAAGAGTGCGATGAAAAAAGCAAGCAGGCCCGCGGCCATGCAACCTCTTTTATCAGGTAAGTTGATTCAGGCCACAGTGATGCGGCCGGTGACTCACATGATCCTCGCCGGATTGGGGGTCCGGCTCCCAAGTCGAGCTAGAAATGGCTGCCCCACGCAGCCTTAACACAATACTGCGGTTTTAGTTTCGCTTCAATCGGGATGATTCTGTAGGGGCGCCTGTTAGTTGAGGGCCCGATCTCAACGTTCGGTCAACATATGTGTAAAGATACGCTTCACTTCTTCTTTGTCGCGAGTGGCGTAGTACCAGTCGATAGTGCGTTTGAGGCCTTCGCGGAAGAGGACTTTGGGCTCCCAGTTGAGGAGCTTCTTGGCAAGAGCGTTGTCGGCGACGCGGTTGAGAGGGCCGGTGGGCATGTCCGGGCGATACTTGATTTCGGCTTTGTGGCCAGTGAATTCACACACCATTTTCGCGCAATCGATCACACTGATGCGCTCCATCGTTCCGAGATTGACCGGTGTCCCGTCGTTGATTTTCTCGCCGGCCAGAATCGTACCCTCGACGATGTCGTCAATGTAGGTCCAGTTGCGGATTTGCGTGCCGTCGCCCCAAACTTCAAATGGATTCTGCCCGAGAAAAGCACGGGCGATCATGGCGATGACTGCGTGATTCTCCACTCCGCGCGGGCCGTAGACCGTAAAGTAGCGGCAGGAAGCGGCGCCCATCCCGTGTTCCTTAGCGTAGGCCTGCAGCGTGAACTCGCCCATCAGTTTGGCCCAGCCGTAAGTGTTGTCGGCGTCGTTTGGACCTTTGGTGAGATCCTCGGTGAGATAAATCTCCTTCTTGGTATCGGATTGCAGGAAATTCGGATAGACACAGCCGGAGGAAGCGAAGACCACTTTTTTTACTTTGGCTTTGAGCGCCTCGGCAAAGATCAGCCCGTCCAGGAAAAAATTCGACGCTGGGCCGGCCTGATGAAGGTCTACGTAGCCCCGTCCACCGTGATCCGCGGCGAGATGAAATACGGTGTCAACACCGTGCATCGCGGCACGCGCCACACCGGGTTCGCGCAAATCGGCTTGCAGAAAATCGACTTTGCCGGTGCCGAGATGCTCGCGGATGTTGTCGAGATGGCCGCTGGTCAGGTCATCGACGATGCGGACTTTTTTCGCGCCGCGCGCCAGGACTTGATCGGTGAGTGTGGAGCCGATGAACGAAGCTCCGCCCGTTACGAAAACAGTTTTTCCCGCCCAAAACCCGTCCGGCGTCGTCACGCGTGCTCTGCCTCCATGATCTTTAGTCGATAGTCAGATGATCTATGACATCAACAAATTTTTGCAATTCCTTGACTCTATCATAATCGGGAGCTGCGGCTCGCGCCGACTCCCCCATGGCCCTCAATTTGTTTGGGTCAGAAGCTAGCGCACGCACGACGTCGACAACTTCGGCGGGGCGGTCCGGGTCGGCGGCTACCGCGAATCCGCGCTGAACACCCAGCGATACGGCATCCGTTTCTTTCGGTGCTACCGCGACGATGGGTTTTCCAGCGGCTAGAATCCCGTACATTTTGCTGGGCACCACCACGCCTTCAAGGCCGTGTTTCACAGTGATGACGTGAGCATCGGCAGCCGCGAGGACGGAGGGTATCTTGCTCGCCGGGAAGAAATCGAGAAAACGGATATTGCCGGAAGCCCCAGCCGCCGCTTTGATTTGCGCGCGCTGCGCGCCGTCGCCCACGAATACGAGGCTGACGCCTTCACTCGCTAGATTGCGAGCGGCGGTGATTAGCGTGTTCCACGCCCCGTAGAAACCGAGATTGCCGGCATGCACAAGGACAAATGAAAAACTTCCGCGGATTGCGCGGACAACTTCGGGATCCACGGCCGGGAGCGGAGCATTTGCCGGCAGGACTTCAGCACCGTCGCGAACGACCAGTATCCGCGTGGGATCCACACCCTTAGCAACAATGCGTGCACGCATATCTTCACCGAGCACGATGACGCGCGTCGCGCGTCGCAGCGCCCAGCGGTGGAGCTTTTCCCAAATCCTCGCGAGCATGCCGGGCCCAACAATCGAGCCACCGACGGCCATGTCCGGATACATGTCCCGGATGTTGTAGACGTAGGGTTTGCGTTTCAGCAAGGCCACGATTGCGCCGACGATGCCTTGAAACGGCGGATCGGTCATCGCCAGGATCACGTCGCAGGGCACAAAGAGCGCGCGCGGAATGATGAGAGCAACGTAGCTGAGATAATTCAGCACACGTTTTTTCATGTCCAAGCGCGGAAAATCCGTAGAACCAGCGCGAATGATACGCACTGGGCCGTCCTGCTCTGTTTGGAATATTCGCCACGGGCGGCGCTCGGTGGGATCGTAGGAAGGCCGGCCGCACAACACGGTCACTTGGTGCGAATACGAAAGAGCCTCCGCAACGCTGCGCGCCATCTTGGCCGTCGCGGACGTGTCCGGCGGGTAATATAGATTAAGCAGCAGGATTCGCACGGAAAGATTGTACAGACTTCCGTCGCGGTGCGTGGCGCGGAGGCGCTACGTCGTTAAGCAGGTTTCTTGAAGACCGGCGCCGCCGCCCGAGCCAGCTCATGGGCGGTTGGTTTCTTCTTTGGCGGTTTTTTGACTTCGCGTTTACCTCTGTCTTTGTTTCCCATGCCAAGAGCTTGCCACAAAATGTTAATCAAGGCTAGAGGCTTTGAAACGGGCAGTTTGTCAGTACTTGCCTGACAAACAGCCGTTTAGAGTCGCCGAAATGCTAGCATGCAGATGGAGCGGCTTCAAGATAGAGTGGCCGAATCTGTGCCGGGCAGCGATAGAGTTTTCAAGGAATGAGGTTGCCATGGATCTGCGATCGCTTCAGAAGCCCCTGAAAGAGCAATATCGCAGTGACCCCACCGCTTCGCAAATCACGATCCGGGCGAAGGGCGCGCAGGCGGATGCTCCGATCGCATGCTCAGTTGACATCGGGCGCGCCATCTACCACGCCGAAGCTCACAAAGGTGTTGGAGGCGCCGGCGCAGGTGCTTGTTCCGGTGACCTTTTGCTCGGAGCTCTGGCGGCTTGCGCGCAAATCACCTGTCAGATGGTGGCCACGGCCATGGGTATACCAACCGAACGCATTGAGGTCACAGTCGAGGGAGACTTGGATCTTCGAGGCACACTTGGAATATCAAAGGACGTGCCCGTCGGCTTTGAGAACATTCGCTTGCATTTTGATGTTGCCGCGCCAAAGGCGACGCCGGAACAAATAAGTGGATTGCGAGAAAAAACGGAACAGTATTGCGTGGTGATGCAAACTCTGACGCGGCCGCCGAAGCTGCAAAGCGAGTGGGTTCATAAAGATTGACCGCGCGATAGTGATCTTTTCTGAGAGCCCTTTTTGGGCAAATCAAGAGCTAAGAGCGAAAGATTAGGAAGTCGCCAAGAACTAGGGCGTCCATTTGCGTGCGCAGGAAGCAATCGATGGCTTCTTCGGGGCGGCAGACGATGGGCTCGTTGTCGTTGAAGGAAGTGTTGAGCACCACGGGCACGCCAGTGAGATCGTGGAAAGCGGAGATGAGCGCGTAATAGCGGGGATTCGCTTCGCGAGTGACGGTTTGCAAGCGACCGGTTCCATCGACGTGGGTCGGAGCGGGAATCTTGTCGCGTTTTTCCGGGCGCACGGAATAGGCCAGGGTCATGAAGGGCGACGGGTGGGACTTCTCGAAATACTCCCCTGTCGCTTCCGCGAGGATGGACGGCGCGAACGGGCGAAAGATTTCCCGGTGCTTGATCCGGCGGTTCAGGATTTCTTTCATTTCCGGGCGGCGCGGGTCGGCAACGATGCTGCGATTGCCAAGCGCTCGCGGCCCCCATTCCGCGCGGCCCTGAAACCAACCGAGAATTTTTCCGTCCGCGATGATCGCCGCGGCGCGCCGGCAGAGTTCTTCTTCGTTCCATTCCTCGACGGTGTAGCCGCTCTTTACCAAGCCATTCGAATCGATTGCGCGGCGAATTTCTTCACGTGAATACCCCGGTCCCCAATAAGCATGATCCATCACGAAGGAACGCGGCTTGCCGAGTTTCTGATGCCAGACGTAGTATGCAGCGCCGACTGCTAAACCCGCATCTCCCGCTGCTGGATGCACGTAGACCTGTTCGAACGGCGTGGAGTCAAAAATTTTCCCATTCGCCACGCAATTGAACGCCACGCCGCCGGCAAGGCAGACGGCTTTCAGCCCAGTTTGCTCGCCAAGCTTTTTTAACATGCCCAGGTAGACTTCTTCGAGCCGCGCTTGTAGCGCACTGGCCAAATTACGGTGCCGATCTTCCAGCGCCTCTTCGGGTGCGCGTACCGGCCCCAGGCGCTTGGCCATTTCGTCCGAAAACATTTTGCCGAGAGTCGGCGTCTTATCGGCTTCGGCCCAGGACATTTCCGGACCCGTCCGGTGATGCGAGAAGTAATTGAGCCCAAGGCGGAAGCCGTTTCCGTTGGAGGCGCTGTCGAAGCGCACGATGTCGCGGAAAGCGTCCATGTGTTCCGGGTGGCCGTAGGCGGCGAGACCCATCACTTTGTACTCGTCGCCAAACTTCAGGAAGCCGAGATATTGCGTCACCGCACTGTAAAAAAGTCCCAACGAATGCGGAAAAGCTATCGCGCCGTCGATCTTCATCCTACTGCCGGTGCCAGTGCCCCACATCGTGCTGGCGAAATCACCGAGACCGTCGGCGGAAAGCAACGCGGCGCGTTCAAACGGCGATACAAAAAAACTGCTCGCGAGATGCGCTTGGTGATGTTCTATACGGTGAAACTTCGCGCCGAGCTTTTTGGGATCAGTTTCGAACGCTGACGCCAGCGCTTCGGGAATACCCGTGAATTTGACGAGGACTTTGGCGCGTTCCCGCGCAAAAGACGGCATGCGCAGCGCGTAGAAGAGTTTTGTGCCTAGCCGCGCATACGGATTTCGCGGCACGGCAACGTGATCTATTTCCGCGACCGTCAGGCCGGCTTCCTTTAGGCAATAGCGAATCGCCTGCGCCGGAAATCCTGCCGCGTACTTCACGCGGTTGAAGCGTTCCTCTTCGACTGCGGCGACTAGCCTGCCGTCGCAGACAATCGCTGCTGAAGCGTTCCCATGGTACGCATTGATTCCAAGAATATTCATAAAGCGATTTGTCAGTGTACCCCAGCCTGAAGATTAAGCGGCGAGGTGTTGGCGGCACCACTCGTTCAAGACGTACAAGGACCACGGGCGGGACCAGGTGGTTTTCGCGGCAAGAAAATCCGTCCAAACTGAGCGCATGCCGCCTGGCCGCAGATAAGTGGCCAGCGCCGGCACGGGGTCGGCAAAGCTTGCCTCCATCCGCGCGCGCAACGGGCCGCGCAGCCACTCCTCCCACGGCAGAGTAAACGTGCGCTTCCGCTGCGCCAGAATTTCCGGTGGCAGCAAATCGCCGAGCGCTTCCATCAAGAGGGCTTTTTGAACGCCGGGACGGCGGCGTGCCGTATCCGGCAACGCTCCGATAAACTCAACCACCTGCGTATCGAGCAGAGGCACGCGCACCTCCAGCGATTGCGCCATGCTCACGCTGTCCGTGTCGCGAAGCAAAGTGCTCGTCATGTACGTGCGCATCTCCAGCCAGGAAATTCCCGCGACCGGCTCCAGCTTGCGCGCTTCGTCTGCCGTTCGTTCCATCCAGCCCACCCACGTTGGTTCCAGTGTCACACCGTCCGCGCTTACAGTGCTCGGGCGAAATCGCGGCTCGATGATTCGTTCGAGCTGCCCCGGCGGGAAAAGCGTGCGGGTGAAAAAATAAGGATGTGGCAAAACGTCAGGGTTGGTCCACGCAGCTGCGGCTTTGCGTCCGGCGTCGCGCGAACCTTCTCGTGCCGCAAGAGCAGCAACGAGCGGAGCGGTCATTTGCCGCAGGGCTGCGGGCACGAACCATGCGCTTCGGATAAGTTTCGAAAGGCGAGGTGTATCCGCAAAAGTTTGATAACCCGCGAAGAGCTCGTCTCCCCCGAGCCCTGACAAAGCAACTTTCAGCCCGGTTTCTCTCGCGGCCCAGGAAACAAAATAAGTATTAATCGCATCCATGGTGGGCTGGTCGAGAGCGGCGAGAACCTCATCGAGGCGTGCCAGCGCGGATTCTCCACTCAAAGGCACTTCTGTGTGTTTTGTTTTGCAGCGATTCGCAACCACGCGAGCGAGTTCTGCCTCATCAAAAGCTGTTCCCGGAAACGTCAGAGTGAAGCTCTGGATTCCAGACTGAGCTTTCGCTGCCAGCGCCGCGATCGCGCCGGAATCCAGCCCGCTCGATAGAAACAATCCCACAGGTACATCGGCGATGAGGTGCGCGCTCACAGCTTCTTGCAGAAGCGGACGCAATTTCTTCGCCGCGTTCGAAAGATCCCGCGGCTTTTGTGTATCTCGAGCCGAGGGCGAAAGCGCGGGATCCCACCAGGGACGCGCACGCGGCGTGCGCCGCCGTTCCGGAACATGCAGCAGCATCCGATGCCCCGGAGGAAGGGAAAATACCCCCTCCAGAAGCGTTACTGGTTCCGAGACGCTGCCAAACAGCAGGTATGCGGTGAGGGCATCCTGCGACAAATGTTTGGGTACCGAGCCCGAGGCCAATAGCGCGCGGACCTCCGAAGCAAAGGCAAACCCATCAGGTGTCTGCGTGTAGTACAGCGGCTTGATGCCCAGTGGATCGCGCGCCAAAAAAAGAATCGGCGCAGTGGCATAACGCTCGCGAAGATCAAGCAAGGCGAATGCAAACATGCCACGCAGCTCGGTTAGAGAATCTTCGCCCCACTCTTCCCATGCATGAACCAGGATTTCTGTGTCCGATTGTGTGACGAAGCGGTGACCGCAGAGGGTGAGGCGTTCACGCAGGTCGCGGTAGTTGTACAGTTCCCCGTTGAAGATGACGGCGACATCCTTGGTTTCGTTCCAGATTGGCTGTCGGCCGCCGGCCAGATCAATAATGCTCAACCGGCGCATTCCCAGCGCCAATCCCGGCGCACGCGCATCACCGACAAGAAAACCGTCCTCATCGGGGCCGCGATGGCGCATCGCTGCGGTCATCGCGCGGACGCGTGACTCCGCTTCGGCGCTCCGCGAAGCAAACGCGACGCCGCATATTCCGCACACGCTATTGTTTGATTTCCGGCGCCGAGAAGAAGGCCACGCCCGCGCGAATCATGTGTTCGCGCAAATGAAAGCGAGGAATTCGCAAACGGCTGTCGGCATACCAGGCGAGAACTACGCGGAGCAATAGAAAGAAGATTGTTGCCGAGGCCGAAAGCACCAGATAGAAAAAGGACACTCGCTCGAGGAGCAGGCTCCAGTCCATGGCCTCATCCCACCCCGGATATATCCTATCCAACATGGATCGCAGATGAAGTCCCTCAAGCGGCAGGCGCGCCACCCGGACATGCGCAAAATTGTCGTATGTATATTCCCGTGGGTACTCGGGAATGGCACTGATGGCTTCGGAAAAAACGGCCGGACTCTGCAGGTCTTTGCGCGTTAAAAAGTATCCGTGCGCGTCTCGCAGGATTACGCGGTACGTGGGATCGACGATGATCCAGCGTTCATCGATCAAAACTTCGGCAACTACGTGTTTCGTATTTCGATCGGGGGTCAGTAGCAGCAACCGGCGCACGTTTAGCCCCGCACTACGTGAAAGATTCAAAAAGGCATTTGTTGCCGTGCCGCACACGGAAAGAAGTTGGCGGTAATTCAGCGTTGTTTCCGGATCACGCTTCGACAGCTGATCGGGATTGGCGGCAAGGGGGCGTGGCGGGCCGCTGCGCATCCAATTGAGGATGGCTTCAATTTTTTCTTCGGGAGTATACGTTGCGGGCACGACGGCATCGGAGAATCCCCGGAGATAATTCCGGACCGAATACTCCCGTACGCAACTGTAGAGCAAAAGCACCATGGCGGTGGCCAAGAGCAGATTGCTGCTCCTCCAAATCACCCGAAAGACTGGATGTCGTCGTGTTGGCACACTTACCCCGCTCGATGTGATTTTGCCTCTTCTGCCTGCCGGGAAGCAAGCTCCGCGTAGAGCGCTTCCATGTCCGCGACGGGCTGCTCCCAACCGAGCCGGGCGGTCACTCGGGAGCAACCTGCCACCAGCCGTTCGCGAAGTCCCGGCTCACCCAGGGTACGCTCAAGTGCATTCGCTAGGGCGGCGGTCTCATGAGGCACAACGAGTCCTGCTTCGTTCGCGAGCAAGGGTGCAATTCCACAATGTTCCGTCACGATGACGGGCGTGCCTGCGGCCATTGCTTCCGCAGCGGTATTCCCGAAGTTCTCGTTCTGCGAAGGGAGCACAAAGACATCCGCATCTCGGTACGCGGCCCATTTGGAGTTTCCGAAAACCGGCCCGACGAATCGAACCTTCGGTCGCACGCCCAGCTGCGACGCGATTTGATTTAGCTCTGCCTGGATCCCGCTGCTCTCTTCAGGCCCGGCAAATGCGAGCACCATCGGCACGCTTGGGGACCGCTGCAACAATTTCCCAAAGGCCTGCAAAAGCAAATCGGGGCTCTTCTTTTTGGAAAGGCGCCCCAGGAAGAGGACCAGTTTCGCATCCGGCGAGATATCGTTGGCGTTGCGAAACGAACCGCGCTCGGGCCATGCCGCCGGCACATCCACGCCATTTCGCCGAAGTCTTACCTTTTCTTTCGAAACGCCACCCGCGGCAAGTTCTTCTATTTCCTGGTCCGACGTAGCTATAACTGCGTTTGCTTCCTTGAGTAGCCGATTTCCCCAAAGCGCGTGATAGATCTTTTTCATGAAAAAGTTTCTCACAATTGGAACAAACATCCCGATGGGCTCGATAACGTACGGCAACCCCCGTTTGCCACAGGCGGCGGCTACTGCCGGACCCAGCAAGTCGTAAAGCCCGAAAATGTGCACGACGTCAAAATTCTGTAGACGCGCCCGGCAATAGCGCTTCACTGCGGGATTCCAGCTAACCGTGCGGTAGCGCAGCCACGTCGGCAAATAAATCGCCTGCAAGCCATTGTCATTTCGTCGCCAGCCAAACGGAGATCGTTCTGCTGCGGATTTTTCTTCTTCGGTTTTCAGACGTTTTTCCAGGCCCCAGTCTGCGGTTAGCACTGTGACTTGGTGGCCTCGCCGCGCCAGTCCTTCCGAAAGCGCGCGCACCTTTACAGGGGGGCCGCCGAATTCGAGAAAGGGAGCGTAGGTTTCCGTGACGTTCAGGATTCGCATTGTTCGCGCAGGATTTTTTTCAGTGATTTCGCGAAACTATTGAAGCGGAATTCGTGCTCGGTGCGCTTTCGTCCGCGCGCGCCCATTTCTCTTGCATGCACTGGATCCGCCAGGAGCGTCTCTATGGATGTTGCGAGCTGAATCGGATCCCCGTGCGGCACCAGGTAGCCGGTTACGCCATCCTCGATGATTTCTGGCGCACCGCCGTGCGCGCCGCCGATCACCGGTTTGCCGCAGGCCATTGCTTCCAAGTACACCAGGCCAAATCCTTCTCCCTTGCTAGGCAGGGCGAAAATTTCGCAGGCGGAGTAACACGCGGCAAGCTCCGAGTAACTTAATCCTGTTAGAAAATGCACATGACGATGCACGCCGTTTTTTTCCGTCAAATCCTCAAGCCAAGCGCGATCGTCGCCGGTCCCCACCAGAACGAGTTGCACTTCCGGCCAGCGCGTCAGCAGCCTCGGCAGCGCCGTAATCAAAGTGTCCATGCCTTTGTATCGTTCAGTTGCCAGCCAGCGGCCCACAGTTAGGATAACGCGCCCGGCTGGAAACTCGCGCGGCGGGCCTTTTAGCGTGCCCGGCATCAGCAGCGCTTCGAATTGCGGATCAAGCGCCCACGGCAGGATTCGAATGCGATCGCGTGCGACTCCCTGCGCCGCCGCAACGTGATCGGCCGTGTCACGGCTGGGCGCCAAAACCAGATTCGAATGGCGCAGCGCGCGCCGACGCAAACCACTGAGCGGTTCCCAAACGTCAACTCCATGCGTGCAGATGATGCTCTTCATCCGCGGCGCCACCATTTGCATTGCTTGTACCACCGGTCCTAAATTCGGGTGCGCGGCCAACACCACTTTTGCTTTTCGACGCGCCGCCTTCAGCGCCGTCACCGTGAATTGCCCCTTCGCGCGGTCGCAACCCGTAAACACGAATTCGCGGCCCCCCAGCGTCATCCTATGGAGCTCTGGAGTGTCGTTCAGGCTGAGCAGCCGGCAGTCCATGCCACGGCTGGCGGCGAATTCCGTTAGCACCGCCGCCAGGTGGCGGCCGGCGCGTTGCACTCCGCCGGGTGCATCCAGTTCAGGAAACAGGCCAATAAGCACGCGCAAAGTCTGCCAAGTGCGGCGCTCAATGGCAAGTACGGATGTATCGCAGTGTTAGAAACAGCCCGCTCGATTATCGGGCTTCAGTAGCGATGAGGTTGCGGATTTCTTGAGGAGTTCGTCGTGCGTGTAGAGTTTTAGAACCCGCGAGGCTGAGAGGGCTTGTGTTCCGCCGGCGCTGGCGCGGTGCTTGAAGGATCTTTTCCGGTCTGAAACGCTGTTTTCTTCAAGAACATGTCACCATCAACATAGGCGATGATCTCGGTCCCTTGTGCGAGCACCACGTCTTTGCCGGAAGACAGCGGATTAATCGCGGCAGTCGAGCCGCTCGAGCCAGTGGTCTCCTGGAAGGAGCGAACCGCGGCTTTTTCGTTATCTCTGAGCCGCACAAAGTTAATGCTCACAGCCAGCTTACCGGCGTGGCCCATACGTTTCTTGGGTTCCGCTTCGGTCACCAAGCCGATGACCGACGTTCCCTCCGGAATAACCGAAAAGCCGTCCACGACAACTTCTTCAGTGACCTTCAAATCCACTACGTCGCCAACGTGGGCGGTGGCAGAAGAAATAGTCTTGCCGAGTTGCAAGTGAATTGGCAGCCCATTGCGGAGCGTGAACTCCGAAGGAGAGGCCGAAGGGATGGGAGCAACTGGTGCGGCGGCGGGCGGCGCGTCGTACCGCATGCGCTCTCTGGCCGGTTGTAACGCCGCGGACTGCCCTGGCGCTGGTTGCGGCGCTTTGGCGCCCGGCTGATCTTTTATCAATAGAAGACTTTCCAATGGGACATAGCCGATCTCCCCCTTGGCTGTGCGCACGCCGAAGTAGCGATCATAACGCCCGGTGATCTGCACCGTCTCTCCACACTGTAGCGTCATGCGCACTTCCAGTGTGGTCATGGAGCTGTAGAGATAGACGTAATCGCCGGTGCGCGGGCACTCGACGATACCCGCACTTTGCGCGTGCGCGATTCCTGGTGACATCAGGCAAATCAATGCGGCGATGTATTTGATACTCGATCTCATTGTGCACCCGCTGATACGAGGGGTTGGAGACACCACGCTACTATCTCAGCGTAAACCAGATATGGCTGACAAGGGCCCGCACCTCTGCACTGTGCATAAAGAGGTACCGCCCGAAAATGAATAGACGGCCATTAATGATGACCCGTTGACCCTGTTAACAAAGGGACGAGATCGGTGAGGCGATCGAGATAGACGTCGGCGGGGTGGGCGGCGCGGTCGTGGGTGCCGAAGCCGTAGTTGACGGCGGCGGCGAGGGTGCCGGCGTTGCGGGCGGTCTGGATGTCGACTTCGGAATCGCCGATCAGGATGGCTTCGGTGGGGACGGCGCAGAATTCGCGAAGAATTGTTTGCGCGCCGAGGGGATCGGGTTTTTTGGTTTCGAAGCTGTTGCCGCCGTAGACGGCGCTAAAATATTTTGCCAGGCCGAGTGCTTCGAGGATGCGGCGGCTGATGCGCACGGGCTTGTTGGTGAGAATGGCCATCGGATAAGTGGAGAGCTGCTCCAGCGCTTCGGGAACACCCGGATAAGCGCAGGTGGTATCCATTTTGTGATCTTCGTAGTAGCCGAGGAAAAATTTCAGGGCGCGTTGGCGGTCTTCCTCCGTGCTGCCGTCGCCGAGAGCGCGGCCGACGAGTTGCGGGGCGCCGTGGCCAATGTAGGCGGAGATGGTGTCTTCGTGAAGCTCTTCGCGGCCCATTTCGCGGAGCATGGCGTTCACGGAGCGGATAAGGTCGCGCTGAGAATCGATGAGCGTGCCATCGAGATCGAAAATCAGCGCACGCACGGAAGAGTAATTCGGGGGCGTCATGAACTCGCTATTGTAATATGACGGCGAATTTTCAACATTCATCAATCTCGTGCCGAATTTTTGCCGAAATTTAATTGTGTGACTTTTTCGGAATTTCGGCGGGTTCGCGTAAACTAGAGGGATTCGCTGGCGGTACAAAACGATTCCGGAGACTCCATGGCCCAGGTTTATCCCTTCCGCGCTTTTCGCTACAACCCAGAGCGCGCCGCGTTTGACCGCGTGCTGACGCAGCCGTACGACAAAATCTCTCCGGCGATGCAGGAAAAATATTACGCGGCGGACGCGCACAACTTGATTGCCGTCGAGAAGGGCCGGATGTATCCGGGGGACACGCCGCAGAATAATGTTTACACGCGCGCGGCGGCGGCGATTGAGGATTGGATTCGCAACAGGGTGGTGGTGCAGGATCCCGCGGCGTCTTTTTACGGATACACGCAGGAATATACGGTGCCGGGCACGGAAGAACGGCGAACGCGCCGCGGATTTATCGGCGCAGGAAAGCTCGAGGAGTATTCCGCGGGAGTCGTTTTCCGGCACGAGCACACGCTTTCCGGGCCGAAGGCGGACCGGCTGGAACTCCTGCGACATACGAAAACGCACACGGGTCAGCTTTTCATGCTGTATTCGGATGCGGAAAAGCGTGTTGACGCGATTCTCGCGGAAGCCGAATCGGGCGTGACGCCGGCCACGCAAATGCTCGATGAATACGGAGTTTGGCACCGGTTGTGGGTGATTGCGGGGCCGGAACGTGTGGCAGCAATCCAGAAAGTAATGAGCGAGCAAAAGTTGGTAATTGCCGACGGGCATCACCGCTATGAGACGGCGCTGAATTACCGGAACGAATGCCGAACACGTGCCGGAAAAATCGCTGTGGACGCGCCGTATGAGCGGGTGATGATGACGTTCGTCAACACGCAGAGCGAAGGGCTGATGATTCTGCCAGGGCACCGCGTGGCAGCGCACGTTCACGATTTTTCCTGGAGCGGCGTGCGGCGATATCTGGAGCCGTGGTTCGCGGCGGAGGAATTCCCGTTCTCGGGCAGTGGGGAAAGGACCGAGGCGAAAAGGAAACTTCTTGCGAAACTCACTGAAGAGCGTGCGAAACGAGCAATCGGCGTTTATCCCGCTCCGGGAGCGCAGAAACGCGCGTTTTTCCTGCTGACGTTGCGCGAAGGCGTCAACCTGGCACAACTCTTGCCGAATGTTTCGCCGCTGCAGCGCGAACTGGACGTTGTTCTTCTGCATGAAGGAATCCTGGAGCCGGCGCTGGGAATTACGCCGCAAGCGGTAACAGCCGAGGCGAACCTGACGTACGAACGGGAAGCGACGGCGGCGCTCGATGCCGTGGATAGCGGGCGCGCCCAGATTGCGTTCCTGCTGAATCCCTGCGACGTCGAACAGGTGATGAAGATTGCGACGGCGGGCGAAGTGATGCCTCAGAAGTCGACCGATTTTTATCCCAAGCTGATGAGCGGGATCACGATGTACCGGGCGGAATAATGACCGTCTAAACGTCCGAAGGTCTGAACGTCGTAACGTTAAAGCGATGCGCTCTCCGACAGAATCGGATCCCCGGTTAACCATAACCGGGACCCCTCCCCCGTATTTTTTGTAAGTGTTGCATTTAAAAGATTTAGCCAGGACGTAAGTCTTTTGTCTGCAACAAGAATCAACCTGCTGCGTTCGGTTCGTGCAAGTACCTGTGTATTTCCCGGCCTGGACGGCGCGTGCGAAGAACTAAAGGAACGAAACTTTGAAATTTAGTTTGCAGCCCAAACTCATGGCGCTGGGGCGCGATACGCGAGGGCATTGGAGGCAGGTAGCCAGGCATGGAACAAACCAGATCTCCCCGTTGTACTTTGTAATGAAAAGTACTTGACAACGCCAACTTGATTAGGTAGGTTGGGGGTGCGGCGGAGAGAGTCGAGAAACTACCCACCATGCTAAAGCGGATTGGCGCGATCATCGTGATATTTGTGTGCGCTGCGGTTGCCTGGGCCATTCTAGGATCCACTATTCTCTATAGAACGTATAACGCGGAGTCGGGACTTTCCGGGCGAGTAGCTTCGACGTGGGGAGCGCCGCAAGGGCAGGCGCCGCCGGCGATCGTGCGCGAATGGCAAGAGGAAAAGACTGTCGAGGTGGAAGAGAAGGGCAAGAAAACCGCACGAACGGAAAGTCATCTTCGCTCAGAGCAGATTAAGATTGATGCAAGCCGGGTTGCGGCGACATTGCACATCGATTACCGGCAAAAAGGGCTGCTGTGGTTCAGTACGTACAAGGTGGATTTCGAGGGAGCTTTCCAGTTTCAGAATCCCACTGCGCGGGAAGAGGAGTTTGTGATTCAACTGCCGTTCCCCGCGCAGCAGGCAGTGTACGATAACGTGCAACTGCTTCTGGACGACAAGCCGTTGGCAGTCACATTTAGCGGGTCGCAAGCCGTGGCGAGGGCCAGACTGGCGGCAGGAGCGAAGTCCGTGCTGCGCGCCGCCTATCGCTCGCAGGGGCTCGATAGCTGGCGATACGTCTTTTCAAGCGCGAACGCAGACAGCACCGGCAAGGGAATTTCGGAGGCACGTGACTTTCACCTGCAGGTGAAAACGGACTTTTCCGGTTTCGATTTCCCAGATAATTCGCTGTCGCCGACCGAGAAGCGGCAGACGGCGAACGGCTGGGAGCTGGAGTGGAATTACCAGAACCTCGTGTCCGGATTCGACATCGCAGTGAAGATGCCGCAGAAGTTGCAACCCGGTCCGCTGGCGGGACGGATCAGCTATTTTGCTCCTGTGTCGCTGTTCTTCTTTTTCTTTTTGGTTTTCATTCTGTCCACGTTGCGCGGCAACGATCTGCACGCGATGAACTATTTTTTCATTGCCTGTGCGTTTTTTGCGTTTCATCTGCTACTGGCGTATCTGGCGGATCGTATTTCGATTCACGCGGCGTTTCTGATTTCCTCCATCGTTTCGGTGGTGCTAGTCGTCAGCTACTTGCGCCTGGTGGTGGATCTGCGATTCGCGATGGTGGACGCGGGACTGACGCAGTTGATCTATCTGGTGTTGTTTTCGTATGCGTTTTTCTTTGAAGGATTCACCGGATTGACGGTGACGATCGGGGCGATCCTCACGTTGTTCGTGGTGATGCAGATGACGGGACGGATTCGCTGGGAAGAGAAGTTCGGCGCAGCATTGCCGCGGTAGGGCGCATCGCCAGCCGAAAGCGCCGGACTAAAGTCCGTCCTCTACACGGGCTGCTTCGGTTTTCGTTCGGCGATGGCGAGGGCCTCTTCGAGCACTTTGGCGATGCGGCGGTCGCGGGCATCGGGGGAGCGGTAATAGAAGATGGCAAGCAAGTTGCCGCGGCGCCGGGTGGGAGACATGCGCTGCCAACCGATGAGCGCGCGAGGATCGCGGACGAAGGCGAGCTTCAGGACAGGCGGGAGTTCGCGTTCGGCTTCCATGGTGGATAGGAGTTGTTCGGCAACTTGCTCGGCACGGCGCACGCGAGCTTCGGGGCTTTTCACCTGCGAGGCCCAATCGCAGATCCACTTGCGAATGGAATGACTGAGCTGGTCGAACCAGCGACGGAGGGAGCGCTCTTCGTTAAGGATGCGCTGGAGTTCGGGGGGAACGGTGACGACGCGCTTTTCCAAGTCGGGCTCGATACGAAATTGGGCAGTGCTGCCGGCTGCGACGCACGCGCCCGCTTGCATGCGTTTATTGACGAGCAGGTAGTGGTAGCCCTTGCCGGTGGGGAAGAGCGAGGTGCGAAACTCGAAGCCGTTGATTTCGCCGCGCACTTTGAGCATGCCGCGAACTCCCCACACTTTGGGGACGTCGAGCGGAATGCGGACGATGACCCAGCCGAGATTTGATTGCATGCGCTCAAGCGGGGCTTTGAAGGACTTGGCGACTTGTTTGGGCTGCGGCTTCATAGTGGATACAGGAGGGACAGGATACTACTGGAGAAAATGGAAAAGTGAAATTGGAAATCGGGAAGGGGGAAAACCTGATTTCGACATTCGTTTCAGCGGGCGGGTGAGCGCAAAAGAAAAGATGAGGGCACCCGTCTCGGGTGCCCTTGGGGTCTTAAAGGCTTTAGCTAGAAAGAGGCTACTTCGCGAAGCTAGCGACGGCTTCGGCTTCGGAGTTGTAGACATCGAAGACGGTCAGCAGCTTGGTGATCTGAAGCACTTCCTGGAACTTGCTGCCGAGATGGCAGAGACGCAGGGAAGCGCCCTGCGACTTTACGCTGTGATGAGCGGCGACAAGCGTGCCCAGCCCGGCGCTGTCAATGAAAGTGATGTTGTCCATATTGAGGACAATTTTCTTTTTGCCTTCGGCAATCAAAGCTTTTACTTTCTCGCGCAAGGCGTTGCTTTCCTCGCCGAGCACAATGCGCCCGTCCAAAGCCACCACGGCCACGCCATCCACTTCACGGTTCGTCATCTTCAAAGCCACGTTGTTTTCCTCCTAATCGGAAAGCAGCTCCGGCGGCAACCAGACCGGAGCCATAAAGCTTATCAAAGAATGGATAATCCCAGAGCGATGAATCGTAAACGAAGACTGGGCGGCGGTCAAATGGCTGGACGGCTAGTAATAGTCCGCGCAAGACATGTAATAACCGCACACGGAACAGATCAACTTGCAGCGCCGAGACTCCAACCGTTGCGAGCAGACCGGACAATACCGCGAAGGATCTTCGGTGCGAGCGGCTGAATTCTGTCCACCCTGCGAAGACGGAGCGGATTCAGCTGCGGCCGGTAGCGGCTCGGCCTGGACTAGAGCGAACTGCTGCTTCGCGGCACGTTCCACAGCTTGACGGTTATAGCATAGGGAAGGGAATGGGGGATAGGAAATAGGGAATGGGGATTAGGCTGTCGGGCGAGGTTCATCGCGCACGCAGCTTTGTCGGCGTTGGAGAATGGGTTAGTCGATAAATTGAATTGAAACCTATTGAGGATTGGGCGCATCCTTGTTAATGGAGATGGCTTGTTTGGGAACGGCCCGGCAGGTTGGGCCCCAGGTGAGTACCATGGTCCGCCAAATTGTCCTCGCAGGTTTCGTAGTTCTTCTCCCCACAGGTTTGTGCGCGCAAGGCCGCGGAATGATGGCTCCTGCTTCCCGTTCTGTGTCTGTAGCACCGAGAGTGGTGGCGCAAGCACCGCACGTGGCGCAGGCGGCGCCTGTTGGGACACGGGTGGTCGTCAGAAACGGAATGATACGCCCGCGGAGCGGGACACCGGCAGGCAGGATCGCCACGAGACCGGTGTCTACGCACAGACATCTTGTAGCTGGAGAGATCAGTCACCGGACGAATTGCAATTCTGCGCCGGGATTGGGATTCGACGCGGTGCATCAAGCGGCGGTTTGCGGACCGGGAGTAATTGGCGGACGGAGGATTGCATCTCAGGTTCCCTTGTTCTTTCCGTTTTTTGGCGGCGGATTTTTTCTGCCGGGTTCCGCGGTAGCCACGGACGACAGTTCGGTGGCGGAGGATGCGCAGCAGGAAGAGGTAGACGCCGAGAACAGGGAATATGCCCGACGACACCGGAATTCACAAACGGCGCAAGTATCGGCGCCGTTGGTTGAGACTGACAGCACGGTGCTACAAGACACCGCGGAATTTGTCTTTGTGCGACGGGATGGAACGTTATTTTTTGCGGTGGCTTATACCTGGGAAAACGGAACGTTGCGCTACATTAACAGTCAGGGTGTGAAGCAGACGGTCACGCAAGATGCGCTCGATTTGGGCGCGACACAACAATTCAACGAACAACGCGGTTTAAATTTTCACTCGCCGGCGTAACGGTTATTTTTTCACCGGCTCCGGCATAACGTAGCCGGATTGTGCCGGGAGGCCGGCGCGCTCCAACTGCACCGTGGTGTGCTCAATCGAAAATTCTTTTGCAGCGACCTGCTTGATGGAATCGAGCAGGCGTTCGCATTCGTCGAGGTGCATATCCGGGACTCGCGCGTGAAGACTAAGGGCATTGTGGCCGCCGCCGAGGGACCAGAGATGGACATCGTGAACTTCCATCACGCCTTCAATTTTGAGGAGGGCGCGGGCGACATCTTCCACACGCAAATCCAGTGGGCGGCCTTCCAGAAGAATGTGCGAGGATTCGCGCAGAATGCCGATGCTGGACCACAGCACGAGCAGGCCGATGGCCAGACCGAGAAGCGGATCGATCCAGCGAGCGCCGGTGGCGTGGATGAGGACCGCGCCGATGATGATAGCGATGTTCGAAAGCGCATCGCCAAAATTGTGGACGAGGATGCTGCGGAGATTCAGATCGCCGCGTCCGCGGACGAGAGCGAGTGTAATGCCGCCATTGACGGCTAGCGCACCGATGGAGGTCCAGATCATCCAGCTTTCGACAACTTCCACGGGGGAGCGGAAGCGTTCGAAAGCTTCATAGCCAAGCCAGAGGGAAAGCAAGACGAGGACAAAGGCGTTGGTAAAAGCCGCCAGCGTTCCGGCGCGGTGATAGCCGTAGGTTTTTTCGCTGTCAGCGGGGCGTTGGGCCCAGCGCATAGCGAGATAGGAAATTCCGAGGGCAGGGACGTCGGATAGATTGTGGACGGCGTCGTTCAGCAAAGCGACGCTTCGGCCGAGAATGCCGCCAAAAATTTCTGCGACAACCAGGCCGAGCGTGGCCGCCATGGCCCAGCCCAGCACCGAGGGGCTTAACGGGGGATGAGAATGTCCGGCGTGACCATGACTCGCATGACTATGGGCGTGGTCATGGGAATGCCCATCGGAATGCGAATGACCGGCATGGCTATGGTCACCATGGCTGTGATCATCAGGATGGGAATGGGCGTCCATCCGCACCATTCTACCCGGCTCGGCAGGGCCGCGCAGCCCTTTCCCGCGCTTATTACGCAGTATGACACTCTACCTCTGCGAATAGATTGACGCTCCTTGCGTCGGCTGCGACCATGAAATGAGCTTCCCGTTACGCGCGTGTTGGCGCATAACGAGCCTTCACAAAGGGGTCTTGCGCGTGGAGCTGCGCGCAGAGCAATGACGGTTCCCATCGCTAAGCTAAGTTTCTGGGGCGTGCGAGGTTCCACGCCGACGGTCGACCCTGCCACATGGCGGTATGGCGGAAATACGCCTTGCCTGGAGCTGATCGCGCCGGATGGTACGCAATTCATTCTGGATTGCGGCACAGGGTTGCGCATGCTGGGGAGCCGCTGGGCGGCGCCAAATGGCGGGAAAGCTCCCGGGACGCACATTCTGGTTACCCATTATCATTGGGACCACATCCAGGGGATTCCCTTTTTTTCTCCGCTCTATGTGGAGAACAACGAATTTCATTTTTACAGCTTTCGTTCGAAATTTCTGGGACGCGACAGCCTGAAACAAGTTTTCGAGGCGCAGATGGCGCTGCCTTATTTTCCCGTGGACATGTCGGCAATGAACGCCAAGAGAAAGTTCAAGGAAGTGGATGGCGGCGATTCGTTTACTGTGGGAGAAAACAAAATCACGGCGCGCTGGCTGAATCATCCGCAGGGGTGCCTGGGCTTTCGAATCGAGACGCCGGCGGGAATTGTGGCTTACGCCACGGATAACGAGCCAGGTGTGGCGAAACTGGACGAAAGCTTGCGTGAATTGGCTGCCGGAGCGGACATTTTCATTAACGATGCGCAATTTACGCCCCAACAGCTCGAGACGTCGAGAAAAGGCTGGGGACATTCCTCGTGGCTGGAGGGAGCGAAAGTGGCGCGCGAGGCGGGAGCGAAAACGCTTGTGCTCTTCCATCACGATCCGGATTCGACCGATCGCATGGTGGACTCGATCCTGAAGCAAGCTCGGGAAGAGTTTGATTCCGTGTTCGCGGCGAGCGAAGGAATGGTGGTCACACTGGGAGCGCCGGGCGAAGGCGTGCAAGCGCATATGCCGGGAACGCGAACAGCTTTGCGGCGTGAGGCGCAATTCCATGCGAAGGTTTGCGGATTGACGGAAGGCGGCAAAGCGTTTGAGGAAGAGACGATGGTGCGCGATCTTTCGCTGCAGGGTGCGCTGATTTCGCTGAAACATTTGCCGCAGCTGCAATCTGAATTGCAAGTCACAATGGACGCACCAGGCCCGGACGGCGTGCAATTGATGAAACTGCGTGGTTACGTGGTGAGGATTGATGCGGGTGCGGAGAAGGGGCAAGTTGCCGTTGGCGTGGTTTTCACGGATTAAAGTGCGGTAAAACGTTTTTTCGGCAAATCAAATCAGGATCAATCCGCCGAGCGCGCTGCGGCCTGGCGGTCGGACTTAGCAGCAGAATCCTCCTCAACTGTTGGTTCTGCCTTTCGAATGGTCACGGGCTGCTTCGCCTGTTCATCCACATGAAGCTGGAAGATGTCCGGCCGCGCATAATGGCCGACGACGTCCAGGTCGTATTTTCCCCTGACAATTTGAGCGCGATCGATTTCAGCAATCAGGATGGCTTCGCCTTCGGTGTTGGGTCCGGCGAGGAAATTGCCGAAGGGGTCGACGATGCAACTGCCGCCGCGGCAAACGATAGTGTCAGGATCTTCTCCGAAGATGGAACGATAGTCAGGGGGGAAGTCACGCCGCCGGTTGAATTGGTTGCAGGAGAGCACAAAGCACCGGCCCTCGACAGCGATGTGGCGCATCGAAGCAATCCAGGAGTCGCGCGCGTCGGCGGTTGGAGCGCAATAGATCTCGATCCCTTTGGCGTACATAGCGGCACGCATTAGGGGCAAATAATTTTCCCAGCAAATTACGGCTCCGATTTTACCGAGAGGTGTTTCGAATACTGGCATGGTGGAACCATCGCCAAAGCCCCACACCAGGCGCTCGGAGCCTGTGGGCATGACCTTGCGATGTTTGCCGAGAAAAGCGCCGTCCGGCGCGAAGAACAAAACCGAACAGTAGAGGGTGCCGCGGTCGCGCTCGACGACGCCGATAACGAGGTAGATGTTGTTTCTTTGCGCCGCGCGGGAAAGTTCGTCAACCGCGGGACCGGGGACATCCACGCTGCTCTCCCAATATCGGCGAAAGTCCTCGCGGCCTTCTTCCGAGCGCCCACCGACCACAGCGCCGAAATCGAGTCCACGCGGATAGGCGGAGACAAACGCTTCGGGGAAGAGCACGAGTTGCGCGCCTTTGCGGGCAGCTTCGCCGGTGAGCGCGTGAACTTTCTCAAGGGTTCGCTCGCGGTCGAAGGCAACCGGGGCAGCCTGGACGACAGCTACTTTGAAGCGCTGACCTGATGAGTATGAATCCTGTTTGACAGTTGTGTTCGACATGGCTTGCGCGTTCCAAGAGCACGCTACGCGTTCCAGCAATATATACCGAAGCGGCCTGCGGGGCGAACGTGGCATGGGATTCTTGGCTTGACCTGATGACTCCTGTAGGCTGGATTGAGTATGGGTGAGAAGAGAGCAAATTTTGTTCCCGTCAGTGCGCTGGACAAGCGGGTGCCGTCCAAGCTCGACCTGATGCGGGGGTTGGTGCGACAGGCGCCGTTTGTGGCGAAGAATTTTCAGCTTTATTTTCGAAACGCTTGGCGACGGAAGATTTTGCGGACGAAGGTGGTGGCGCCCTACGCGGTTACGTTTTACGTGACACACAAGTGCAACCTGGCTTGCAGTTATTGCACGCAAAAAGAGCCGGATGTTTTCAGCGAGGAGTTGCCGACGGCTGAGACGATAGGGCTGCTGAAGCGCATTCGAAAAGAGACGGACTCGATTGTGATTACCGGCGGGGAGCCGACGTTGCGGGCGGACATTGAGGAATTGGTAGAAGCGGCGAGGTTTGAACACAAGTACCGCTCGTTGCTGCTGATCACTAACGGCACGTTGCTGGACAGGAAGCCTCGGATACTACGAGCAGTCACTGGCTTGGTGGTGAGTCTGGATGCGCTGGCGGCTGATCCGACGAATCCGCTTTCGAAACCGGCGGCGCTGCCGAAAGTGCTGGAAAACCTTGAGATTGCAAAGGAAGTGCTGGGCAGTCCGCAACGCATCACCATCAGCACGGTGATCGAGCAATGGAACGTGGGGGAAGTCGAGCGACTGCTGGATTGGTGCGGCGAGCAGGGATATGTGTTTGCGGCGCAGTCCGCGCAGATGGAGAAAATGCCGAATCTGGCGTTGCTGCAAAACTCGAAGTATCAGGCGCTGGTGGACAAAATTATTGAGCGTCGGCGCAGAGGCGTGCAGCCGATCAATGGAACGCCGCGGACGATCGAGACCCTTTTGCGCTTCGGCGATTTTCAGTGTTATCCAACGATGTTTCCGCGGGTGTATCCGAACGGCGATGTTTTTTATCCGTGCGAGCCACTGCGGAAGGTGGCAGGGAATTTGCTGCGGGACGGCTCATTGAAGAAAATCTTTGCACGTGGGAAAAAGATTTATGGGGACATTCCACCGTGCCAAGGGATCTGCTACCTGTTCGGAAATGTGCTGTCACATTATTACGTGAATGATTTTTGGGGACTGGCGGGGGATTTCATTCGCTAGGGGTAAGGAATCTTGGGCTTATTGAGGTTTGATCCCAGCGGCTTCGATGATACGCGCTGCGTTCTCACTCTCGCTCAACACAAAGCGCGCGAACTCAGGCTGCGTCATGTTCATTGGGTCGGCCCCGTGATTCGCAAGCCAGTCACGCATATCTGGAGTGGCCAGAACGCGGGCGATGTCCTTAGCGAGTTTGTCCACCACTCTGGCCGGAGTGCCTGTGGGCACCCATACCCCATACCAAATCGGGTAGTCGAAGCTGGCGACGCCGGCCTCCGCAATCGTTGGCACCTCCGGGAGCAAGTACGAGCGCTTCTTGGTGGTCACGCCCAGCGCGCGGAGCCTGCCCGCACCGATATCGGCCAGAGCGAGCGCGATCGGCGCCAGCATGTAATCGGTGCGCCCTGCGACCGCATTGGCGATCACTTCGGCGATCGCATCGCCCGATCGTGGGGGTACGTGTGCTGCCTTGATACCCGCCGCTAGATTGAATTTCTCGGCCCCTATGTGCGAGCCGGTGCCCAAGCCGGTGGAGCCAAACTTCAGCTTACCCGGCTTCGCCTTAGCTGCTGCAACAAGCTCGCCGACGGTGGTGAAGCCGGCCAGATTGCTTGCAACTAATACGTAGGGCTGACTAGTGAGCGCAGCGACCGGGATGAAATCTTTCAACGGATCATACGGCAGGTTCTTCAAGAGCGCGGCGCTGTAAGCCTGAGCGCTGGTGCTCACGAGCAACGTGTAACCGTCGGCCGACGACTTTGCTACCAAGGCAGGGGCCGCCGTACTTCCCTCGCCGGGGTGGTTCTCAACTGTCACGGGCTGGCCCCAGAGCTCAGAGAGCTTCGGGCATACCTCACGTGCCAACACGTCAGGCCCACCACCAGCCCCAAACGGCTCAATCACACGCACGGGTTTCGTTGGAAAGTCCTGTGAACTTTGCGGCATGAGTATCAGCGAGCAAACAAATCCCAAAGCTATTCGATTTAACTTGATTTGCCCCTGCGGGAATATCGAGGTCAAGACCATCTCCCCTGAGAATCCTGATTCTCCGTTGCCAGGTCGGCAAGCGTCAAATGAGTTGCGTTCATTTGTAAGTGGAATGGCCAATCCAGAGATGGCAAGCCAAGTTCTGAAAACAGCTGCCTTATCTGGAAAACTAGCTGAGGGTGGAGATTTTTTTGTCGAGATGGGCGAGGGCAGCTTCGAGGGATTTGCGGTGCTGGGGATGGGTGGCGGTATTGAGGTCGTTCACGATGCGGATGCGCGATAGCTGCAGATCATTGCGCTCTTGCTCGCGCTGGAGCTGCTCGGGGGTTTTCTGGGCCACGCCCCCTTTGTGTACGGGAGCTTCCGCTTCAGCCACTTGTGCTTCGACGTCCTTGCTTTCCCAGCCTCTTGCCATACGTAGAGTGTGACACAGTTTGAGCAGAGTGTAAGTGATTCAATTGGAAAAGTTGCGGCAGGCAAGCTCAGGCGCCGGCAGCGCGGCGTTGGGGTAGAACGGGGAGAGCCGGGCGCATCACACTTTGGATGGTGGATTCGGCAACAAGCGCAAGATGCTCGGCAAAAACGCCGCGGTAGGAAAATGCGGCTGTTTTGTGAGCCCAGTTAATGCGCAGGAACCAATGGCCATGGGATTCTTCGGCCTTCGCTGCGGTGATTTCGCTGACGGGAATTTCCAGAAACGATTTGAGTTGCGAGTCGAGTACGCGAACACGTTCGGCGCCGACGTAAAGTTGCGCGGCGAACGGGGATGCTTCTCCCAGCTTGAAGCGGCCGCCGTTCACTACGACAAGAGCGCCAAGTTCGCGGGCTTTGTCGCCTTGGCTTTCCGGCGGTTTGACGGCATGCAGAAAGATGGCGCTGACAAACATGGCCAAGCCGATCACCGCGGGAAAGAAGCTACTCCAGGCACCGACTGGCACAATGACGAGCGCCGCGCCACCAACTGCAAGGAGGATGCGAAAGAGCATCCAGGGGCGCCGGTTGCGGCGCAGATGCAACAATTTTGGGATGAGCAAGACCGCTGCGAAAAGAGCTCCCACCGCGAGGTGACGAAATTTTTTACCGATGCTCTCTGGTGGCGTAATCGCCGGGTTGGAAGTCGCGCTCATCTTCGATCTTTCAAGGTTGCAAGCCAGTTATCTCGCGCATACGGGCGAAAGCGCGCCGCACGTGCGGAATGGTGATGGAGCCGCCGACGATCAGCGCCACGTTGAGCGCATCAATCACTTCATCGCGCTTCCAGCCTTCCTCGCCGCAGCGGACCAGGTGGTACGTGATGCAATCATCGCAGCGCAACACCGCGGAAGCGACCAGTCCCAGTAATTCTTTTTGCTTGGTGCCGAGCGGGCCGGGTTCGTAGGCCTGGTGGTCGAGAGCAAAGAAGCGCTTGATGCCAAGGTGGCCACAGCCGAGGATTTCCTCGTTTATGTCAGCGCGAAATTTCTGAAAATCTTCCAAGCGGTCCGGCATGGTTTCTTCTTCCCGCGGAGTGACCGGCCGTCGGGGACAACGACCGTGACCGCTATTATGAACGATTTATGGGCGGAGCGGGAATGCGCACTCGCAAAGCTCAGGGCATGTAACCCGGCCCGCGTAGTACTTTTCCGGGAAGCGCCCCGGTCATCTTGTTCTGATCAATGACCGGCACTCCATTCACCAACACGTAGTTCATTCCCTCCGACAATTGATTGGGCTTCTCAAAGGTAGCAACGTCTCGAATGGTTGCAGGGTCGAAGATGACGATGTCGGCGAACATACCGGCTTTCAGGATTCCACGATCCGTCAAGCGCATGCGTTGAGCCGGCAATGCGGTGAATTTGCGGATAGCGTCTTCGAGCGTGAGCTTGTGTTCTTCGCGGACGTATTTGCGCAGAATGCGTGGGAACGTGCCGTAAGCGCGCGGATGCGGGTGCTCCTGACCGAGAATGCCCTCCGGCGAAGTGCCGGAGGAATCGTTGTCAACCGCGACCCAGGGTTGCAGGAGCGCGAGGGAAACGTCTGGCTCGGCCATGCCGAAGACGGCAACAGAAGTCATGGCATGGTCTTGGATGAGAAGATCGAAGAGCGCGTCCATGGGATCTTTGTTCCAGGTTTTGGCGATCTCAGCTAGCGTCTTGCCCTGCAGCGGAAGTAATTCTGGATTGTGTACGACTCCGATGAGGACCGCTTCGGGGCCGGGAATCTCCTGCCACTCGTTGTCCCACTGATCGGAGGGCGTGAGCATATCCTTACGGATGCGCGCGCGCATGGCGGGATCTTTCAGACGCTCGATCAGCTTGGCGTTGCCACCGTCGTGCGCCCAGGCTGGAATGAAAGCGGAGAAATCGTTGAACCAAGCGGTGTAGGCGTAAGTGTCCGCGGAGACGTCGAGTCCTTCCGCTCTGGCAGCATTCACCTTCGCGATGGCTTCTGGCATGTGTCCCCAGCTCGGTTTGCCGCCTACTTTGAAATGCCAGATTTCGACAGGGATGTGAGCTTCACGGCCGATGCGTACGGCCTCGTCGATGGCCGGCAAAATACCGGTGCCTTCATTGCGCATGTGGGTGGCGTAGATGCCGCCGAATTTGGAAGCTTCCGCGGCAAGTGCGATCAACTCTTCCGTTTTGGCGTAAGGAGCGGGAGCGTATTCGAGAGAAGTGGAGACGGCGACTGCGCCATCGCGCATGGCCTGGCGGACGAGTTCTTTCATCTGCTCAAGCTGCGCGGGAGTTGGTTGCACGTCGTTATCGCCAAGCACCATGCGCCGGACTCGCGTGGCGCCCACGTAGCTGGCGAGATTGATTCCCATGCCTTGCTTTTCAATGCGGGAAAAATATTGGCGAAAAGTACGCCAGTCCGCTTGAATGTGATAGTGATCGAACCCCTCCTGATCAGCGTGGAGAATGGCGTCGTTCAGCGGCGCGATGGATTCACCCTCGCCGGTAATTTCCGTGGTGATGCCTTGATAGATCTTGGAGGGCAGTCGGGGTTCCACCATGATCGTAAGTTCAGATTGGCCGAGCATGTCGATGAAACCGGGAGCAACAACCATGCCGTGCGCATCAATGGTGCGATTGCGCGGCAATTCGCTCAGATTGCCGATGGAGATGATTTTGCCTTCGCGAATGCCGATGTCGCCGGAATACCAGGGAGAGCCGGTGCCATCAATGATGTGGCCGTTGGTGATAACGATGTCGAACGGCTGCGCGGGCTCCCGGGCTTCGAGGGCAGCGAAGCTGAAGAGCAGGACCGCGGACAAAAGAACGGACTTCCATCGCTGAGAATTGCAGTGCGGCATTTGTGGACCCTCGCTAGGTTTGAGATGAGACTTGTTGCCCGTTCGAAAAGCAGCGCGCATTTTACTCTGGAATGGCCGCCAGTGCTTTCTCCGCGAGTACTTTTGCGCCAGGCTTTCCGGCGAGGACGAGTTCCGCCCACTCCGAGCCGGCTTTCGAAAGACGGACCGCTTCACTGGTAAGAGCTTCAGGGCCGCCGGAATCGCTATTGCCGAAGAAGATGCGATCCATGGGATGAGAAGCGGCAGGGCGATCTTTTGTGTACCTGCCAGGAACGGCCATGAACATGGGATGGCCGCGGCGGTAGATGCGGACTTCGACCGGGTCGACGTTGAAATCGGGCATGAGCTTTTGAAAATCGGCGAGGACGCGGGTGGCGAGCGATTTGCAGTCGTTTTCGTTGAGAAGCGTGGAGCGCTGGAATTCTCGGAGCGGGGTGTAAAACGAAAGGATGTTGTTCTTTTGCCTGTAGCCGGAATTGTTGCGCACGGTCCAGTCGGCGACGATGAAATCGGTAAAAGTATTTCCGGGGCACCAATTGTCGTAGCCGAGATTGTAGACGGGCTTGTCGAAGATGACGTTCACGACGGGGTAGGGAACGAAGCGGTAGCGGCGCATGGCGGCTTTTTGTTCTGACGGCAGTCCCATGACCATGCGAGAAGTGATGTGCTTCGGCGTGCACATCAAAACGGCTTTTGCGGCGACAGTAATCAGTTTTTCGTGATGGAGGTAGGTCACGCGCACGGCATCTTTGTCTTGAACGACGGCTACGACGGTGGCGTTATCGAGCATGCGCTCTTTGTATTTCGGCTGCAGGACTTCGACGAGCTTGTGCGTGATGCAACCGAGGCCGCCGGGAAGGATGGCGCGTTTGGCGTCGCCACCATTAATGAGATCCTGCGCGTTGGAAACCCCAAGGTAGGCTGAACTTTCTTCCGTGATGGCGGCCCAGTTCGATGGGCCATAAGCATCCCACCACTGCTGGACCTCCGGAGTGTAGCCGGCGGTAAAATTCGTGAAGGGTTGCGCGTCCAGTTCGGCCATTCTCTCGCGAGTCTTGATTTTCATGATGTCGTCGCGAAATTTCTTGAAGCTATCTCGCACTTCTTTCGGATAAGGGAGTTGATCGAGGCCGGCCTTCCAGGTATCGGGGACGCAGGTCTTGTTGACGATGGTGGGATCGGGCATGTTGACGAGAGGCAGTTTGAGGCCGATCTCGGTGGCGAGTTGATCGCCTTCATCGCCGCGATAGGCGTAGGCCGAGCCGGTCGCGAAAGGCTGGCCTTCAAATTCTTCCTGGAGGGCGTTGCCGCCGAACTGCGGCTCTTTTTCAAGGAGAAGCCATTCTTTTCCGCGCAGGAAATAGGCGGCGGAGAGGCCGGCAACACCTCCTCCCACGATGACGATGTCGGCTTTGTGCGTAGCGTCGGGGCGTTCGAATTGATGACCGTCGCGAACTTGATGGCAGATTTCAAAATGCTCGCCGTGCACGAGTGGAGCTGCAGGGGATTTCGAATCCGGAGCGGGGAGAAGCGTCTTGTCAATTGGACAGCCAGCGGCGACGGAACCAGCGACGACAAACTTAATGAACTCACGGCGCGAAGCCATACATCCTCCTAGGGTCTTTCGAGAAGTTCCTGAGAATCGCCGCCGAGGCCGCGAGTGCGCACGCGGTACCAGATCATGATGAGCGCGACGGAAACCGCAAAGATCAACGTGGAGACGGCGTTGATTTCCGGAGTGATGCCGCGGCGCAAGCGGCCCCAGATTTCGAGCGGTAAAGTATTGTCGCGGCCGATAAGGAAGAACGTGACGGCGATTTCGTCCATCGAGAGAGTGAAGATGAGCAGGCCGGCGGCGATCAACGAGAGTTTGAGATTGGGTAGAGTGACGCGCCAAAAGGTTTGCCAGGGCGTAGCGCCAAGATCGAGAGAGGCTTCTTCCTGAGCGCGGTCCATTTTTTGCAGACCGGCAAAGAGTTCGGTAGTGGCGACAGAAATGAGAGCGGTGCCGTGGCCAAGAAAAACGGTGAACAGACTGAGCTGCGCTCCGGCGAAGACGGCGAACATTAATAAGGATAGTCCTGTGATGATGCCGGGGAGAATGAGAGGCAGGAGAACAAGCCGGCGAAAGAGCGCTTTTCCGGGAAAGGAGGCGCGATCAAGGGCGAGCGCGGCCAGCAAGCCCAGAGTGAGAGAGAGTGCGACGCTGCAGGCAGCAACGATCAAGCTGTTTACAACGGCATCCCAAATGGGGCCATCGGCGAAAAGCTGGCGGTACCAATCAAGCGTGAAATGGCGAGGTGGAAAACCGCCGACGCCATCGCGATTGAAGGAATAGAGAATGAGGACGACGATCGGTAGATAGATGAATGCGAATACGAGCGCGGCATAAACGGTTAGCAGGGGAGCGCGGCGGGCTGATCTTACGGTGGTCATTTGAAGGACCAACGCTTTTCCACTCGTTCACTCAGGAAGAGAAGGGAAATAGTGATGATCAGAATGCAGACGGAAATCGCCGCGCCGAGCGGCCAATCGAATGCCGCACCGAAGAGACTCTGCACTACGTTGGAGATCATGGTGCCGGAAGCGCCGCCGACCAGAAGCGGCGCTAGAAAATCGCCGAGCGAAAGAACAAAGGCGAAGGTGGCGCCTGCGAGCAGGCCAGGAATGGAAAGCGGAAGGATCACGCGGAAAAATGTCTGGGCGGAGCCGGCTCCGAGATCATGGGAGGCTTCGACGAGCGGGCGCGGGATGTGCTCGAGAGCCGCGTAGATGGGCAGAAAAACAAACGGCGTGTAAATGTGCGTCAGCATCAGGACGACGGCAAAAGGGCTGTAGAGAAGGAAAGCCACTGGCTCTCGAGTGAGATGCAAATATTGCAGGAAGCCGTTGAGCACGCCTTCGCTGCCGAGAATCGTTTTCCAGGCGTAACCGCGGACAAGATAGCTGACCCACAGCGGGACGATGACAAGCTGGTAGAGCAATTCCTTGCGAACGCCTGCGTGAAACGAGAGGTAGTACGCGAGCGGGTACCCAAGTAGCAGTGAGCACAACGTTACCGAGGCGGCGATGCGCATCGTTCGGAAAAGAACACCCGCGTAGACGGGGTTCGAGAAGAGTGTCTGATAGTTGCGCAGATTCCAGTCGTGGACCACGGATCCATCGCGGACGGCCCAGAAGCTGTGCGCGAACATCAGCGCGTAGGGAAGCAAGAGGAACACGCCGACCCAAAATAGCGGCGGGAGAGAAACGATCGTCTTGTACGCGCGCGAGTACATGGGCGGTGGTAAAGCCGATTACTCCTGAACGCGGATAGCGTCCGTGACCGAAAAAACAAAATCGTGCTCGCCGGAGAGCGGTCCCTGCGCTGGAATTCGCACGCGCAAAAACTGGCCGACACCGCAATCCACTTCGAGAAGTTCGCTGGCACCGCCATAGATTTGCTGGCGAATAGCGCCGCGAAATTTCACTTCATGGGTCTGACGTTTACCATTGGCGCAGAGGCGAACCGCTTCAGGCCTGAGCGAGAAAGTCGTTGGACCGTCCGGATCTTCCACCGGCCAGCGCAATACGCCGCACGTCACGATGTTGCGGTGAACATCGCCTTGCAGCAAATTGGTCTGGCCGATGAATTGGGAGGTGTACGCGGTGGCGGGATGTGCATAGATCTCGCGGGCCGAAGCGACTTGTTCGAGCGCCCCGTCGCGCAACAGGGCGATGCGGTCCGAGAGCGCCATAGCTTCTTCCTGATCGTGGGTGACGAAAAGAAAAGTGATGCCGAGTTCGCGCTGCAGGGCTTTCAATTCGCTTTGCATTTGTTTGCGAAGATTGGCGTCGAGCGCGGAAAGTGGTTCGTCTAGCAAGAGAAGCTGCGGGCGATTGATGAGCGCGCGGGCGAGCGCGATGCGTTGTTGCTGGCCACCGCTTAGTTTGGATGGGCGGGAATCCGCGAATTCCTGCATCTTCACCATGCGCAGTGCTTCGTCGACGCGGCCGCCGATCTCCGCAGCGGCAGTTTTCTTGACGCGCAAACCGTATGCGACATTTTCGCGAACGCTCAGGTGCGGAAACAGCGCGTAATGCTGGAACACGGTGTTGACGCGACGTTTGTAGGGCGGAAGGGTGTCCAGCCGTTCGCCGCCCATCCAGATTTCTCCAGCGGTCGGCTGTTCGAATCCGGCGACGAGGCGAAGCAGAGTTGTCTTACCGGAACCGCTTTCGCCTAGCAGCGTCAGGAATTCTCCCGAAGCTATGTTCAGCGAAATGCTCTTCAGCACATCACGCATACCAAAACGCTTGGCGACGCTGCGCACTTCGAGCAGAACGGCCGGCTCGGCGGGTGCTCGATCTTGCGCGTTGGTGGCGATAGCGCTCACTGCGTGGCTTTGACCTCGTTCCAGATTTCGTTGTATTTCGCGCGGCGCGGCACGTCTTGCCAGAAATAAATGCGCTGCATGTAAGCATCGGGATTATCGAGGTGCAGGCCCTTTATTTCGTCAGGAGTCAGAAACTGCGACGCGCCGGGATTGGCTGGAGTGTAGTGCGTTCGGTCGGTAACCAGTTTCTGCGTTTTTGCTTCGATCATGAATTCCAGGAATTCTGTTGCCAGCTCTTTGTGCGAACTCGCCGCGGTGATCATCAAGTGATCAATCCAGCCGGTAGTGTTTTCTTTCGGAATGGTCTCGCCAATGGGGAAATTCAGTTTCCTTAAATCATTGGTATTGAGCGGCCAGCCCATGGCCAGCACTACTTCATGATTTTGAAAAAGGTTGGTCAATTCTCCGCCGGTGGACCATATCTTTCGAACGTTGGGCTTCAATTCAATCAGTTTTTTCCTGACGGCGGCGAGCTGATCGTCGGTCAGATTGTAAAGCTGTGATGGATCCGGTTTGTCGTAGCCGAGAATCTGCGCGGCCATATAGACGGTCGAAAGATCATCCCAAACGGATATTTTTCCTTTGTACTTGGGATCCCAAAAAATAGTCCAGGAATCCGGCGCCTGCGAAAAATTCGTCGTGTCATAGAGAAGCGGATTCGGCCCCCACATAAAAGGGACTCCATAGACTTGACCTTTGGCTTTCACCAGGGGCAAATCGCGGAGTTTCGCTGAGAGCTGCGAGTAGGCCGGCAATTTCAAAAGATCGAGGGGTGCAACGAGACTTGCCTTCACGATGGAAGCGGCCACGTCACTGGAAGGCGAAATCACGTCATAGTTGGAGGCGCTGCCGCCGCGCAGCTTGGCGACCAGTTCGTCGCTGGAGCCCATGTAGGAGGCGACGATTTTGCAGTGGTGGCTTTCTTCGAAGGCACGGACAAAAGATTCATCGGAGTAACCCTCCCAAACAAGCAGGCTCAGTGACTCTTCTTTTTTCTTGCAAGCACTGCACGCCAACGCGAGCGCCAGAATTCCCAGAAGAATGGCACGAATTCTCATTGCTCCTCCGATTACTTCGGTTCAGCTTGATAGACCACTTTGCCGCCCACGATGGTATCCACAACTTTGGTTTCCGCAATCTTGTGAGGATCGATTTCGAAAATGTTTTGCGAGACGATGATCAAATCGGCCAGCTTGCCAACTTCCAGCGAACCTTCAATTTTTTCGCGCCTTCCCGCGAACGCCGCGCCCAACGTATACCCATACACAGCTTGCGCCACGGTTAGCCGCTGCCCGGGCACGAAGCCTCCCTCGGGCTTGCCTTCTCGCGTTTGGCGAGTCACCGCCGTTTGCACGCCTTCCCACGGATTGAGCGTAACGACCGGCCAGTCGCTGCCGAACGCCAGCTTGCCACCAGCATCCGCGATGCTCTTCCAGGACCACGCGCGAGAAGCACGGTCCGGGCCAGCGTTGCGCGCCCAGACGTCGAGTGTGTCCGCATCCGGGTAAGAATGGAGTGGCTGCATGCTGGCGATCACGCCGATTTTTCCGAATCGCGAGATGTCGGCAACCGAAACTGTCTCGATGTGTTCGATGCGTGGACGGCGGTCCATGTCGTGATTGACGGCTGCGGCGTTTTCGTACGCATCGAGCGAAGTGCGCACACCGCCCTCGCCGATAGCGTGTGTGAAAAGCTGAAGACCGCGCTTATCAAGCTCGGCAACCGCCGCTTTGTACTTATCCGTCTCCCAGAAAGGCTTTCCTTTTGTGGAGGGATCGTCGCTGTAGGGATCGAGCATCGCCGCGGTATGCGATTCGATCACTCCGTCTATCATCATTTTCACGACGTTGGTGTCGATCCAATCGTCGCGATATTTTTTTCGCGCTGCTTCGACGGCATCGAGATCCTGCTTACGCAATTCCGGCGGATCCAGGAAATAGGCAATGTAAAATCGCAGAGACAAATCGCCGTGTTGGCGGAGCTCATCGAATAAGTCGAGGTCCTCGAAATCTCCGCCTGCGCTGTGCACGCGTGTCAGACCGTTTTCGTTTGCCCAGTGGATTCCCTCGCGCAGGGCTGCGAGCTTTTCCGCCCGCGTCGATTTCGGCACCACCTTGTAAACAATCCCGCTGGCCGATTCCTTCAGTGCGCCGGTAGCCTGGCCGGTTTTCGGATCGCGCACGATAGCCCCGCCGGCTGGATCCGGAGTTTCATGGTTGATTCCAGCGATTGCCAGCGCCTTCGAATTGGCCCACGTCGTGTGCCCGTCGTAACCGGAGATGAACACGGGCCGGTCGGGGAACAGTTCGTCGAGATATTTTTTGTTCGGCAAAGTTTCCGGGCTGAACATCGCATAGTTCCAACCCGTTCCCAAGATCCAGGAATCTCCGGGATGTTTCGCCGCGTACTCGCGCAGTATCTTTTGAATGGCCGCGACATCTTGCGCGCCTTCCAGATGCACGCGATCGATCCCCAGCGAGCCTTCGAGGAAATGAATGTGGCAATCCACGAAACCGGGCATCACCAGCCGGCCGCCGGCATCGATCACTTTGGTGTTCTTATTTTGCAGGCGCGCGATTTCTTCATCAGTGCCAACAGCGACGATTTTTCCCTGGCGGATGGCCACGGCCTGCGCCCACGGCTGTTTGGCGTTCACCGTGTAGACCTTTGCGTGAACGACCACCAAATCCACCGGAGCGGCTGGAGCCGACTGACCAAATACCGGGACGCTAGACATCAGCAGAACCGTAACGGCGGCAGATGTGCGAAGAATCGAAGTCCTTCTCATGGACACCTCAAATTTGGTTCGAACCAAAATCAGCTTCCTAAAACGTCGGTGGCGTATTGATCCACAGCAGCCAAGTTTCCGAGCGGCCGGGATTCTTCCAGCGGTGCGGAGTCGAACTTTCAAAATAGAGGCTGTCGCCCGGCTTCAGCTGGTAATGCTCCTTTGCGTCCAGCCAAATTTCAAAATTCCCACGAAGGACGTGCAGAAACTCCTCGCCTTCGTGCGAATAGGATTCTCCGCTCCCGCCCCCAGGCTTGATGCGGAAAAGGTGCGGCTCCATGACCGTCTGTCCCCAAGCCAGCAGTTCCATGCGTACGTCGGGAGTGGTCTCGAGGATTTTTCTCTGATTGGGGCGCACCAGGCGCGGATTGTCGCCCGCGGCTTCGAAGAGTGAAAGGATGTTGGTGCGAAAAAACCGCGCGATGCGCCGTAGGGTGGCGATCGAAGAGCGCATTTGCCCGCGTTCGAGCGCGCTGAGAAAACCGACCGACACGCCCGTAGCGCGAGCCACTTGGGCGAGCGATAGCCCGCGCCGCGTCCGCAAGCGGCGGAAGCGCTGGCCGGGAAGCAGCGAACTTTCTGCGGGAGCCGAGACGACTCCCTGACGTTTGAGCACGTGAACGATGGCTGTAGGGTTAAGGCCGCGTGCGCGCCTCAGAAAAAGCGCTCGTTGCAGCAAGCGCACATCGGATTCGCTGTAGAGGCGGTAGCGGCTTTCGGTGCGCTGCGGTTTGACCAGTCCCAGCGCTTCCCATGCGCGCAAAGCGGAAGAAGAAATGCCCACGCGGCGGGCCACTTCGCTGATCCGCAGATGCGCCCGACGCGGGCGCTTTGCCGATGCTTCGGATGAATTCTTTCTGCTTGACACGGGTTCAGGCTTTCTCTAAGTTTACAAGATTATAGTAAGGTTTATGGGACACAGCAACCACGAAGAGTCAGTCCTCGAAAGATTCTTTGCGGCAGGGGGGAGTTCATGAAGGGTGATACAGGCATCCGGCGACTAAGTACGTCATGCAGCCGCGGCGTGTTTTTTACCGCCATCTTTGCGGGCGCGATTTTGCTCGTGGCGCCTTTCGCAGGGGCGCAGAGTACCGGCGGCCGCATCCGTGGGACGGTTGTGGATCCCAGTGGCGGAGCTGTCCCTGCGGTCACGGTACAACTGATTAATGAGGCTACTCACGCCACGCGCGAGGCGCAGACCGGTGCCAACGGCGAATATATCTTTATCGAAGTACCTGTGGGCAGCTACGAAGTCGACCTCGCCATGCAAGGTTTCAAGAAATATGTCCGCAAGGGAATCGCGCTCGACCTCAACCAGGTTCTTACTATCGACATTGCACTGCAGATTGGCGGCGCGACAGAGACGGTGGAAGTCACGGGAGCCCCTCCCGTTATCGACACCAGTTCCACGCAGCTTGGCGCCGTCGTCAACGAGCGCTCATCCACGCAGCTGCCTTTGAACCAGCGCGACGTTTATCAGCTCTTGCAATTGCAGCCCGGAGTGCAATCCCAGCTCGGCAATGACCTCTTCTATGGATCAGACAGAGCTGGCGTGGTCACCGTAAACGGCGGCCGTGGGCGTTCGAACAATTATTCCGTGAACGGTGGCGACGGCAATGATCTTTTCGCTAACCTGCCCGCCGTCGAACCCTCACCGGACAGCATCGAGGAGTTCAAAGTCATTTCCAATGCCTTCGACGCGGAATACGGGCGCAACTCCGGCGCTGTGGTCAACGTGGTTACCAAGTCCGGCACCAACGAAATTCATGGCAGTTTTTATGAGTTCTTCCGCAACGACGCCCTGAACACGCATCCTTTTACATTCACTCCCTCTCCGAAGCCGGCCTTCAAGCAGAATCAGTTTGGCGGCACCCTGGGAGGGCCGATCAAGAAAGACAAGACCTTTTTCTTTGCATCTTATGAGGGCCGTCGGATCGTGCAGGGGATTGTCTCTCAACCTGTTACGGTGCCTACCGCCTCGGAAGTCGGCGGCGATTTCTCGGGTGGGGGCGGGGCGACGCCATTTCAGGGAACACTTACGGATGCGACCGTGGCTGGAGTGTTGAATGATCGCCCGGGATGCGCCACGGCGGTCAACAATGCGGGCGGCGCGCCGATTGCTGCAGGAACCGCTTACTCGGCCATTTTCCTAAACAATCAGATTCCCACACAGTGTTTCGATCCAGTGGCACTGAGTTTGCTTCAGTACGTGCCAGGCGCAGGGGGAGCCTCCAATACGGTCACCACAGTACCGAAGAAAAGGAACAGGGGTGATCAATTTCAAATCAAGGTGGACCATTCCTTCAACAACAATCAGAAAACGTCCATCTACTACTACTTCGATGATGACAACACTCTGGATCCTTTCGCCAAGTTCCAAGCTGAAGGCGCTCCTTTGGGGAACTTCCCAGGCGAGTACGCAACGCGCACGCAGCAGATAAACGTAGCCCACACATCAACAATCGGTTCGACCTCCGTGAACGAAGCCCGCTTCACTTTCTTCCGCGAAGGCCAAATGAAATTTGATACTCCGACGCAGACGAATGCAATTCAGGCTTCCTGCGGTAGCGGTCCCGCCTCGGCTTTCTGTTTTACCGGCGTCAGTGATTCCGCAACCCTGAACGATGCTTGTACCGCGGGAATTGCTAGCATAGCGGGTGCGACCACAGCGGATTGCGGACTTCACTCTGGGCTAGGGCCGAAGATAGAAGGCGTCCCGTTCATCCAACTGAACGGCGGCTTCTCCATCGGAAACAATGCTGGGGGCCAATTGCCGCAAGTTGGCAACACATTCCAGTTCAGCGACAACTACAGCAAAATCATCGGCACGCACAGCTTCAAATTCGGCGGCGATGTGCGCTACCAGAAATTCGATCAGCTGCTGTACTTTGACGTGAACGGCTGGCTGACCTTCAATTCCACGACTTTCGGCCCAACCGGAGATGACGTTGGATCTGACAGCGTCTACCCCAACTATTTTCTTGGATTGGCGAATAGCTTGGTACAGGGCTCGGCGCAGCATGAACTGGTGCGTAGCAAATCCTTTTATCTCTTTGCGCAGGACAGCTGGAAGATCAAGCCGACCCTGACGTTGAACTACGGCGTGCGTTGGGAGATGAACACGCCGCTCTCCGACATCGGACAAAAAGTTCAGACCTTCCATCCCGGGCAGCGCTCGACTATCTATCCTTGCGCGCTCGCCGTGGGAAGCGACCTATACAACCAGTTCGGGGCCGGAGAGGCTGGCTGCGATGCCGCAGGTGTCACCCCCGTCGGTTTGGTTTTTCCTGGTGACAAAGGTGTTCCCAATGGTCTAACCAACACCTACTACAAAGCCTTTGCTCCGCGCATCGGACTCAACTGGAGCCCGAGCTGGCATGATGGTGCGCTCGCCAAGTTGACCGGAGGCCCCGGCAGGACCAGCGTCAGCATGGGATTCGGCATGTTCTACAATCCGATCGAACAACTAGTACTCGAGCAATTCAGTGCCGAGCCACCCTTTGGAGGCAGCAACTTCATCGGAAGTCCATTTCTTCAGACTCCTTATGTGGATCAGACCGGCGCCGTCTTTACCAATCCGTTCACCGGCATCCTGAACCCCAAGCGCGGAACGGCTCTCGATTGGTCTAACTTTGCCGGCAGCGTTTTCTTTGGACAATTCCCCCCGAACATGCGGCCTCAATATCAGAACCAATACAACTTGACCATAAAGCGGGAACTCCCTGGCAATATGCTTCTGCAATTGGCGTACGTTGGGTCGCAAGGCCACCGCTTGCTGGCAACGTATGAGGTCAGCCCTGGGTCTCCGCAAACTTGCAACGCGATTGCCGCCATCGCCGCCGCCAATCCCGCGGACGTGCTTACGGCCTCGCCCTTGGCGGGTGGGACTCAGACGACCTGCGGCGCTTTCGGCGAGGATAGTTCCTACTTCATTCTTCCTGGAACGCAAATCCCGACGGGCGGCCTGGTCCTTCCCTACGGTCCAAGCGGGCCGACGACACTTCCTGGGGGTTCACTCGTTGGTTCGAATGGCATCACCCTGGTGGGTTTGCGCAAGTACTCGTCACCCCTTTGCGATCCCCAGACGGGGCTCCAATGCCCAGCCACTGGCGTTCCGGTGTTTTCTGGGATATTCAGCGAAGACACCGTCGCACACTCGAACTACAATTCGTTCCAGGCACTGTTTGAAAAGCGCTTCTCTCATGGTTTGCAATTTCAGGCGTCGTATACCTTTAGCAAGTCTTTGGACAACGCTTCTAGCTTTGAGAGCGCCCTGAATCCTCTCGACTTCAATGCAACTTATGGGTTGTCCAATTACGATTCGCGGCAGCGCTTTGTTTTCAACTATGTTTGGGATATTCCAGTGCCGAAGTACGACGGTTTCAAGGGCAAGCTTCTGAATGGTTGGGAAGTTTCGGGAATCCTCTCTTTTCAGAGTGGTTTCCCCGTTCGCATCACTTCTCAGGACGACGTCGAGCAACTAGATACTACATTTGATTTCGAGGCTCCGGGCCAGCCGAACATGGTCGGTCCCTTCAAGTCAGTTAACCCGCGGAGCACCGTGTGCGCCCCATTCACCGGCCCGCTGGCGCAGGCCATCGATCCGACATCTCCAAATTGTCAGCCGGTTACCGGTTTTGCCTTCGATCCCAATTTATTCACGAACGCTACTGTTGCTCCGGGCACTATTGGCAACGCTCCGCGCTCGATCTGCTGCGGCCCGGGGATCAACAACTGGGACATGAGCTTCTCCAAGCAAACACGGTTTGGAGAACGGTGGCAAATGGAATTCCGCGCCGATGTATTCAACGTCTGGAACCACGCGCAGTTCTATACCGTGGACGGCAACATTTCCAACCAGGGCGGGACGTTTGGCCAGGTACTCCACGTCCGCGATCCCCGGCTGCTGCAGTTTGCGCTGAAGTTTCACTTCTAGCGTAAGCTGGCAGAGTAACAATGTTTTGAGGCGCCCCGGCCAAATCGGGGCGCCTTCGCACGTCCGAGATTCTTGTGAGAAGAACTCCCGTTTCGAGAAATTCTCCTCGCACACACTGACCGCAGGGAATAGACCTGCCCGGGTTACCGAAAAACGGCCAGCCCACCAGGGAGTAAGCAAATGCACGAAGCTCTACAGAAGGAAATCGCCGCCTACGAAAAGCGCACGCCGAAATCGGCTGCCGCGCATAAGCGGGCTCTGGAACGCATTCCGCTTGGAGTTGCCAGCAACTATCGCCACTACGAGCCGTATCCTCTCTTTGTAAAGGATGGCAAGGGCAGCCGGATTCACGACCTCGACGGCAACGAATACATTGATCACAATCTTTGCTTTGGCGCACTGATGGCGGGGCATTGCCATCCTGCTGTTGTCAAAGCCGTCGAACAGAAGCTGCACGAAGGGACCACCTTCGGGATGCCCCATGACCAGGAATGGGAGCTTGCGGAAGAAATCTGCAAGCGCTATCCCGTGGACATGGTGCGATTTGGCTCCAGCGGCACGGAAGTCACCATGCACGCCTGCCGTATCGCGCGCGCTGCCACAGGCCGCGACAAGATTCTGAAGTTTGAAGGCGCCTATCACGGCCTGCATGACACCGCGCTCGTCAGCGTTAAACCCAAGGCCGAAGAGTACGGCGATCCCGACGCGCCCACTTCCGTGCCAGGTGGCGGTGGCATCCCGAAAAACGCACTCGAAAATGTGGTCATTGCCAGCTTCAACAATCTGAAGAGCGTCGAAAATCGCTTCAAGCAATACCCTGGGCAAATCGCCGCGATTATTCTCGAGCCCATTCTGATGAACGTCGGTCTGTGCATCCCGCAGCCCGGGTTTCTGCAAGGGTTGCGGGATATTTGCACGAAAAACGGCGCGTTGCTGATTTTCGACGAAGTGAAAACTGGAGCAAAACTTGCGTGGGGCGGTGCCAGCGAATTCTTCGGCGTGAAGCCGGACATGATTTGTCTGGCCAAGTCCATCGGTGGCGGTTTGCCGCTGGGTGCGTTCGGCGCGAGCCGTGCGGTGATGGATTTGATTTCGCAGCACAAAGTTTTTCATGGCGGCACCTATAACACCAATCGCGTTTCCATGGCGGCGGGTCTTGCGACGTTCCGCGAAGTCCTCACGCGTGAAGCCTATGCGCACGTCGGCAAACTCAGCAAGAGACTCACCGATGGCTATCGCGCGATCGTTGCGAAAGCCGGTTTGCAAGCTTACGTTGCCAGCGCGGGCGTCAACGGTGCGCTGATGCTCTATCCGCAGGAAATCCGCAACTACCGCGACTGGACCAAGATTGATGTCGACCTCTGGCGGCACTACTGGTTCGCCATGGTCAACCGTGGCGTGCTCCCGCAGCCCTATTGGTGGGACGAACAATGGACCATCTCCGTGCAACACACGGAAGCGGACATTGATAAGCACCTGGCTGTATTTGAAGAAGTCGCTCCTGGGCTTACAAAAGCGCAGCAGGAGCGGGGCTTGGCGTTCGTTGGTGCCGCCGGCCACTAAAAAGTAGGGGCCGGGTTTCAACCCGGCGCGTTTGGTTTTTCTTCAGGAGAGCAATTTGGCGAACGAGGTCACCACAAACCCCGCCGCGATCGCAACGCAGGAAGCGCCGCACCTGCGCCGCGTTCTGGGCCGCTGGGACCTCGTTTTGCTCTTCGTCGTTGCCGTTTTCAATCTAAACGTTGTTCCTTCGATCGCCGCGAACGGCGGCGTCACCGTTTGGCTGTGGCTCATTTCACTCGTGCTTTTTTTCTGGCCACAGGGCATTGCCGTCATCGAGCTTGCGCATCGCTTTCCCGGAGAGGGCGGCGTCTACCTCTGGGCCAAGGAAGTCTTTGGCGACTTCCACGGTTTTCTAAGCGGCTGGTGCTACTGGACGAACAACATGATGTACGTCCCCACGGTGATGCTCTATTTCGTAGGCGTTTCCGTTTTCGTTCTGGGAGCCGGCCACGAATCACTCGCGGACAACAAATCTTTTGCGCTGACAGCATCGCTCGTTCTTCTATTCCTGCTAGTCGTGTTGAACATTCTTGGACTGGGCGTCGGAAAGTGGCTCAACAACGTCGGCGCCATCGGCACGGGAATTGCCGCAGCAGTCTTGATCGGTTTGGGGCTCGTCATATGGATGCGCTTCGGCACCACGGTGACCGGCGCGGATTTCCATATCCCCGCGAATCCGCGTTTTGTTCTGAATTCCTTTGGCGTGATTTGCTTTGGCTTGGTTGGCTTGGAGCTCGCCTCGGTCATGGGCGATGAAATCGAGAACCCGCAAAAGACTCTTCCCGGAGCCGTCGCCTGGGGCGGTGTTTTGTCTGGATTGCTCTACATCGGAGCGACACTCACATTGCTCATCGCCGTGAGCAAGAACGATATCAGCGTGCTGCAAGGAATTGTGCAGGCCGTAGGCCACATGGCCAGCCGCGTCGGAGTCAGCTGTATTGTAGCGCCCTTCGCTTTTCTCTTGAGCGTTTCCATCGCTGGCATTGGATCCGCGTGGCTCGGAGGCTCGGCGCGGATTCCCTTCGTCGCGGGCCTCGATTCCTACATGCCTTCGTGGCTCGGCAAGGTCCATCCGAAATACGCCACGCCCTACGCCGCGCTGATCGTCCACGCCGTTGTTTCGCTAATACTTGTGGTCATCAATTTTACTTTTACTGGCGCAGGAGTGCAGGAAACGTTTCAGAAGCTGCTCTCGCTCGCCGTGGTGCTCCAGTTGATTCCCTTTCTTTATATGTTTGGGGCTTTGCTGAAAATTGCTTTCAGCGATTCTTTTGTAAGAGGGCGTTATGGCAAAACCACACTGGTCCTTTCGGGAATAAGTGGATTTACGACCACCACTCTCGGAATTGCCCTGGCCTTTTTTCCGGCGCAGCAGATCAAGTCGCTTTTGTCTTACGAGATCTGGATGTTTGGCGGCACGTTGTTTTTTATCGGGCTCGCCGCATTTTTCTTTTTTATCTACGGGCGGCGCAAAGCCGCTCGGAAACTGGCGGCAGCGCCCGCGCTTTGATTTTGGGAGGCAGTTATGTCCAGCAGTGCGACGGCAGGTGTTCGTAGCTATCAGAATTACATCAATGGCCAGTGGGTCGCAGGTTCTTCTGGAGAGACTTTTCCTGTCTACGATCCTTCGACCGAAGAAGTGATCGCCCACGTTGCCTCGGGCACGGCAGCGGATGTCGATCGGGCTGTGAAAGCTGCGCGCGCGGCTTTTGATTCCGGGCCGTGGTCGCAGACAAGCGCCGCCGAACGCGGCCGGCTGCTTTACAAACTGACTGAGAAAATCCGCGCGAACGCGGCGTCACTTGCCGAGCTGGAATGCCGCAATTCCGGCAAGCCCATCGTCGAAGCCGAATACGACATCGCCGACGCTGCCACCTGTTTCGAATACTATGCCGGCCTCGCCAACAAAGTTCTCGGCCACGTCAATCCCGTTCCTGCCAACGCGCTGAGTTTTACTTTGCGTGAACCGGTCGGCGTCACCGGACAAATTATTCCCTGGAACTATCCTTTGGTTATGGCCGCCTGGAAGCTGGCGCCTGCCATCGCTGCCGGCTGCACCTGCGTCCTCAAGCCCGCCGAACAAACGCCACTCACCATGATGGAAGTCGCCGCCTGGTTCGCCGATCTCGGCTTTCCGCCCGGCGTCGTCAACATTGTTAACGGTATGGGCGAAACCACTGGCGCCGCGCTTGTCGCCCATCCTGGCGTGGACAAGATCGCCTTCACCGGTAGTGCAGCCGTCGGAAAAATCATCGTGAAGAGTGCCGCGGACACCCTGAAGCGCGTCACTCTCGAGCTTGGCGGGAAGTCTCCCAACATTTTCTTCGATGGTGCGGACTGGGAAGCCGCCGTTGATGGCGCCCTCTTTGGCGTCTTTATCAATCAGGGCGAAGTCTGCTCCGCGGGCAGCCGCATCCTTGTCGAAAAGAAAATCTATTCGAAGTTTGTCGAAGCCATGACGGAAAAAGCCAAGCGCATCAAGCTCGGCGCGCCACTGGATCGCGATACCAAGATGGGCCCGCTTGTCAGCAAGGAACAATACGACCGCGTTAGCAGTTACCTCGAGCTCGGTAAAAAAGAAGCAAAAGTCGCTATCGGCGGCGGCCACCCGAAACAGTTCAGCAAAGGTTTTTACGTCGAACCGACCATTTTCTTTGATGTGGATAACAACGCCCGCATCTCCCGCGAAGAAATTTTCGGCCCCGTCGCCTCCGTGATTCCGTTCGAAGGCGAGCCTGAAGCTATTCGAATCGCCAACGATACGCCCTACGGCCTCGCCGCCGCCGTGTGGACCCGAGACATCTATAAAGCCTTCCGCGTGGTGAAGTCTCTACGCGCGGGCATCGTTTGGGTCAATCACATGCAACCGACTTACGTCGAAGCACCGTGGGGTGGCTACAAGCAGTCCGGCTTCGGCCGTGAACTTGGTCCCTGGGGCTTGGAAGAATATCTCGAAACCAAACAAGTCTTTGTCAATCTCGATGAGACGCCGATCGGCTGGTATTAGAAATCAACGAAGGAAAACAAAAATGTCTACAATCCAAATTCGCACCGAAATTCCCGGACCAAATTCTCGTGCTTTGATGGCACGCCGCGAAGCTGCGATTCCGCGAGGCCCTTCGAATGCCACGCCCGTTTTCGCCGCGCGCGCCGACGGCGCCACCATCGAAGACGTCGACGGCAATCGCTATCTTGATTTTGCCGGCGGTATCGGCTGCCTCAACGTTGGCCACCGCTCGCCGCGCGTGGTCTCCGCGGTTCAGGCGCAGCTCGAAAAGCATTTGCATCTATGCTTTGCGGTCACGCCGTACGAAGGCTATGTGGCCGTCGCCGAAAAACTCAACGCTCTGGCTCCCGGCAATTTTTCGAAGAAAACCATCCTTCTGAATTCCGGCGCCGAAGCCATCGAAAACTCCATCAAAATCGCTCGTGCCTATACGAAACGTCCCGCTGTTATTTGTTTCGAGGACGCCTTTCACGGCCGCACGCTTCTCACCATGTCGCTCACCAGCAAAACGCATCCCTACAAGGCCGGCTTCCAGCCTTTTGCCAGCGACATTTACCGTATTCCCTTCGCCTATCCTTACCGCGGCGAAAAAGGCGCCACGGCAGAAACCTTCGTGCATTATCTCGAAGACGCTTTCAAGCGTTCCGTCGCTCCGGAAACCGTCGCTGCCGTAATTGCCGAACCTGTTCTCGGTGAAGGCGGCTTCATCATTCCTCCACGCGATTATTTCAAGCTACTGCAAAATATTTGCCGCAAGCACGACATCCTCTTCATCGCCGACGAAGTGCAATCCGGCTTCGCGCGCACCGGCAAATGGTTCGCTTCTGAACACTTCGGCATTGAACCCGATTTGATTGTCATGGCGAAATCGCTCGGTGGTGGCATGCCCATCGCGGCCGTCACCGGACGCGCCGAAATCATGGACGCACCCGGTGTTGGCTCTCTCGGCGGCACATATTGCGGACACCCACTCTCCTGCGCCGCTGCGCTAGCCGCGATTGAAACCATTGAGAAAGACGGCCTCCTCGCGCGTTCTACTCTCATTGGGAAGCATTTCGAACAGCGCGCCCGTGGCTGGCAGAAAAAATGGCCACTGGTTGGAGACGTGCGTGGCTTGGGTGGCATGTGCGCCATTGAACTGGTTCGTGACGCGCAGACCCGCGAGCCCGCGGACACCGAGACCAAATCCATTGCCAAGTATTGCTACGAGCATGGCCTCATCACTATCACTGCCGGTACATTCAACAACGTGATTCGCATTCTCGTTCCGCTCGTCGTTTCCGACGAACAGCTTGACGAAGGCCTGAACATTATCGAAGCCGCGCTAGCCTCGGTTGCCGAGCAAAAACAAGCAGCGCTTTCTCATGCCTAATCAACTTCCCCATCCACCGGACCAGCCCGCTGCTAGCCGTCTCTGGAGGGCTTCAACGTGACAGTGGAACAGACCAACGTTGTTGACATCGTTTCCCTTAACAAGCCGACGGAAGCCGTGGTTCTCGCTATTAGCGATCATTTAGATTGGTCTAATACGATTGAACATCAAATCATTCTTCAAGCAAAGTTCAACGCTTACCTTGCGTTCGTGGAAAGCGGCGAAATCCTCGATCGCTATCCAATGGCAAAGGGCCGCCGAATCGTCTTCAAAGTGGTGTTTAAATTTGACCCTGATCTAGAGGGTAGAAAGTTCATGATAAGGGCTAGGGAGGTTATCCAGTCCGCTGGTTTCGACTTACAGTATGAATTATTTGCTGTTTCGGATAAAAACTAACTTCGGTCCGTTGCACCGGAGATAAATTTTCAAGGCTGGCCAGTCAGGCATTCTTGCCTGTCCTTGTTAGAGATTTGGAGTTCGATCATGCAGAACATAGCCACAAATACTGAAAGCGCCGCCTCCGAATTAAAGGACGTGCGCCTGTTTCGCGAAGCCTGTTACCTCGACGGTCAGTGGGTCCAGGCCATCTCCGGCAAGACGATCAACGTCGACAATCCCGCCACTGGCGAGATCATCGGCAAAGTTCCTAAACTGGGTGGTACTGAAACGCGGCAAGCTATCGAAGCCGCCAACCGCGCCTTTCCCGCGTGGAGCAAAAAGACCGCCAAGGAACGCGCCGTCATTCTCCGCCGCTGGTTCGACCTGATGATGGCCAATCAGGAAGATCTCGCCCGCCTCATGACCATCGAGCAGGGAAAACCGCTCGCCGAATCGAAAGGCGAAGTTGTCTACGCCGCCGCCTTCCTCGAATGGTTTGGCGAAGAAGCCAAGCGCGTTTACGGCGACACAATCCCGCAGCATCAGTCCGACAAGCGCATCGTCGTCATCAAGCAGCCCATCGGCGTCGTCGGCTGCATCACTCCCTGGAATTTTCCTCTGGCGATGATCACCCGCAAGGCCGGGCCCGCGTTGGGCGCGGGTTGCACCGTAGTGCTGAAACCCGCATCCCAAACACCCTTTTCCGCGCTCGCACTCGCGGAGCTTGCCGAGCGTGCTGGGGTTCCCAAAGGCATTTTCAACGTGCTAACAGGATCAGCCACCGAAATTGGTGGGGAGCTGACATCCAATCCCATCGTTCGCAAACTGTCGTTCACCGGTTCTACAGAAATCGGAAAAATCTTGATGGCCCAGTGCGCATCTACGGTGAAGAAACTTTCGCTCGAACTCGGTGGCAATGCACCCTTCATCGTTTTTGATGACGCCGATTTAGACGCCGCCGTCGAAGGCGCCATCGCCTCCAAGTATCGCAACACTGGCCAGACCTGCGTCTGTACCAACCGCGTCCTCGTTCAGGACACGGTCTACGACGCCTTTGCGCAGAAGCTCGCCGTGGCAGTAAGGGCACTGAAACCAGCTCCCGGTCTGGAAGCTGGCTCAACACAAGGTCCGCTCATCGACGACGCAGCCGTCGCCAAAGTCGAAAGCCACATCCGCGACGCGCAATCGAAAGGCGCAAAAATTCTAGTCGGCGGCCATCGACATGCACTCGGGGGCCGTTTCTTTGAGCCCACCGTGCTCACTGACGTCACCCCGCAAATGGCTGTTGCCCGCGAAGAAACTTTCGGCCCGGTGGCTCCGCTCTTCCGCTTCAAAACCGAAGCCGAAGTCATCGCCATGGCCAACGACACCGAGTTTGGCCTCGCTGCGTATTTCTATGGACGCGACATTGCCCGCGTCTGGCGCGTCGCCGAAGCGCTCGAATACGGCATCGTCGGCATCAACACCGGCATCATCTCCACCGAAGTCGCTCCATTTGGCGGCGTCAAGGAATCCGGCCTCGGCCGCGAAGGTTCCAAGTATGGCATGGACGAATTCCTGGAAATTAAATACATGTGTTTCGGCGGCATCACCGCCTAGCGTTGGTGGAGCACCAGACTATTTGTTAATGTCGTCCTTCGCTTCCAAGCGCTTCAACAGCGGTTGCAGAAACGGCTTAGTCCCATCTGGCGCACCACTGATGGCCTGGGTCATCTCTTTGGCGGCGGTTGGGAAGTCACCCGTGTTCGACGAGATGCGCGCGAGTGCCAGGTGGCCGATCCAGTTGTTCGCATCCTTCTTCGGAACCATGGGGTAGAGCTCAAAGGCGCGCTTGGCGTTGCCAGAGCGTTGCAGGCCTCGCGCGTACGAATAAAGCTGGAGCGCGTTGGCCTTATCGAGCGCCGTGGAAAGTGCTTTCGCAGCCTCATCTTTCTTACCCATGGCACCGAGGATCCGCGACTTCGTTTCCCAGTTCTCGAAGCGATCTTCGTTTTGAATCGAGGTCTCTTCCCACTTCAGCGCTTCTTCCAAATTGTAATTGTTGTCCAAACACCATTGCGCGGCCTCGTCGTATCCCGCCCAGGTGAACCCGCCAACGTTGCGCAATTCATTCTCAACGCTCTTCAGCACCACCGCTTTCACGTCCACCGTGATGCGAAAGGGAACCGCCAGCTTTTCCCAGCGCAAAGTCGCCGCCGCCGAATCCGGCTTCACATCTTCAAATTCATACGTCAATTGCTCAAAAGCTTCCGCCGCGTGCGGCTTCACGTTCACGCGCAGCGCGTCTTCTTTCTCGTCATAACTGAAACTCCCCCACGAAGTTGCATTTTTCGAAAAAATAATCGTCCACTGATCCTTGTCAGGAATGGTGTGCAATCCATAAGTACCGGCCGCCAGCGGTTTTCCTTCTACCGAGACATCGTCAGTAAAAGTGATGGTAGTGTTTTCGTTCGCTCCCGCGCGCCACACCTTCCCATACGGCACCGTCTTCCCCCAAATCTCCCTGCCGCCCACCGCGGGCCGGTGATACGCAATGGTGATGTCCGAAAGACCAATCCGCTGCGACACGGTACCGCGCTGGCTCACGCGCGGAATATTCAATTCCGTCGGCTGGCTACCGTTCTTGAATTGTGCGGTGGCATTCCCGGCGAGCACTCCGAATCCCACCAATAGGCCCAAAGCACACTTGCAAACGTTTCGCATGATCACACGATCTCCTCTCAGAAAAATCTCATGGAAAAACTATCCAGCCTCGCACCGGCACAACACCCCAGATGCGATGGACGCCCTCGACGGAGGTGTGTGAGCAGGGAAGTAGAAGAGGGGACCGTTCGAACGGGTCAATTTAGAATTAATTGAGGAAGATTTATTGGAGCTGGCCGCAAACCGTGGATGCGCGCCAAACCCTTTCCATGTAGGATAATTCAGAACAGGCGGGCCCGTAGCTCAGCGGTTAGAGCAGCGGACTCATAATCTCATCGTCGGGTACTAGGTATCCTGATTTTTCAATGACTTAAGTCGAGGATTGCGGAGAATAAAAGGCTATCACTGGGCTATTTCTGAGGTTATGGGACCTGAATCGGGACCCTGTTTTGGGACCCGCTGGCTTTTCCAGAGTGTGATTTCTTCGGTAGTCTCTGGTAAGTACTCGCTTACACCCAATCGCAAAAGGCATTCGATCTGCGTGCCTTCCTCTGCCCGAATTTCTTTCCACCCCGGCAGTTCACCACTCATTATTCGTGCCGGGTCGATGGAGTCGGTCTTCATCTCTTGCGCTGAGATAGAACCGTCTTGCTCGTCTCTGAAACCCACGATGTTGATCGGCAGCGGCCCCAGATAGTGGTGCTCACGCACCTGCAATACAACCTTGATCTTGGCGTGATTTCGCCCATGTGCTGATTGCAGCAAGACATCTTCCGATAGAACAAACGCGTGCTCTCCCGGTACGTGAAGCGTCGTGTCGTGGTTCCATCTCTTACCGAGCAGAGCGATTACCGGACCCAGTGGTGCCCCGTCTTCGGAAAATGCCTCGACGAGAGAAGGATGGACGTTTGTCGGCAGCACCATCGGGCGAAAAGGCACGCTAGAAAATCTGGTGCTGATGCCTTCGATTTTCGTGTAACTGAGAAGGACTGGAATCGTGACCTCTGTCTTCCAGTCGATGTTTTCGGTATCCAGATAGGTGTTTGTCGTGATGCCATGCACCCGCGCCAACTCGATTGCGGCAGGTGTAAATCCCGACTTTGAGATCATCACGCCCTTGTTGGCCCTTACATCCCGGATCACGCTGACGAAGCCGTCCATCGTACTCACATCGACGGGTCGGGCCTCGTCCTTGCACTCGACAACGATCAGAATCGGGTACTGGTTGATTTGGCCTCGTATGACTACGTCGATTTGGCGCAGCACCTTGGACTCGAAGCCCATCAATTTTTCGTCTTGCGTAACGGTGTCCTTCCCGAATTGGGTGTGGATTTGGTGAATTAGTTTCTCGAATCTCTTCCACTTTTGTTCAGCCATAATGTCCGTGCTTTCTGTCTCTCGTGCGGCCACGTGCGCAGATACTAGCATGCCCTAGCTGACCAGATAGGCGCTGCTCATTCGGGGGCGTGCTAGAATCCCGGAATGCGCTGGGTGATGTATTTGTTCCTCACGGGTCTTCTGGGAGCGGGAGGATTCGGTGGCTGCGATACTGAGAAAACCCATACAAAGCTGGTTTATTTCGGTTTTGACGATGGATCGGAAAAGACGGAAGATGCAATTCAGTTAGCCAAAACTTGGGGCGGCAGCAGCCCTCCCTGCCCACATTGGCAGTCTACTATCAATAAGAAAGACGCTGACTATCAGGTGTTGTTTGGGGGCCGAGTGGAAATTGAGAAAGTGACCGTTATTGGTCGTCGAGGGGAACTGCTGTACAGCGGCGGCGTAGGCGTGATGTATGCGCCTCACGGCAATCCAGATGGCAGCGGGGTGAACATCTGCAAACTGACCGGAGAATAGTTCGAACTAACTTTTACCAGTTTATCTACCTCCTTGCAGTGGTAAAATCCGCGCCGGAGGCCACCATGAAAAGCAATCATGTGCTGGTTGCGGTGGTGCTTGGTGCTCTTCTTCTGGGTGCCTTTCCTAATCGGCTCGGCAGTCAGGCTGCGGATTCGTCAACGCACGATCTAAGCGCCCAACTAAAAATCTTCTCCAACTATTCAAAGGATTTCAGGGCGCTCGAAGATTCCCTCCACGGCGAAGACGTGCAGGCAGTACAGTTCTTTGATGGAGTCGCGACAACCGCAGGGGGCCGACTCGACGCTGCACAAGCCATGCTTGATATGTACGACAACGTTTCATGCAAGCCTGACAGTGAGAGAGTGAGACCGATTCTTACAAAACACTTGGAGATGTATTCATGGCTGATGGACCACGAAGCTGATAGGAGCGCCGGGTTTCTTCAATTTGCGAAAGTACCAGCGGCGGCGCAGCTGGGTCTCCGAATGAAAGATGATTTGCGTGCGGCGAAGGGTAAGCTAGATGAAATTGCAGCCTCGCTGAAATGATTCATGCCCCCCGTTCCCGATCAAAAACCTCGTTGAACTGACACACGATCTCAGCTTGAGCGTCGGTCAGTTCGATGTTCGTAATCCACTGGCGGGGCGGGTGTAGGATAAAGCGGAATGAAAAACATAATTCCTTTGATTGTAGGAACGGCTGCGATAGCTGCTGGAATTGCAACCGCGATTGCCACCGCTAACGGTCGTTTTATGGGTCGCGAATATCTGGTTCCGTGGTTGTATGCGCTTTGCGCTGTGTTGTTAATCACGGCGGTTGTCGTATTTTACGCGTCCCGCCGAGAGGATAAACTCAAGCCTCTTATCATTCCCGTCCGATTCGGACCTTCGCCGCTTGAAGGCCACGCACGAAATATAGGTGGTCGTTTGTACAAGAGTGAAGGAACGCCGTATAGTACGGCGGAAATACACGCCGGAAAACACGAGCTTGGGCATCACGGCCTCACTGTTGTGAACCACGGAGAGCCTGCCTATGACGTGTCGGTCTCAACGGCGAAAATCCAAATCGGAACATCCGAACTAAAATTTGAAGGCAACAAACCTGTACTTACAAAGGCTGACGGCGACGCATTCTTTATTGGAACAATTCAACTCGCACCGCACCACGGCACACTCGGGAGTGCGCTATTTGAAGAAATGAGAAAGTTCAAAGTCGATGAGATAGGCGTCAAACTGATTTACAAAGATGCTGAGAATCACTGGTACGAAACAATCGGCAAAATCGAGCGGGACGTGATGGCAGTCGGCGGACTGTTGGTTAGATATGTTCGACGGGAGCGAACAAAGCAACCTTGATTCGCATTGGCACCAACGCATTCATACTCGACGCTGGGTTTACAGATTTGCAACCGTGAAACTCTTCATGGACATGTGGGACAAGAAAAAGTAAACTGCCTTCCCCGCTTCGCCACTGAGGAGTTCTCCTCCCAAATTTCGCGCTACGGGCCGATTTCCCGAAAGAGTGGTAGTTTACCCGTCCCACATCGAGATTGCCGTTTCTGATTGCTGAAAATGCGATTCTATTGAACGCCCTAGCCGCGCTGGGTGCGAAAAGTGACCGGCACAGCATCCCTTTACTCTGCTTTGCGAACAAGCTCGCTAAGTTTCATACCCAGTGCGCCCGCCAGCGCGTGGGCAACTTCGATTCCCATGCTGACCTTACCAAGTTCGATGGAGCTGATGTACGTCCTGTGAACGTTGGCCTGCTCTGCAAAATCCTCTTGGGATAATCCCAGTCTCTCCCGCTCTCGGCGGATGGCCTGCCCCAGCGTGAAGCGGGAGAATCCGGTTGTTTTCGACACACCTCGCTTCTATTATCTTGAACACGATCAATCTACAGACGATCCTCTACAAAGCTGAATCGAGGGACGGTGTGACCGATGAAAGCCATCTACCTATGCGCCCTCTCTGTGCTGGTGGGCGTCTCTCTATGCGCTCCTCACCACACAGCGAGTGCACAGGCAAGCTCGGAGCTAAACAAGATTTACGCCGATGAGAGCCATTGTCTTACAGGTCCTGAAATTCGCAGCGAGAAGGACGGCCCAATTTCGTGCTATTGCAGAGACGCAATCGTGGACGCCCGTTATGTCTGGCAAACCTATTTGATAACCGGAAGAGACTCGAACCTGAATGGTACCGAGCTTACGTTGCAAGGGAATGCCACGCAGATGTGCGGCGAGCACTACGATGTTCATAAGGCAGTCGTGGCCGATGACTGGAAATGGAATGGCCCCGAGGTTGTGCGTACCTCTCCGCCTGATGATGTGCTCCTACAAATTAAGCCGGACAGTCACGGCGTGGTTCATTACGAATATACAGTTGTGATATTGCAACGTGATTCGAGCGGGCACATCGTTAAAACAGAGAGCTTCACGGCGCGGGACATGGTACCCCTCAAACTCTTGAAGGAGGGCTTGAAACCATCCTCCCCTAAGAGGAAGTGACGGAAGTATGGTCATTCCATGATTCAGCTGGCGCTAGAAGTACTGGCATTCCTGTTCTTGTGTTGGGTTGGATTGATCGTGCTGGGATTCGCAGGCGCTATCCTCGGGGCCATCGGAGACGCCTTCGGGAAATTGTTCGAACCATCATCCCGGCCACGATCATCGAAAAACCTTCATGTACTTGGCCATTTAGAAGTAATTCGCGCGCATGGGGAAGCCCCAATCGAGCTGGCCATGATTCAAGAACATGTCCGCTATGTTTGGGGGGCGGCCATCCGATCACCGTACGTGAGAACCAACAGAAATGTGAGAGCCAAGTCGAAACTCCTCACGAGTTGGAGCGCGCGCGCGCCGCATTCCATAGGCGAGAAGCCGAGAGACGTGACGCCATAGCCACGAAGGAGCGTGAGGCTGTGCTGGAGCAAGAACGCAAAAAGCGCGACGACGAAAAACGCGAGCGGGATGCGCGGGAGTTTCTAAGCCGTGAGGCTGAGCGTGTCCTGAAAGAGCGCGAGGAACGCGAGGCTGCCAAGAAACGAGAACTTGAGGCTCAGGCCAGTCGCACCCGATGGATACATTAGTTTCAAATCTTTCCAGATTGCCACATAGGGGAAACGCGCCCGAATCGTACTGACTCCTCTGGACTCCTCGTTGGACCACGCGGCTAAGACCAGGCAAGTTGGATTATTAAACATCTGTCTCCCCCTTCCAAAGAAGCACAGTTATCCGCCTTGCACCCACCTAAACCGCGCGAGCTCAGGTTTCAATCGTTGATCCATTGTTCATCGAACTTTACGCCCTAGTTGCTTATCATTACGAAAGCCATAGTTACTACTAAACTTTAACAATAGTACAAAATGTTGTTGACACATTCCTAGTTGCGGTTCTATATAGCAGCCACATCCTGCCTATCGACTGACGGGAGTTTGGACAATTTAAACCGCCCACGTCTCACCGGTTTCGCCCGAACGGTCCGTGGATAAACCGGAGGCCTCATGCGAGTGGCTCGGTTCGCTCTTTCTTTTCTATTGGTATTTGTTTCGTCCCCACGTCGCAGTTCACAACAACCAGTCACGGCTGCGCAGCGCGACCCTCAGGGAACGGCGCTACTTCAAACTTCCGTCCGTGTCATGGGAGGAAACGTCCCTTCCGACACCGTCGCCACCGGAAGCTTTGTCATCGTCGCAGGCTCTCTGACAACCTTCGGCAACGTTCGCATTCTGACGCGCGGGACGGACCAGTCCTCTGAGCAATTCCAATCCCCATCGACAACAGGATCGACCATTTATTCTCGCGGATCAGCGACCGAAACGATGAACGGTGCCACTCGGCAACTCTCTCTCGAACGCGGGGCAACAAGCCAGTCCCTTTGCTTCCCCCTGCGTTTCCTCGCTGCCGCACTCGCGAATCCGGATGAATCCTTTCAATACATCGGGCCGGAGCCAATTGGAGCACAATCCACACTGCACGTCCGCATACGCGATACCTATGCATCGAAGCCCGCTCTTCAAAACCTCGCGGATTTCACCGTCTTCGACGTCTGGCTTGATTCCTCTACTAGCCTTCCTGTGCGCATTTCTACAGTCCGACGCGAGGGCGGGGGCTCCTCGCCCGGAATCGCCTCGGACGTTTCTTACTCCAACTACCAAACCGTCGCCGGGATTGCTTACCCTTCCACCGTCCAGCAATCCTTGAACGGTACTCCTTGGATGACCATCACGATAGAAAACGTGCAACTAAACACTGGGCTAACAGATGCCGATTTTGTCGTCGCACGGGGGGTGAAATGAACCGCCTTTTCACTTTAGCCACTTTCCTGTTTTTCATTCCTCTCATCGGATTTGCACAGCAACCCGCTGCTGGGTTGCCGCCCTTCGGCTCTTTCGATGCCAGCGCGTTCGACGCAATCAACCGGCAGGATCTCAACGTTAACTTGGCCATTCCCGTCATGTCGAGTCCGGGTCGTGGCGGTGCATTGGCTCATTCAATTGTGAACAATTCCTTGCTCTGGTCCATGCAGGGCAACGTCTGGAGTCCCGTCCGGGACATCAACGGCAACCCCACCTGGGGCTGGCAAGTTGAACCGCCGCTTGGAAGGGTTTTCTTTGACACATACATGAATGATATTTGCGAAGTCGAAGGCGGCTTTCAGTATTTCGCCACCACTTACGAAAACTACAGATACGTCGACCCTTCTGGAACTGTACACATTTTTGGCCTGCAATTCGACGACACGGCCACACCCTGTAATTTCGAGACACAGCCGCGTACCGCGACCGCAATCGACGGAACCGGATACTATATCGACGCCACCGTGCCGTACGGTCCCGTCGTTAAGGACTCTGCCGGCCGAAACGTGAAAACGACCGGCTCTGTCATAGACTCGAACGGCAACTCCATCACGGCAACGGTTGTGAGTTCGACAGTCACGCAATGGAAAGATTCCGCAGGCCACGTGGCTCTGGTGGTTGACAAATCGACGAGCCCCTATACTGACCTAAAGTATTTGGACAACACGGGAGCCTACCAGACCATTCGGGTCACGATGCAGTCGTTCAACGTGAAAACGAATTTCGCGTGTTCCGGCGTGGTCGAATATACAGGCACAGCGAGTCTCCCTGTTTCTGTCACACTGCCAAACGGCAAGCAGTATCAGTTCACCTATGAAGCCACGCCGGGATTCCCAACCTACGTCACGGCCCGCGTGAAGCGAGTCACCCTGCCGACGGGCGGCTACTACGAGTATGCCTATTCCGGTTCCAACGACGGCACCTACTGCTCGGACGGCTCGGTCCTGAATGTTAGCCGCACTATCAACGACGGCACATCTTTCTTCGTTTGGCAATACACTCGCACCCCACCTGGGTCCTCCTGGACCACGACGGTCACACCACCGCAGCTTTCCTACGATACTGCAGCAAATCAATCCGTCTATGCGTTTGACACAAACAGTCACGAGACCAGCGAAAAATTCTATCAAGGCAGCGCGGCCACAGGCACTTTGCTCCGCACCATAAACAGAACCTGGGCGGCGAACAGCACTCCCGCAACCCAGACCACGATCCTTGAGAATAATCAGCAGACAAAAGTCGAAACGGACTACGATTCCAACGGCAACCTCACGGCTCTCCGCGAGTATGATTGGGGCACAGGAGCCCCCGGCTCTCTCGTTCGAAACACCACGCTGACGTACCTTTCGACGAGCGCGTATACGACGAGAAACATTTTGAATCGTGTCACGCAGCAGATCGTCAAAGACGGAGCCGGAACTATCAAGTTCCGCACCGATATCGCCTACGACGCGGGCGGCGTATTTTCCGGCGCGAATTGCATAACGGGTGCCGCGCAGCACGACGACACTAACTACGGCTGCTCGTTCATAACCCGGGGAAACTCTACAAGCATAACCACATATACCGACCCAGTAACCCCGGCAGGGAGCATCACAAAGAGCTTCACATACGACTCGCTTGGCAATCTTCGAACGGCACAACTGAATTGCTGCCAGCAAAAACAGTTCAACTATTCGTCCACGACGCAGTACGCCTATCCCGATTCCGCCGTCAGAGGTACGTCGCCCACTCAACTGACCACGAGTGCAACCTACAATTCCTACACCGGTCTCGTGGCCACGTCGACCGATGAAAATGGCAAGTCGACCTCGTTTGCCTTTGACACGCTGAAACGCATGACCAGCGTCACGCGTCCTGACAGCACGCAAATTACGTACACTTACGATGACACGGCTCGCACCACAACCGTCAACACTCCGACGCAAGGTACGGACAAACTTCGTTCGATAACCTACGTTGACCCGCTGGGCCGGGCTTACAAACAATCCTCTTCGGACACTAGCGGAGGCAATTGCTCAGCCGGTCAGACGCAGTTTGATGCGCTTGGCCGAGCTTACAAAGCGAGCAATCCTTACGATTGCGCGGGTTCTCCCGCGTACTGGACCGAAACGCGTTTCGATGGACTCGGACGCCCGACGAAGACGATCCCGCCTGACGGATCGTCAAGTTCGAACAACACCAGCTTCGGCTACGCTGGGCCGTCGGTTACCGTCACCGATCCGGCCGGAAAGCAGAAGAAAACGCAGGCCGATGGCCTCGGACGCCTTGTCACTGCCTATGAACCCGACGTAGCCAACGGCAATCAACTGACGCAACAAACCACGTACACCTACAATGTTTTCGATGGCCTCACGCTGGTCACACAAGGTTCGCAAACGCGTACGCTGGTTTACGATGCGCTGGGTAGGCTGACCGATTCCACCACCCCCGAGGCGGGTCATTTCCAATACCAATATAACAGCTTCAACTTGATGACCCAGCGGACCGACGCACGCGGCGTCATCACCACGTACGGCTACGACACACTCAATCGTCCTGCGTCGGTGAGCTACAACGTAGGCAGCACCGGCGTGCCCGCCACTGCCACGGTGAGCTATACCTACGGAACTAGCTCTGCGAGCAACAACAACGGCCGCTTGCTGACACTCACGGACGGTGTGGGAACGGAAACGTACAGCTACGACAACCTGGGCCGCACAACACAGTTGCAGAAAGTAATCAGCGGCACGACCTACCCAAGCAGTTACGCCTACAGCCTCGCGAGCGAGCTAACAACCGTCACTTATCCTTCGGGCCGCGTTGTGCAACAAAGCTATGACGCCATCGGTCGCTTGTGCGCGATCGGCAACAGTGGCTCCACGTGTTCCACGGGAACCACATTCGCCAGCGGGCTGGCCTACAATAAGGCCGGGCAGGTCACTTCCATGAACTACGGCAACGGGGTCGCCGCCACCATGGGTTACACGCCCGAGCGGCTGCTGCTGCAAACGCTGAGCTATACGAAAGGCGCAACGACACTGCTGAGCCTTTCCTACGGCTACACGCAGAACGGTGGCAACAACGGGCAGATCACCAGCATCTCAGACAGTACCGGGACGCAGGAAGCGGGCCGATCCGTGACTTATACCTATGACGCGCTCTATCGGTTGACGAATGCCGCTACTACCGGCTCAACGAATTACCCGGCATGGGGCCTTTCCGAGACCTATGACCGTTACGGCAACCGCTCCGCTCAAGGCACCTCCTCTGGCTGTACGGGTATTACCTGCCCGACCAATTCCGTCACGATTACTGCCGCCACAAACCGCATATCCGGCTCGCCGTACGCGTATGACGCCAACGGCAACATGACCAACGACGGCGCCAACACGCTGACATATGACGCCGAGAATCACGCGGTCACTGCGGCGGGGGCAACGTATACCTACGACGGCCACGGTCTCCGCGTGAAGAAACTAACAGGAGGAACCACCACGGTTTACATTTTCTCGGGGAGCAAAGTGCTCGCCGAATACGTCAATGGCGCTGCCCCCGCTTCTCCCACGCGCGAATACGTTTACTCCGGAAGCCAGATGCTAGCCAAGATCGAAGCGGGCGCGACGAACTACTACCACTCCGACCATCTTTCCGCTCGCATAATCACAGACTCTACAGGTACCGTCGTCGGCCAACGGGCCCATTTTCCTTACGGCGAAACTTGGTACGAAACCGGCACCACCACCACCAAGATCAAGTTCACAAGCTATGAGCGCGATTCCGAATCCGGTAACGATTTCGCCATAGCTCGTTACCACATCAATCGATTGGGCCGATTTAACTCGCCAGACCTCCTCTCCGGCTCCACCGGTAATCCTCAATCCCTCAACCGCTACGCTTACGTGGTGGACGACCCGTTGAATTTGCTGGATCCAACGGGTATGGTTTACGGTCCCTGCGGCCCCCTCGACGAGTTATGCCCTCCGTCGCCCGGTGGTGGTAGATCAGGGGGCGGTGGTGCTGGCGTCCCTGGCGGCGTTGGAGTAGGACACCAGCTCCCATCCGTCAACGCTCCTCCGGTGGGCGTGGACGACGGCGGCGGCGGCGGCGGTGATTCAGCTCAGAGAATAGTTATAGAAGATGTTCGAGCTGCCCTGCTGGAGTCCTTGTTAAATGACACAAACTGTATCAACGCCCTCAACCGAAATGGAGGGAGCGCACTTAGCACTCTCAAATCAGCATCGATCACGTCAGGATTTGTCTCTCCAAACAGAGGCATACAAGCCAAGACCAGCGCGGACTCATCCGGGAAATCAACAGTGACAATAAATACGATGGGAAGCTTTTTTGCGAGCAATCTCGAATTTCAGGGCGGAGTTCTACTTCACGAACTAGGACACTTGACCAATGCATTGTTGCCTGACTATTTCCCGGGCAACCCTGACGCTCAACATAGAGCACAGGACTTTAACCGAGTGTTTCTCGAGACTAATTGCAGCGAAACCATATCCAACATTTTGCCTAGCGGAACCAAACCTATATGAGGTTTGACAACACGTAAAATACCTACTTCAGATAGTAACGATGACTTACGGGAGGCAACTAACGTTATGGACCAAGTGGAATTCTCGAAGGAAATAGCGCGTCTCAGGGCATCAAATCGTCGACTCTTCGTCTTCACGGCCTGCGTTCTTCTGCTACTAATCATACTCGCAGCTGTCGATAGATTGGCTATAAGATCCGAACTTAGAGTCCGTCGACTTTTGGTGATCGACACCTCAGGCAGAAGCATTGCGGCGCTAAGACCAGAGGAGGACGGCGCATGTTTGGACCTCTCCGGAACCTCGAAAACAGCAATGGTGACACTTTGCTCTGCAGACGACCTGGGCTCTTATGTGTCTTTGGTCGCTCAAAAAGGCAAAACCAACATTATCTTAAGCACTGGCGAATCTCTTCGAGAAGCGATTCCGGACCGCGCTGCTCCCCGATTTGTCCTGTCTACGGGCAACGGCCAGAACATGTTCAGAGTGAACGTCGGTACGAATTCCGAGCTTGTCTTGGGAAACGGTGCCGGGGGCAGCGGACTAAGCATTTACGTGCCCCACACAGGGCAACCAGTTATGAACATCAAGTAAGCGGACGAGGCTGATTATGATCCGTCCTCCAGACGGGTGGCTGGGACGATAAATCCTAATAAGACTTTGGGTGGATGATTAGATGACGGCGTCGGCTCCTTCGACCGAGTAAACCTGTCCTGACGGAACGCCGCTCTCATCGTTTCCTCCGCCGTTCGAACTTCAGCAAGTTCCGCTTCAGAAGATCGTCGAACTCACTCTTGTCCTCGCCCGATTCGCGCCGTTCTTTCGTCTTCTGGTTACAGCCGTCGCGCCGGTTCACGGTCGAACAATTTCACCGACCGCAGTTCACAATTCGTGATATACTTTTATTTGTATCAAGAGAGGGCGCGCAGTTAGCGCTCCAGCAACCGAGCCGAGAAAAGGCCACGGTGCTAACCTTCGAAAAAGGGATACGGCCTGTAGGGGCAAAACCACCTTAGTCCTCTCCCAAATACTTTCGAAGGCATCTTCTCTTAGGAGGAATGATGTCTTCGCATAACGATTCTTTTGCAGCTTCTGGTAGTTCACCCACGCCTGATTTTCTCTGCGAGAACCACGGTTCCATATTTCTCCTACGTCCCGTTTCTCCCGCTTCTTTCGATTGGATAGAAGAACACCTCCCACCTGATCGGCTCACATTCGGAAATGCTGTCGCCATAGACCATCGTTGTATTTGGGCAATCCTCTCCGGGTTGCAAGACGACGGGCTGGTGGTGACCCGTGGATAAAAAACTCGCGGCGGAAAAGATTCGCAGACTTCTGGAGACCCGCGTCGCCCGCCTGCTCGGTTGCGAGCCTGTGGACTTGCCCCACATGAAGATTGGGTCGATGGCTCATTTCCTATTTCTTCTGGCTGGCGATTCGCAGACGATGCCCGGATTCGACACCTCGATGGGTGCGCTGCTTCAAGTTCTCGGATTCGATTTGACGTGGGACGTGGAACCTAAGGAAGAGAGAGAGCCGAAAGTGGTGGTGGTCAACTAATGGAAATGACGCTCGACCAAATCGGACTCATGTTGGCGCAGGCATCGAAGAGCGTTCCGAAGGAAAAGCGAGCCTCTTTCCAAGAGGTCATGCGCTCGCTCCGCACGCCCGTTGGTGAACTTAAATCCAGGAGGAACAATTGAAAGCGAAAACCGCATTCGAATCTGGTAACAGCCCACCGAAGGTTTCCGAGAGCGGCGCACTCATCCAGACGGGCCGTGGGTTGGATGATGTGAAACGCCGCATACTGGCGGCGTTCGAGCGAGTGCATCTCGGCCAGCCTGCTCCTGTGAAGGTGGAGAAGCAGCCAACTCCGGTCGTGTATACGGAAGATCACCGCACCAGATTTCATGAGAAGGCGAAGAGGTTGTCGGTGGCCGCGCTTGCTTCACCCTACGTTGTGAAAGCGGAGCCGATGCGCGACGCGTGGATGATTGAAGTACCTAGCCAGTCGTTTGAAGAAATTGTGAAGGAAGCACTGGGAGAGAACACGAATGAGTGAACAAAAGGTGGGACCAACCCAGTTTAAGGCGGAAGTGGAGAAGCTGAAGGCGGAAGGCCGGATGCCGTCGCTGGAGGAACTTCTCTCTGCGGTAGCGGAGACGCGGGCCGAATATCGTGGGAAAATTCTGGCAGCGCGAAAAGCGCGGAGGGTGAAGTGAGGTTATTCAGGGTGATCGCCGTCGTGGAGATCGCGATTGTGATCTGGTTGGGGTATCACCTGCGTAGCTACGCCAATAGCGATCTTGCCAGCTTAACTGTGGGAGGAGCGGCGGACATCATTATATGTGTGCTGGCCGTCTTCTTGCTCGTTAATCAAGCGATGAAGTTCTGGAGGATGCACTGAGTACCGCCAGCGAATTGACATGGCGATCTAGGGAGCTTGCGGGTCAGCGGTTTCCCGCCCAGGATGCCGCCCCATTTCCGGTGTGTCGCCGCGTCAGTCGCGAGACCGCGAGCAGCAAACGGTTTATAATCAATGCTTTATATAGAGTTCTTTATTAACTGACAGCACTTTTGGGGCCATACTCGAACTTTTCTCTTGACAAAACGGCCGGATTGTGTTAGGCTGCTTGTACGAGATCAAGACTGATTCGTGCCCTATTAACAGACCGTACGACGAGGGCTGATAGTTTGTCGTCGATACCGCCCGAGGCAGGGTGCCAGAGGCAAATTGAAGTTTCCTTCGCGCAATGCGGAGGTCGGTCAAGGCGCTGACACCTTTCGAGGACGCCTAAGTCAGCAATCCCGCCAATCGGCTGGGAATACCCAATCAACTAGGGGTATTCACTATGCCGCATTCCAAGAATTCTAAAATCGACGCCGCGAAAACCAGTGGCACCTCGCCTGCGGACGATTCATTTATCACATCGCGCCAAGTAGCCGAGCGCTTGCGCGTCAAGACCAGCACTATTTTCGAGTGGTCCCGCCGCCGCAATACCAATCCCATCCCGCACTATCCCGTGAGTCGCAAGGTCGTTTATTACAAGTGGTCGGAAGTCTGCGCGTGGATTGAAGCGCAGAGGGTTGCGGCATGATTGGCTTCGAAATGCGCTTACACCGGAGATCAGTCGTCCTCGCCAGCACGTTCAAGGCAGGGACGCAGGAGAGAACTATGACGACACAAAACGCAACACTAGCCTTCCGCCAAAACTTGGAAAAGCTGTGCTGCATCATCGAGAACGCTTACGGCATCGGGCGACTGACCGTCAGCGACCAGTCCGCCATGTGCGACTTCCCCGCATAAGAAGACGCAATCGAAAAGGTCTCGGTTGCGGTGGGATTTGAAGTCACAAACACCGGCAACCTGTTCGACATCGCGAAGCGCATGGCTGCAGTGAAGTAAACGCAAGACCGAAGCGGCCTCGGGTACCAATCAAGCGCCGCACCAATAGGGCAATGCCCAGAAGAAGGACACAATGAAAATGGGAGCAGCAAACGTTAAAAAATTGAACGGAACGTATCCGAAGTCAACAGAGGCGGCAGTTGTCGAGGTCAAAGAGCCAGCCATCCGACCAATGATTCTCGACCTGAACGGGGGCGTCGTGATGATTATGCTCGTGGACACGAACGGCAAACCGTCGCCTACGTATCGCTACAGCAGCATCTCGGGCAAGGTCGAACAGAACGACTACAACTGCCCAGTCGGTGAATGGGTGGGCGCAATAAACGTCTCTACGAGTATGCATCACCGTATGTGGGTGGCAGCGAGCAACCTCTTCAAGGATTTCGAGATTCCGGTGGAGAAGGAACCTCTCAAGAAGTTCATCAAGGCGCGTGGTGAGAAGGGACCGTGGTACCGAATCAGCAATGGGGATACCAAAGAGATGCTGGGTGCCGTGTATCTCCCTTACGTTCTCAAGATGGTGGAGTTCCTTGAACGAGAGCCGGATAAAGAAGAGGCAGTAATCGGCAATGCCACCGTGGCTCCCAAGTATGTCGGTCAAGGATTCGGAAAAGTGCTGCACCTCTTGGCGGCGGGACACTTCAAAAAACTGGGATACAAGACGCTGGTATCCGACATCGTTGGCCTCAACACCGAGCCTGAAATTGCCGTATGGCGTTCGTTGAAGAAAGAATTTCTCGTTGAGGAGTACACCGAGAAGGGATTCTCCACGGTGTCGGTATTGGAGTCGATGAACATTATCGACGACAAGTTAGCGGCATTTCTCAATACCCGTAACTGTATGCACGTTGGCGGGAAACGAATGACGTTGGGCGAGATTTCGGAAACAGAGTTTACCCAGTTCGAGATGGACCTCACCAGCGACCAAATCCCGATGCTGATGACAGCGGAGGAAGCAAAAGAGAAATATGGGCAGCACGAGGCAGCAGCGTAAGAGCGAAGCGGCCTCGTGCACCAACGTCAAACCGTAGCGGCGCACGAAGAAGTCGCCGCAAAATCCCGCTTCGGCGGAAAAGAGGCCAACATGACAGGACCAGCGCCGCAAGAGGAAGGCAGCGTGTGATACAGCGCAGACCGCCAGCGAAACGCGCATTCACCGGACTCGTAGGATTACCACCGGAGCCGGACGAGATGCCAAAAGTGTCCCCGCCCCAGCCGCCATCATCACCGGAACCGCCAGCCGATCTGACATGTGAATACCGCCGTTATCAAGATGGTTTGTGGATATGCTTACATTGCCGTCATCGTGCTGAGGAAAATGACATCACTGCGGAAGGAATTCCAGCCAGTCGTGTTTGCCCTGCTCAGAATATTGAAATAGAAAACAAAAAAGCCATCGGCAAGCAACTCGATGCGAAGTTCGCGGAAAGGGAGCGCCGCGCCGCAGCAGCACGCGCACGTCGCAAAGCGAAGGCCGACCAACTCGCAGCGATTAAAGAAGCGCTGCGCACGCCTGTTGCCATAGTCCTCGCGGAAGAGGAAAAGCAGCGTCAAGAAAAAACAAGCGCAGCACGTGTGAAGAGCGTGTGGAGCAACCACTATCAAACGGGAGGGGGAAAAGAATTATCTGGCGGGGATTATGTGGCTGCAGTACAGACAGCCATTGATGGGAAGAGGGAGCAGGATTTTGGTGGCAGAAGAGTCACTCCTCAAGGAGTCGGCCACCGCCCCGGCATGAGAAACGACATCGACAGCGGCACACCGGACGAAGACAGCACACGCGACCCTTGGACGAAGGGCTCAGAAGAAGTTGCTGTGGCAAATCCGAGGACGCCAATCATGGACGGCGATATTTTCAAAGTCAAACTGAACGATAAGGACGAGAAGAATAGCCCTGCATACCAGTCGGTGTCTGATTACTTCGTTGAGATGCAAACTTTTCAGTTCCATATGCGCTGCACTAAATGCGGCGCAGCACAAGAAGATGAAGCAGCGCAGGACGACGAAGGCAATTATTATCAGTCGCCCGTAGAAGAGGGCTTCATGTGCTGGCAGTGTCAAGCCCCTCATGATGGATATGAGCCAAGTTACATCTGCCGTCTATGCGGCGACATTTCTAGAGGAAAGAACTACGCCGCCCGCCACATGGAAAATGTTCACGGTGACCCCGCTCTACCAGCCCACGATGCCCGCTTCGGTAATGTCCTCCATCGCTGGCTTCGCGGGGGACGGAAGGGTCCGAACATCGAGAAGGCTCGCCGCAAGGCGGAACGACAGGTTACGCTGTAAGTTATTGAAAACAAACGATTCGACGTTCAAAGGTATTAGGGGATGGTACAAACTCCCTTCCTACCTCCTTTCATAGACGCAGGGTTCTTCCTCGAATCCTGCGTCTTTTATTTTCGACCAACATTTCATACGAGGTCAAGCAATATGGCACTGACAACAACGATGAGCAGAGTTAAGCAGCGCACAGATGCGCTCAAGCTCTCGTTGAAGCTACCAGCGCGTAACATCGCATTGATCGCCGATATTTCTCCCACTGCATTTTCGAATGGTTTATTGGGTGTGACCTACTTGGGTTGTGAGATCGAGGCGAAGCTGTCCGAGATCACGCTCGATCTACAAACGTTGGAGGATGCAGTTTCTCCCCTTGTTCTACCCACGGACCCGGAGCGTCTGCGTGCGATTCTCCGCTATGTGAAAGACCTGCAAATTGAAACGAACAACATTCGCGCGGCGATGAACCAGTTTTTCGGAGTCGCGGAATAATTTTGCAGCACCAATAGATGTTAGTGGCGGTACTTCCACGTTCATCGGTCAATCCGGTAAGGGACAGGGAGCATTTATGAAAATCGGATGGCGAGATGGACAAACATTTTTACGAGGACGATGGATATCCGCAGTGTCAGCAGCGGTGCATCGTTCCAGTAGGAACAAGCAGGATTTTGAATCGCAAATGCAAATTTGAACTGGTGAAGGGGCACGCGGACGATTGCGAAAGAATCCCCACCACGAAATGGGCGACAGTTGACGATACGACACGCTTGCCCATATACAACAATTTTGTGAGTGAGTAGCACGGCGACAAATCCACAGCGATAAATGCCGAAAAGAAAAGAGGTAAAGACCCGAACCACCAGCATGATCTGTGGCGGGTACAGCGGCCCCCGACGCTTTAACGGGGAGAGGTAGCACAATGGCACTAACATCAGTTCAATTAACTCACGAAGTTGAAAAAGCTGTTCGCTCTCATCTCACAAATACGAGAGAAGCGGAAATGGCGGGATACAAAGAGAAAATGAGTATTTCGATGCTCATACTGTATTCCGAGATGGATAAGAAATTCAGACAGGATTTCCTCACGACAGGATTCTTTAACAAGATTGTCGCAGATATGCGCCGTGCTGGAATCGTGTATGTGGATGGGCCTTGGGTCCGTCTATCTGACGGTGCGTGGGCATTACATGTACAAGAGCAGGAAAGATTGCTCAACTCAAGATCTTCATCACCAACGGTCGGGGGTGTTGAATGAGCGCGACCATGACCCTTCACGACTTGGAGCACGCGAAAACTACCATCGCGAATAATCCCGACGTTCCGCTGGACATGCTGTTGAGTCACCCTCACAAGAATTGGAACGAGGAAGCGAAGACGTATATTCAGAACCTGATGAAGCCAGAAGTGGTTGAGGCCATCGCAGAACCAATCGTTGCTGCGGTCACGGTTGACCCTGATGCCAAATTTGTGGACCCGCTTCCAAAAGTTCCTCAGCAGTTGAAAGACAAATCGAATTGGGTACTGTGGAAGTTGGCGTCAGCCAACGGCAAGATCACGAAGGTTCCATACAAGCTGGACTTCAAGAACGCTGCGGCATCCACACGCCCCGAAGACTGGTCTGATTACAAATCCGTGGCTGAAAAAATTATCAGCGAAGGCGGCATCACCGAGAGGCAGGGCATAGGCCGTGTCGTGCAAAAAGAAGAGCGCGTGGTCGGCATCGACTTGGATGGTTGCCGCGACTCGCAAACTGGTCTACTCGCGCAATGGGCGGAAGACTTGGTGGAGATGGTGAATTCGTACTGCGAAGTTACGCCGTCCCAGACAGGCATCCGCATCTGGGTGCGAGGGACGCTACCGGAAGGCGACCGCGTCTTTAATCTTGACCCCACAGTGGGCTACGGCACGAAGGTAAAGATAGAAATTTTCACCGACGCGCGATACTTCACCGTAACAGGCCAGTCGATCTTCCACGCTGACTTGTGGAAGCGTGATCTTACGGAGCCGTACGAACTCATTCACGCCATCCGTAGAAAGCACCCGGCCCCGAAGAAGACCAAGGCCAGCAGCGCTACGAGTTCTACTGAGTCGGTTTCGGTGCAGATTGAAAAGCTGGGGCGGTTCGAAACCAGCAAGTACGACATCTTCATGAAGGGAACGATTACGTCTCGCGAACCGTTTGTGATCGACAACGGGTATGGACGACTGCCGTATCCATCCCAGTCGGAAGCTGACTTCGCGTTCGCTTCCGTGCTCGCGTATCACCACAAGGGCGACCGAGAGAAGATGTCGGCGGACTTCCACCAGTCGCCGTTGTACCGCGACAAGTGGGACCGACTGGAAGAGTCAACCTTCGACAAGGTTCTTGCTTCCGTGGACTTGACCGAATCTGCTCCCGCGCCGCTCGCTGCGGTACCGGAACGATTCATCACACAAGAGGAAATCGACGCCAGCATTGATGAAGAATTTCCAGTGTATCCACTAGGAGAGCAAAGTGGTCCATTGTGGCAAGACGAGATGATGCACGGCATCGCTGGCGACATCGTTCGAAAGGCCGGGAAGTACTGCGAGGCTCACCCTGCCGGAATGTACCTCGACCTGCTTGTTTCCCTTGGCAACATCATGGGCCGTCACGCGCATTTCAAAGTCGGTGCGAGCAAGCACTTCACGAACGAATTTATGATTCGTGTCGGTAACACTTCCACGGCGAGAAAGGGCACAGGCCGCGATGCGATCAACGAGCCGTTGAAGATGATCGACGGCAACTGGTACACCACTCGTGTGATGTCCGGCTTCGGTAGCGGTGAGGCTGTCGTTGGCTTAGTCGCTGACCCGATGCAGCAATCGGTTCGAGATACCAAGTCTTCCCTCGGATTCAAAAACATCGTAAAGCCGGGAGTGGAGGACAAGCGTCTCTTCATCCGCGAGGGTGAGGCCGCATCCATCTTTCAGCTTGCGAACAAAAAAGAATCCCGTGCTGACATTATTCTCCGAGACGGATGGGACGGTCTTCCATTGAAGAACATTGTGAAGGGCAAGACGGACGGCATCAATAACTCCGCAACATGCATGGAACCGCATCTTTCTATTTCTGGTGATACGACACGCGACGAGTTGAAGCGCCGTATGCCAGATGGCGCGGACCAGAATGGCTTCGGGAACCGCTTCCTTTACACATTCGTGTATCGCACAAAGATGTGTCCTAACGGCGGTCCACAACTTGATTGGACAAGCGAGGTAGTAGCACTCCACAAGACTATCCAGTTTGCCCGCAGCGTCGGCTACGTTCCGTTGACGAAGGCAGCCCATAAGATGTGGAGCCGCATGTATGTGGAGATTGAGAACGAGGTCGGCGAGCTTCCGGCGCTGCCGCAAGCGATGTGTGCTCGCGGTGTCGCCCACGTTCGTCGCTTGGCGCTTATCTTCGCACTGCTCGACATGAAAGACTCGGTGGACTCGGAGCACTTACAAGCAGCGAAAAAATTGTGGGACTACTGCATGGACTCGGCTCGCTTCATCTTCTCGGGAGAGACCAAAGAACAGATGCAGATCATCAACTGGATGCGTCTGAATCCGGGCGCGAGAACCACACGCGAAATCACTGACACGGTCTTCCACCGTCACCAGAGAGTGGAGTGGGTAAAAACCCAGCTTGACGGGTTGGTTGTCGCGGGCCGCTTGGCGGTTGCAGGCGACCAATACTCATTAAAAGGATAGCGGTCCTCGACGCGGGCGCGAGGTTCTGAGTCGGCCCGCGTAAGACCGAAAAGGCGTGCGCTGGAAATGGGGTAAGTCCGCCGCGAGGCTTTCGCAGAAATGGGGTAAGGAAACGGGAAAATGCTTGCGCAGAAATGGGGTAAGGAAACGGGAAAATGCTTGCGCAGAAATGGGGTAAGGAAACGGGAAAATGCTTGCGCTGGAAATGGGGTAAGCATTCAATTCTGCGCTTTGCGCTGCTGTGACGTAACGCATGTAAGTTATAGATAATAAAGACAGACTTTTTTAGAATCATCATTTCCTTACCCCATCCCAGCGCAGGTTTTTCGAGGCATTTGTGGATGATTTTGAGTCGTTGATACCGCCAGCGCAAAGCGCAGATTTTCGGACTTACCCATTTCCAGCGCAGTTAGATCGCTCTTGAAAAACATGCGACGCTAGGCGTTTTCCTCGTGGAAGCGATCTTGGGCGGGAGAAATCCCGGAAAGTGTCGCCTTTTTCCGACACTTCTGCCTCAGTTTCTTTAAATGATTGAAAATAAGCGCCTTAGTAGGGGGCAGCGCTCACTCGATGATCTCCTAGACCAGTCCGGGGTTTAAAACGCGCTGGCAGCGCCTCTGTGTTGCAGGGATGGGCATCAGGACGAGCAGGCTGGAAAGGGAAACGGCCCACCCGGGAGGGCAGGCCGCGAAGAAGTCTACGAGAGTTGCGGGGTGTTATGCGAAGATGGCGGACATCGCAGACTTGGCTTTAAGGTGCGCCTCGTTCTGAGTGACGCCAGCGTACACGGCGGTTGACTTCGCGTCGCGGTGGCCGAGGATTTGTTGGAGAGCGAAGGTGTCAACGCCAGCGCGATACAGGTGAGCGCCTAAGCTGTGCTTGGCGCAATGCGGGTTCCGGCGACCGGATTCGATGCCAGCGCGGAAGCAGGCGTCTTCGAAGACCTCTGCAATCGCATCACGGGAGATTCCACGGGCGGTGTGGTCAACATCGACACCCCACCGATCAGCGTCTGTACGCCGTTCCGCAGCGCGCTGGCGGGCCTTCGCGGAGACCCGGGAAACGAAGAGGAATGGAGATTCATCGGTGGGACGTTCAGATAGATACGCAACCAACGCGTGTTTCTCATCGAGCAAAACGTTCGAGTCAGATTCGAGTGGGCGATTCGTGTGCAACGAGCCTTTCAGCCGCGCGCAATCGAGCCGACCGTTAGCAACGTCCTTAACGCGCAAGCGTGCGACTTCGGAGGCGCGCAAGCCGTGTTTGTATGCGAGCAGCACGATCAGGTGGTTGCGAGCCGAGACCTTGCGGGCTTCAGCGAGTACGTTGAGAAGTTCTTCCGGGGTCCAGTATTTGAAGGTTGACATGATGTCCTCACTTTCTGATAACAGTATACACTAATAGTAGACATTGTCAAGAGAAATCTTCGCAACGCCGCCGTTATGAAAAAAGCGGCGTTTGATTCGATGTAGAATCAATGCGATAACACAGTACTACGTTAGTACTAGGAATAAAGTGCTTGTTGACAGACGTTGTTGATTCTGTTAGTCTTAGGAGAGTAGTTAGATGATCGAGAAAGGATGCAATAACATCATGGAACAAGTGCATGAGTTGCTCACGAAGTTTCAGACAGCGAAGAATCGCGAGAAGAGTTTACGCAACAACGCTGAGACCATCGCAAGTCAGTTGGCTGGTGTTGTCGAAGGCCTTCGCAAGCATCCAGCTAGCGTGGTACTCGGCGAAGACCTGCCGAGCAAGGTCGCGAATATCACAGCCGATCTTCGTGAAGTGCAAACAGAGATTAACACGCTGACCTATAGTTTGAAGGAAATTTACGGGTTGAGCGACATCGTTAACGCGATCTTGAAAGATTAAATTATGGCAAAAGATTTGACAGCGATTCGCATCAGCGGCGAACTGATTGACGGATTGAAAGATATCGTCACGAAAGCGCCGAAAGACAGTGTGTACCGCGACCGCAGCGTTAACTGGCTGATCGGGCGAGCCGTCGAGGAGTTTATCGAACGTCACAAGCCCGCGCCGAAGGCGAAGTCAGATGCCTGACCGCGCAGCGGAGTTACAGCGCATTGCGGCAGAGATGGGCCGCAGCGTGTCGTGGCTGCTCAATGATCTCGCGGTAAGGTTTATCGCATCACGTCGCGCAACGGCACACGGGAAGCCAGACGCCGACGTGAAGCAAGCATTCTGACCCGTTTGCGGCGGACTCGCTCGCGCACGACGCGGCGGCACACCGCAAGCAATCGGCAAGGCATTGAGCGACGCACGAGGGAGACCCTCCGCGCAACGATCAGCAACAATGCAACGTTGACGGGCTCGCATCGCAATGCATCGAGCCGAATTCGGGGATGGTCCGCAAACTGATTGGCAATTCTCTTGCTCTCGGTTGGGAAGAGCAATTTTCCTGCTAAGGGACGTTACGGTTTTGGGTTTGACCGGGTCGTAGACCGCCCCATACGCCACCTAATCTTGGTGGTCGTAACTCGTAGCTCTTTGCCTTCTTATTCGAAAAGTACCCGGCACTTTTTCCCACCAGAAAAAGGCCCGGGGGCGGTCACCAACAATAAAGAAAGGCCCCGTCTTTAAAGAAGACCCCGGGGGACTAACAATTTTTCGAGAAACCCAGAAGGTCCCGATTAAGGAGGCAGCATGGCACGTCAAAAGAAGATCGACTTGAGCGTGAGCATCGATTCGTTATCAAAGGAGACGAAGCAGAAGTTGGCCCGTTTCGCCAGTGCCACGAAGCAACGCGAGTCCGAGGCATACAGAGTGTATTTTAAAGATGGCAGCCACACGGAGATTCCAGAGAGTCGGGCTACGATCACCGAGTATTTCGCCGCACGAGAAGATTTGAGCACATGCCCCGAGCCGGGCATCCAGAAGTTGGTTCACTTGATTCAGATTGAACGTCTCGATGATGCAGTGGACGAGGCGAGTGCTGGACATATACAGAACGTGTATCATCTCGCGGATAACGAACTCGTGGCTTTAGGATTTAAGTTTCAAACAGCGGTAAAGGCAAAGAACAAGAAACCTACTCGTCGCCGATCTGTTCGTCGAAGAGCGAGATAGCACAAACGAAAACAATTTGTGAGTAGTAGAGGCACCCTCCGGGGTGCCTTTTTATTTGGAGAAAGGAATGACTGATGATTTGTTCGATGTAGAGCCAGAAATAGTTGCTGCGCCCCCAGTAGCCGAGGCGGGGCCAGCGTTAATCAAGTGTCAGACCTGCCAGAGAGATTTTCTCCGCAAGGGAATGAACAGCAAATTCTGTGAGACCTGCCAGCCTGCTCGTAAAGCCATCACTAGAACAAAACGTGCAGATAAAAAGAAGGCCGCTAGTTTCGTATACGACAGCGCTACGGAGCCGACCAAGGCGGAAGGCAAGGAACTGCTCGCGAGTAGAGGGATTAAGAACGCGCACATCCTTGATTTGTGTTACGACCTCGCGCTGGTTGCTGCGGAGCAAAACAGCATCCCGGCAAATCGCTTTTTATTCCAGAACGGCATTCGGGCGGTGTGGGAGAGCCGAGAGGCCGAAGCCCCCAAGCCCCTCGATTTGATTCCCGACGAAGGGGTCGCAGGCGAGCTATTAAACCGTGCGGAGTTGTTCGCCCTTTATGACTTCGGCTTCTGGCGACAGCCTGACGTTTCCTTCGACCAGTGGTTGGCAGATCGTCTCCGCTTCAAGATGTCCGCGTTCGAATTATCGAAGATTTTAGGCAAAGAAGATTTCGGCAAGAAGCACGAAGAATGGACCCAGTTCGCGCCGCGCTGGAATCCCATCGGCTTAAAGTCTGGCTACACCCAGAAAGAAGCGCTCACATGGCTGGACGCGCAAAGCGACACGAAGAAATATCTGTTGGTAGCCAGCCGTAACAGCATGAAGTCAACGTGGGCACGCATCCTCGCACTCACACTGACGATCACCTACCCCGACGCTCGAATCCTAATCGTGTCGGAAACAAACAAGCTATCGAAAAAGGCAATGAAGGAATTTCGTGGATACGTTGAGATGGACATCCGCAATCCGACTTTGTTCCAACAGTATTTTTCGGAATTTACAATCGCACCAGATGAAGGTCAGTCGTTGATTTATGACAATCCGCTGGCGCACCTTCATCTTCCCCAGAACAGCGTGGAATCAAGTTCTATGGAATCGGCTAACACGGGCTCTCGTTTCGATTTCTGTTTGTTCGATGACCCAATCAGCCGCGATAACGGCACCGCAAATGAAGACCAGCGTGCCGCTGCAATCTCAAAACATGGCTCGATTATGAAACTACGTGAGCCTGCTGGGTATTCGTTGAACGTACAAACTCCGTGGGTTCAAGACGACTTGGGCGACGCGCTTATCAAGAGCAATGAGCAAGACCCGGATAAGCCGCTTGCTGTGCGCCTCGACCCCGTGATGGAGATTCGACCGGAAGCGAAGGGCAAAGGATTGCTGGAACTGCAAGAAGAGGATGTAATTTTAAACTTCCTCCCGAAGTTGAACTGGAAATTCGTGAAGGGCGAAATGCGCTCCCCGGAGGGTTTGAACTTCTTTCGTACCCAGTATTTGGTGCAGTGGGTTAAAGAGGACGACGGCATCCGTTGCCAGTTTGAACACGATGAGCTTTGGCACCGCGTGCGTCCAGCCAGCTTTTTCGGAACTCCGCTCGATTCGCAGGTGTGGATGTCGATGGACCGCTCCTATTCCGTTTCCCGCTACAGCGATTTGAGTGCTTTGGTAGTAGGACGAATTCAAGCCGTGGAGAATCGCCCCGCGTTAATCGTCAGTTACGTTCACATGGAACGCCTCAAGGAGAGCGATCTAACAAAAAAGATTGTAGACCTAATTGCCGCTCATCATCCGACTGTCTTTATCGCTGAGAAGGATAAGAATTGGGAAGATTTGTGGCACAACGTAATCCGCATGTGCAGCTTACGCGGATTGGTTGCGCCTTACTTCCGCTGGATAGCGATTGATAACACAGAAAAAAGTTTCGCCCGACGTGCGAAGAGCCTCGAATTACCGCTATCCGATGGGCGACTTTGGTTCTCGAATTCGTTTCCGCAACTGGAACAACTCCTGCTTCAATTTGAGCGTTTCGATGGCAGGAAACGTTCCGGTAGTTCCATCGGCACCAAAGACGACGGCGTCGCCGCAGTATCCCTAATGTGGCAAGAGGCTCGCGGTCTTCACCAGACCGTCGAGAAAGACGAAGGAAAATTGGAGGAGCAAAGAATCTCGGAGGAAGAAGAGGGCGCTAAAGAGCGTCGGCAGCACTTCTACAACGCAATGTTCGGTGGTCAAACATATACGCCGCCCCCACCCAAACAGGAAGGTCCAGCGGAGCCAGCGCGTTCCGACCCCCGTTTAGCTGTCTTTGGAAACAAGGGACCTTGGAGGATGTGATGGAACCGTTACGCTGCACGCTATGCAAACAAATCTTCACCACGCTACCAGACGGCGCTACTCGCGTCGGACAAAGGAAGGGAGCCTTCCAGATGTATTTATTTCCAGACGGGACCGCCCACAACCTAGGGGCCGCGAGCCTCGGATTTCAAAAAGGAGTTAAACACGCACCACGCGTGAAGGAAAAGAAATGACAGTATTAGAAGAGTTTTTCAAGTCAAGACCTGAACTAAACGTTCAAGCAAATCAGAACTTTCTGTTAGACCTTGCGGGTAAGCCAGTCACCATCGAGGGTCTAACCCGCGCTGCTGCTCAACTGCGGGACTCGCTCGCACTTGCACCCGCTTATGAAGACGCGTGGGACGAGCATCGTTACGCGCACCCGAGCGATAACAACTCTGCTGGTCGTGCGCTCTTCATCGAGAAGTTGCGCAAGAAGGAAGTTCAACAAGCAGAGAGCCGGGAGTATGAGGCTCTCATCAAGCAGGTAGGCGAGAAGTGGCGCGGTGAACCGCTTGAAAGACTCCGCGAGATCGCGGAGAAACGCCGCATTCACGGACTGACCGCGTCGCAGTTCAAACAAGAACGGGCAGAGAAGGCGGCAACAGCACCAAAGGCACCGAAAGAATATGACGGGTACCTACCCCTCCCTGATTACCTTGTCCTCCCGGGGCAGGCGCAAGCAACCCGCATAGACGGGCCGTTCCTGCAAGCGCTTGTGAAGGCGGACTACTCCATGTACCGCAGACTTTTTACAAAATACGGCGGCGCACAACTGACCGACCGAAGCAGGACCGAATGACAGACGTGAAGGAGTTGTATCAGAAGAAGGCGCAGTTGCAAGACGAGAAGAAGGATTTGAACGCGGAGAGGGAGTTATTTCTCTCCATGTACACGCAGTTACAGCAAGAAGTAGCCGCTAGCGGCACGGAGATACCCAATGACGACGATTGAACAAGATGTACAGAAGCAGATTGATGAACTGATGCACCAGCCGCAGCAAGTGGTGGTACAGCAGCCTGTAGTAGTAACGCCAGCGCCAGCAGTGGCGCAGCAGTTTACTCTGCAACAAGTTCTTGCTGAATTAAACAAAGCGAAGGCTCGCCTTCTCCCGGCTGTAATGGCCGACTCGGAAGCGAACGGCCACCTGCTAACCGCGTTCATCAAGAAGAATAAACTTGCTCCGACTGCGGAAAACTTCTATTTCGCAATCAGTTCCATATACCGCTCGATTGACTGGACGACACCCCCAGCGAAATTAGTGCTGGAACGACCAGTGGCGGCGGCTGAATCACCTCTAGCACACGAGAAGGCGCGCAGCGAATCAATGAAAGTCGTAGATGCGCGGGACGCGAAAATCGCCGCTGACGCCGTGTCGCTGAAACAGTGCCGCGCTGCAATCAGCGCGTACACGCCGGTATCCCGACGCGGCATTGACTACCGGGAGCAACAGGAGTCGCAGACCCGCTGGACAGCGACACTCAACAAGGTGATCGCGGAGAAGGGCAATTTGCAAACGTTCTTCAAGGCCCTCGTAATCGTTATTCAAAAGCGCTACGACGACTTAGAGGCGAAGCGTCAACGACTATGAAAGTACAAATAAACCTCGACAAGTTATCGCAATCCGGTATCAACGCGGACGTGCGCCGCGTCGTCATCAATTCGGTCGGCGGCGCGACCACGGGCGTGCACGCGGTAGATATTTCGTCGCTGCGAATCTCGTCGGCGGAAAAGTTCGAACTATCCAAGTGGTCGTTGCTCCAATCGGCCACCACCGCCTCAGAACTGCCAGAACAGATTGATGTGGCGGCGCTGGAAGCCGATCAGAAGAGCGACATCAAGCGACGGGCAGATCGAGCCGCCGCAGTGAATCGTCTCCAACAGTACGTCGTGGAACAAGGGCTAGAAGAGACAACTGAGAACGCGGAGCGCGTCAAGGAATGGCTCCAACAGAACTTGAAGGGCTACTGGTCCTCTCTCGGTGTGGACGCGTGTCTTCAAAACTTGGGACCCAAAGGCAAGAACACGTTGACTTGGAAGAAGACGACCGTGGCACCACCCCCGCCGCCACCAGCAGAGCCAGCAGAAATTTTGGTGACTCTACCCAATGGCGAATTACAACTCGCTTTGAATACACCTGATTGGCAGTTGAAACAGGCGTCCGTCGTCCAGTTGAAAGACTTGAACGCGCGTCGTCGAGTGGCAGCGACCGGGACTTACCGCAGACCACCCGGCGTGTTCGGCAGTTCAATATTTTAACAACAACAACCTGTAACAAGGCCGCCTAGCGGCCAGCGGCACAGCCGCAGTCCGATTAAGTGCCCATTCGTTAACATTCAGGTACCGGGACTCCACTTGTCCGGTAATGCGACTTCCATGATAGGTCTTTGTCAAGAGGGCAAAAGCTCTCCCGACGCGCTACGGAGGAGCGCGGGTGTAAATCCTTTCGGTTTCTTCGCCGCGTGCGTTGGCCTCTCAGCCGTGGTTCCT
>JBGPDI010000002.1:0-102856 GCA_041482215.1 Candidatus Acidiferrum sp. | reverse complement strand
TCTTCGACGGGTCAGGATTTGAATCGCGGCAAACGCACGGAAATCGATTCCCTGAACGGCTACGTCTCTCGCCGCGGCGCGGAATTGGGAGTGCCCACGCCCGTGAATCAAGCGCTCTACGCCCTCGTCAAACTGGCTGAAGGGCGGTCGTAATCCAAATTCGAAAGTATATTAATTCCTAGCGGTCGCTTCGAAGGTGGAACGGAATGTGCACGATGGCTTCGACGTCCACAGGTATTCCTTGTTTTGTGCCGGGGCTGAATTTCCATTGCTTAAGTGCTTCGATGGAGTTGGCATCGAGTTGCTCGTCAATGCCGCGCACCAGCTGAATGCTGTCCACCGAGCCGTCGCGCCGAATCACGGCGTAGAGAACGACTTCCCCTTCCACACGTTCTTTGATCAGTGTCGGCGGATACTTCGGATCAACCTTCCGGACAGGTCCAGGAGCGGAAAGATCGGACGAGGCCGGCCGCGCTCCACCGCTATTTGTACCTAGCTCGGAAAAATTCAGGATCCAACTCCCTGAGGCGCTGTTCAAGTTGGGCATGTTTACAAGCAACTTGTAGATTTTCTTTGACGCGAAAATCTGCTCCGGCTGTGCGCCGGCAGGAAGCGTCGCAAAATTGGGCGGGCCGGTTCTCTCGGGCGCTTCATCGAGCTTGGTGTTCGGATCGGGCTTGAGAATCAGCGCATGCCGAACCGGCGCGCTGGCTTTCGGCAATCCGCCGAGACCGGAAATTCCATTGTTTGCAGGTGGGTGCCCACCGCTGATGCTTACGTCCATTTCATTTTTTCCGCCACTGCTGCCACCTGTGCTTGCGCCGGCGCTCGCCGGCATGCCAGGTTGTTTGCCTTCGGGAGAAATAGATACGCGCGCAGCAAGATTTCCTTGCGGCGGCGCAATGGGTGCGGCAGGGCCCGGTGTTGCCGATAGGGCGATAAACGTGGCGGTATTTCCGCCCGCGACTCCCGATTGGGGAGTGCCAACTTCCGGCGCTGGTTCTGCTTCTCCGGTTTGCGCGCGCGGTGCGATGCGCGGCGCAGCGCCCGCGTTCAACTCGAGTTTGGGCCGCGCGGGAGCGTTTGGCGAAAGCTCCAGTGGAATTTCGCCGAGCTTCTGTTCGAAGGACGGAACGTCGGACAGCGGCGCTTCTGTAACTGTTGCGACGCGATGCTCGCGAGGGCGCAGCTTGGCGAGAGCTTCCTGGCTGATTTGCAGTCGTGGCCGCGCGGGGCCGGCCATTTGCTGGAGTTGCACCATGTTTGGAAGATCGGGAAGAATTTTTGGTGCGTCTGGCGGCGCGGCGGAGTTGATCAGCGTCTGGCGCGGATGATTCGGGTGCACGGGATCGGTAATGATGCGCTGACGCGGATGAAATGCGTCGGCTCCTTCCTTCTCGAGCGGCTTCGCGGGCTCGTTGCGCTGGCTCGGCTTGGGTTTCGGGCCTTTCATGTCCAGCAACGGAAGATCACCGATTGGTCCAGACCAGGTGAGTTCCGTGTTATCAAACGCGTGATTGTGAACTGCAGCCGCGGGCAAACGAGGGAACGGTAGGACAACAAAAACGATGTGCCACAGGGCAGCGGCGACTACGGCTCGGCGAGGAATTTTGCGCTCCACCCAACTGTCCTTGAAAAAACTGCCGGCAAGAAGATCCTTCGGGACTTTGGACCTGGTCAGAACCGCGGAGATACTGCTGCCGATGCCTTGGTGAAAGGATCCCCAGGCGAGATCGAGCTTGGGGCCCTCGCCCGTTTCGAGGCGCACGGGAGCGGCAGGCGCTGCGGCCTGTCCCAAGATATCTAAAGCCCTGCCGACCTGGCTCAAGGAAAGCTCCGTCCGTCTCGACGTTCGTTACTTAGACGCCCCAGTTGGGGCGGCGATGCTGGCGGTCCAAAGACCCGCCACTACATAAAAAGAGGCGCTGGCACCTCATGATAGATGAAACTCGGCATGCGGGGGTTTACTGGGCCGAGTCGTTTTCGCCGGCGGCTTCGCCGCTTTGGCGGTAAAAGCTCAAGGCAGCATCGCCCTGTTTGAGAACTCGAAACCTCCGTAGTGCGCCGGCGCCCTCGGGCAAATCAAAGTTCCGGCGATGCTCGGCAACAACCAGTCCACCGGGTGCGAGGAGGTCCGAGGAACCTAGGAATTCTAACACGCGGGAGTAATCTTTGGCGGCCGCGTACGGTGGATCCAGAAAAATATGCTTGAACCCGGGCGCAGCCTCCATTGTTCGGGTCGCCAGCATGGCCAGTCCGCGAAGCGCGTCTACGGCTAGGACGGTCGCTCCGGAACGGACGCCGAGCGAATCAAGATTACGGCGAATCAGCGTGGCGGCAGGCGGATGATTCTCGATGAAGACGACTTCCGAGGCGCCACGGCTTAAGGCTTCAATGCCGTTGGCACCGGTGCCCGCAAAAAGGTCAACGAATCGAGAGCCCTCAAGGTTGGGCGCCAGCACGTTGAACAACGTTTCGCGCAGGCGGTCGCTGGTCGGCCGCAGGGCGAGGCCCTTGAGGCTCTTCAGTATGCGGCTTCGGTAGATTCCGGCAATCACACGCATAGAAATTGTCTCCGGGCGTTAGCCAATTCGCGCCAGATGATACCGGCGCTGCCATTCGGGCGGAAGTAGGCGTACGATGCGCTGCAGGGTGTCTTGCTGGGCGGAATCGGCAACTATAGCGAAGGCTTCGCGGCGGGCGAGTTCGAGCAGTTCGCGATCGCGCAAGGGGTTGGCTATATGGAAACCGAGGTCGCCGGATTGACGGGTGCCGAAAAACTCGCCGGGGCCGCGGAGGAGCAGATCGGTTTCGGCAATTTCGAATCCATTCGAAGTGCGCACCATGGTTTCGAGGCGAGCGCGGGCTTCATCGGTCATGCGTGCGGGCGCTACCAGGATGCAATGGGATTTTTGCGCGCCGCGTCCAATGCGGCCGCGAAGCTGGTGGAGCTGAGAGAGCCCGAAGCGCTCGGCGTGCTCGATTACCATCACAGTCGCATTCGGCACGTCCACACCGACTTCCACGACCGTCGTCGCGACAAGGATTTGCGCTTCGTTTTTTCGAAAACGCTGCATCACTTCTTCTTTTTCATCACTGGAGAGGCGGCCGTGCAAGAGGCCGAGCTTAAGTTTTGAAAAAACTTCCCGCGACAATCGCTCGTACTCCTCCATGGCCGCTTTCAGTTCGAGCTTTGATTCTTCGATCACCGGATAAACGACGTAGCCTTGATGCCCGGCGGCAACTTCGCGGCGGAGAAATTCCCAGACACCCGGGAGATGCTGCTGCGTGGTCATGCGCGTGACGATGGGCGTGCGCCCTGGTGGCAGCTCGTCGAGCACGGAAACATCGAGGTCGCCATAGAGAGTGAGCGAAAGTGTGCGCGGGATGGGCGTTGCTGTTAGCACGAGAACATGCGGCGCGTGGCCGTGAGCGGCGGCTTTGTCCATCAACCGCTTGCGCTGCAGAACACCGAAGCGGTGTTGCTCGTCAATAGCGACGAAACCGAGGCGCGCGAATTGCACGTTGTCTTCGATGAGCGCATGCGTGCCGATAACGAGTTGCGCCTCGCCAGAGCGAATCCGCTCAAGGACCGCAGCTTTCTCCGAAGCTTTCAAGCCGCTGATAAGCAACTCCACGCCGTAACCTGCTTTGGCAAGGATCCTCCGCGCCGAAAGAAAATGCTGCACTGCAAGAATTTCGGTAGGAGCCATCAGCGCCGCTTGCGTGCCGTTTTCGATGGCGATCACCGCTGCTTGCAGCGCGATGATGGTTTTGCCGCTGCCGACGTCCCCCTGCAGGAGCCGATTCATCGGCGCAGGCTTCTCTAAATCAGCGGCGATTTCGGCGAGAACACGTTTTTGCGCCCCCGTGGGCTTGAACGGCAGGATGCGCTTCAGCGCTTCGCGCACGCCATCTTCGCGCAAGCGAAAGGCAATGGCGTTTTCCTTGCGTGCTTCCCGGCGGTCCAACGCAAGACTGAGCTGGTACAGAAAAAACTCCTCGAAGATGAGCCGCTGCTGCGCCGGAGACCGAAAGGTATTCAAGGCATCGAGGGATTCGCCCGGCTCGGGAAAGTGCGTGTGAATCAAAGCTTCGCCGCGCGTAGGATAGGCGAGCCGCGTGCGCAGCGCGTCCGGCAATACATCCGGCATTCGCTGATCGATCAGCTGCACCGCCGCGTACATCGCGCGGCGAATCTGCCGCGAACCAAATGTGCCAATCGCTTCGTAGATCGGAACGATTCTGCCGACCTCGGTGGAATCTAGCTCCTCGTTACTCAGCACTTCGATCTGCGGATTAACCATTTCGATCCGCGCAGGCCGCAGCTTATCCACCTCCGCCTTGCCATGAAGAATCAGCAATTGCCCGGGCTTCAAGCGGCCTTCTAAGTATCCACCGTGAAAGAATTTACATGGCAGCGAACCGCCCGCGTCGTCCTGCACGAGCAAGTGGTAGATAGCGTCGCGGCCGCCGCGCATACTTCGGATGGCCTGGCCGCTCATCACCCGCGCGCGAATGGTGTATGTACCGCCAGGCTGAATGTCCTTCACTTTGGAAAAATGAATGCGGTCTTCATAGCGAAACGGAAGATACCCCAGCAAGTCTTCAAGCGTGTGAATGCCCCGCTGCGCGAGCAATTCCGCGCGCTGTGGGCCAACGCCCTTGATCATGCGAACTTCGGTGCTGAGGTTCATCGCCATTGGACATCATCTTTATATCATCCCGGCGGGAACACACCGCAGCCGCGAAACTTGCATCCCTGCCATCCGTATCATTAGAGTGGGGAATCCGCGTCTTTTGCCGATAAGGAGGCCTGGTGGCCGGTGAACGTCTGACGGGTTCCGACAAGCGCGCTCTCTTCCTTTGGGTGGTCCTCGGAATACTGGGCGCGCTGTTCGCCTACAAATATTTTTTCCGCGCGTTTCCCGAAGCCTCCGTAAATTTCCAGGTTTCGCGCGAAGAAGCACTCGCACGCGCAAAAAAGTTCGTCACCGGACTAGGTGAAGACGTCAGCGGCTACCAATCCGCCATCGTTTTCAACGTGGACGAAAATGCCAAGGTTTACCTCGAGCGCCAGCTTGGTCTGCAGCAAGCCAACCAGCTGATGTCCTCCGAACTGAACATCTGGTATTGGCATGTACGCTTTTTCCGCCCGCAGCAAGAAGAGGAATTCAGCGTGAGCGTCAGCCCCGCGGGAAACATCGTGGGCTACGAACACAAAGTTCCCGAAGCACGCGCGGGCCCCTCGCTCGGCCAGAGAGACGCCCAATCGATGGCGAAGACTTTTCTGAGTAACACTCTAAGCGTGAATTTGAGCGGTTGGGACTACTTGCCCGAAGAAGCAAATTCCAAGAAGAAACCAAACCGCTTGGATTGGGATTTCACATGGGAGAAGCACGGCTTCCGCGCGAAAGACGCGCCCTACCGTCTGCAAGTTGTAGTGCAGGGCGACAAAGTTGGCGGCAGCGAAGAGTTTTTGCACGTCCCTGAGGCCTGGGAGCGCGGTTACCAGAGACTCCGCTCCGGAAACGACACACTCACCCTGGTTTTCCTTCTCCCTTACATTTCGCTTCTTGGCATTGCGATCTGGCTCGGAATTCAGCTTACGAAAAGCGGGAAAACCACCTGGGGCGCCGCAATAAAGCTGGGTGTGCTGGCGGCCGTGCTTCTGTTCCTACAGTCGCTCAATGACTGGCCCCTTTGGGGAGCTGGATACAACACCAATAATTCCTACTCCACTTTTATCCTCTTACAGATCGGGCGCGCGCTCGTGCTTGCCGTGGCAACGGCGTTCACGATTACGTTGGTCTTGCCCGCCGCAGAGCCACTCTACCGCAGCTTCCAGCCGGGCCAACTGCGGCTAAACCAGGTCCTCACGCGGCGCGGCTTGCGTTCGAAAGAGTTTTTCTCCGCCTCCGTAGTCGGCTTGTGCCTCGCAGCTGCGCACATTGGCTTTTTGGTCGCCTTCTACCTCATCGCCACTCGGCTCGGAGCTTGGGCGCCCGAAGAAGTGAGCTACTCGGACAGCGTGAACACGCTGTTCCCTTGGATTTCCGGCGTCGCCATCGGGCTGCTCGCCTCTTTGAACGAGGAATTCACCTTCCGGCTGTTCGCCATTCCCTTTTTCATGCGCGTCACACGCTCCCGTTGGATTGCGGTGATCGTGCCGGCCTTTCTTTGGAGTTTTTTGCACAGCAATTATCCTCAAGAACCGGCCTACATTCGCGGCATCGAAATTGGAATCATCGGCATCGTCGCGGGAATTGTGATGTTGCGCTGGGGCATCGTCGCGACACTCATCTGGCATTACACCGTGGACGCTTCCCTGGTCGGCTTACTTCTCATACGTTCGAACAGTCTCTATTTCAAGATATCTGGCGTAGTAGTTGCCGCGGCCGCCCTCGCACCGCTGCTCTTTGCCTGCTTTTCCTACCTGACCCGCGGCGAGTTCGAACCCGATGAGGACCTGTTGAATCGCGCCGCGCCAGTTTCAGAAATTGAGCTTGCCAGCGAACCTGAACCCGCCGCTTCCGAAATAAAATCGAGCGGCTACGTCGCGCTCGCACCCCGCATACTCGCCCTTCTCGCAGTCTGCCTTCTCGCTGGAGGCGTACTGATGTGGCGCTTAAAACCACAGGCCATCGGCGAGTACCTGAAACTCTCCGTGAACTCGCGCAGCGCCCGCGCTCGAGCAGACCAGATCCTCCGCGAGCGTGGCCTCGATTCAAATTCCTATACCCACGCCACCCTCTTCGTGGACATCGCCGATCCGGTCGTGAATGAATTTCTCCGGCAACGCTCCGGAATTGCGGGAGTCAACGCCGTCTATTCCGGACAAGTTCCCGCCGCGCTCTGGCGCGTGCGCTATTTCCGCGATGGCCAGCCGGAAGAGTTCGCTGTCATTCTGAGGCCCGACGGATCGCTCCACTCGGTCCGTCACGCTCTCGCCGAGGAAGCACCAGGCGCTTCACTCACAAAAGAGGAAGCAGTCGCGCGGGCAGAAAAATTTCTCCGAGAAGAGAAGCATATCGATTTGAAGGAATGGTCGTTAGTTGAAGCGAATTCAGATAAGCGGCCGCATCGTATCGACCACTCGCTAACCTGGCAGCGGAACGAGCCACTCGATCCCGCGCAACCGCCGGCATCCAGCGCCGCCGATCACGCCTACGCACGCATCGAGCTACAAGCCCTGGGCGACGAAATCACCAACTACCGAACCTATATCAAAATCCCCGATGAATGGCGTCGCAAACAAGAAGAACTCACGCTTTCACGAACTGTCCTCACCTATGTATTTCCCATTCTCTTCTTCGTGGGCCTGGCCCTCACTCCGCTGATCGTGTTTTTGAAGAATTTGAAATCAGATGCAGCACGTGCGATTCCCTGGAGACGCATCGGGATCTTTGCTCTTTGCGGAGTCTTTGGGTTTCTTCTTGTCTTTCTTCTAGGCAGCCGCATCGCTAACTTCTTGAATCTCTACACTACCGCCATTCCGCTCAAGGTGACATTTGGCATTCTAGGAATTGGGGCGCTCTTCGGCGTGCTGTTTGATTTTGGCCGCATTGCCCTGCTCTTCGGCATCGCCTGGTATTTCGCCGCGCGCGCTTTCGGTCAAGAGAAGTTGCCCGACGGCGCTAGATTGCCGGCATCTTACTATCGTGATGCTCTTTGGATTGGTCTCGGGGGGAGTGCAGCTATTCTTGGGTTGGAGCGCCTGCTCGCTTCCGCCTCGATGTACTGGCCAACGGTTCACCGCTCGCTGCCGGCGAACTTTGGCATGGACTTTGACGCAATCCTTCCCGCGGCATCGATCTTCGGCGGAAGTCTCGTACAAGGTTTGTACATGACCGGTCTCGTCGTTGCTGTGGCTTCCTTCGTGGCTGCGCAAGTGCGAGCACCGTGGCTTCGCCTTTTGCTTTTGCTTTCGAGCGCACTGGCACTTGTCGGCGGAGACTGGGGTAGCCCCGGCGATCTTGGAAAACAATTTCTCGCGCGCCTGATCCTGCTCGCGGCCCTCGCTTTCGGTGTGCGCTACGTCATGCGCTTCAACGTTCTCGGTTGCTTCCTCATCATTGCTGGCACCTCCTTGTTCGGTGGTGCTGGGGAGCTTCTCGCGCAGCCGGATTCGTTTTACCATGCGAATGGCTATGTCTTGTTGGTAGTGTTGCTGCTCCTCTTCGCGTGGCCGTTATTGGCCTGGCGCATGCGTGGTTCGGCTAATCCCGCCGAGGCTCCCAATCTGACCTCCTAGCTAGCAACAAGGCACCTAGAATCCAGTCCTCTGCGTCTAAAACTTTAGATATTCCGGAAACAAAATCCACAGATTAAGCGTTGATATAGTGGGAAGTGGTGCTCACCCAAGGGCGTAGTAGTGCGTCCAAATCGGGTGGTCGCGTGGTCCGCAGCGCCAGACCATACGTTCGAAATTGAGCTAAGGTGTTGTTTTACAATAAATAACACCGATACACGCGAACAGAAAGCGAAGTATGCCGCTCCCCAGATGGGCTTTGGCCTTGGCAGATGATAACGGTCGCTCGGGTAGCACGGACGCCGCCCTGGCCTCGGTGATCTCTTTGTCCCACCTCGACGAGCGGGCCCTGGTCGCGGAAGCGCAAACGGGCAGCCGTACGGCTTTCGAGGAATTGGTGCGCCGGTACGACCGCGACGTCCTCCGCCTCGCCCTGAACCTTATGAAGCGCCCCGAGGACGCCCGGGACGTCTATCAGGAAGCCTTCCTCAAGGTCTACCGCAATCTCCATCGCTTCCGTTTCGAGTGCAGCTTCTACACCTGGCTCTATCGCATCGTCACCAACGTTTGCCTCGACCATCTGCGCCGCCGCCAGGCACGCCCAGAAGACCAAGCTCCTGAACTCAATGCCGGCCTCCACGAGGAGGGCATCACCGACTTTTTTGAACGCCAGCGGGAATATCGTCCTACGCAGGACCCCGAGCGCACGCTCTTCGGTAAAGAAATCAAGGCCCGAATCGCCACCGCCATGGAACGCCTATCGCCGCGCGAGAGGATTGTTTTTGAGATGAAGCACTACCAAGGCTTGAAGTTGCGAGCCATCGGGGACGTACTTGGTACCACCGAAGAAACCGTGAAGAATTCGCTTTTCCGCGCCACGCGCAAGCTCCGCCACGAACTGGGAGGATTGCGATGAGCGTTTTTGAAAAGAGCTTGAGCCGCAAGGACGTGGCACCGCTCCTGATTTTCTACGCCTGTGATGAAGTCAGCGACAAAGAGCGGAAACAGATCGATGCCCACGTAGCGAATTGCGCGGACTGCGCCGCGCAGCTTGCGGAAGCCAGCGGACTCCAGGAAGTCATGGCCGCTGCTCCACAATCCGCTGATGAGCTCGATTCTTCCGGCATCCTTTTGGCGCAGTGCCGCAGCGAGCTCGCCGAGTCTCTTGACGATCTTTCAGCGCCTCCCATCGAAGAACATTGGCGCCCCTTCGGATGGCTGCGCCGTTCGATGGCTCTGCGCCCCGCGTGGAGCGGCGCGCTTTTGGTTGCATTCGGAGCATTGGTTGGAACTCAAATCCTTCCGTGGATGCAGAACGGCAATAACAATAACGGCCAGGCAATGAATGTCACCGTCAAACCGCGGATTACGGACGAGCAGCTCGCGAATATGGTTGTGGGCGGTATCAATTTTCCGCCTTCTTCCGATTCCGGCTCTCCCGATGTCCAGGTTCAGCTGAGCGCCGAGCAGCCGCTGACTCTAAACGGCAATGTTCAGGATAGCGATATGCGCCGCGTACTCACCTACGTAGTTGCAAATGGTGCGCGCTTCGACGCAGGAGTTCGTCTCGATTGTCTCGAAGCGCTGAAGACGGTCTCGCGTGATCTGCAAGTGCGTAAGGCTTTGATCGCCGCGGCTCGCAAGGATCAGAATCCTGCCGTGCGCATGAAGGCTCTGGAGTCATTGCGTGACTCAGCGGCGGATGATGACGTGCGGCAGGCTTTGCTCGATGCGTTGGAGCATGACGTTAATCCAGGCGTGCGCGTGGAAGCCGTCAATGTGCTGGTCGGCTCTTTGCAACCCGGCGAACCAGAAGGATTGACGCCTGAAGTGAACGATTCCACGCCATCCGTGAACCCGGGGCGGGCGGCAGAAGACCAGTCCGTGGAGCGCGTGGTTCGCGCCCTCGAACAGATGCAACGCCGCGATCCGAGCCGATATGTGCGGCTGCGCAGCGCCGCTGCTTTGCGCCAGATTGGCCCGCGCGAAGTGCAGTGAGCGCGTAGCTTCAAGAGATTTCGTTTAGAAAATGAACATTCGATTCCATCCAAGGCTTTTTTCTTTCGCGCGTCGCGCGGTTGCATTCCCTCTCCTGGCACTATTCCTACTGGGGGCGCAATTCGTTCGCCCGGTCTTTGCCGCAACTCCAGGAGAGACACCGGCGATCGAGCCCAGTCAACCGACAGAGCCGGGCTCGCAGCATGCCGCTATTAGTCGTAGCGGTGTGCTCAGCACCAGTGATGGCCTGACGCTGCGGCTCACCACCGATCTTGGATCTATAAACATCGTTCAAGTCGAGGCCGGCTCCCCTCCCGTGGTTCGCTATACGGTACATATCGAGACCGATGCTCGCGGGCCCGCTGCGCAGCGGCTTCTTGATGCTTATTCTCTGAAGGCCAAATCGATCTACTCGGGTGTGGAAATCACCGGCACGCTTCCCCCTCAAACCGCGCGTACCGCGGACGCCCAGTTTTGGGTTCAGTTTGAAGTTGCCGTGCCACGCGGATTCAACGTCGAGGTGATTACCGAAGCGGGCGACATCACAACCGGGGACATCGGTGGCACCGCCAGCCTGCACACGCAGGGTGGAAACATCAAGATGGGGCGCATCGGCGGTGCGGGCCTGCACGACGCTTCCTGGGGACGCTCGTCCGCCAAGCTTGAGACCGAAGGTGGGCACATCCAGGTTCTCGATGTTGTGGGTGACCTGACGGCAATCACCGGCGGCGGCCACATCAACGTCGGCAACATTTCTGGCAATGCTGCGTTGCGTACCGGTGGTGGACATATCCGCGCTGGCAAAATCGGTGGGCGCGCCGATCTGGAAACCGTCGGCGGCAATATCACCGTTGCTCATGCTGGGAATTATGTGAACGTAAGCACTGGCGGCGGGCAAATCGATTTCGGCGAGGTGCGCGGCTCAGTGCATGCCCAAACGGGCGGAGGCGGAATTCGCGTCATGTCCGTTTCCGGGCCAATGGAATTGGAATCCAGCAGCGGCAGCATCTGCCTTACTCGTGTCGCTGGCGCATTGCAGGCCGCCACCGGCGGCGGCACCATCACCGCGTGGATTAATCCGGACCCTTCCTCGGAATCGGGAAAGGTTTGGCTCGCCGGTGCTTCGCAACTTTCCTCCGGTAACGGCGACATCGTCGTGTTTCTCCCGCGGAATCTCGCCGCGAATATTGAGGCCACCATTGCAAACGGCGGCGAGCACCGCATCGAAGCCGACCCCGCTCTGCACTTGACGATTCAACCTTCTCCCAATGGCCCCGGTCCCATACATGCCATGGCAGTTCTGAATGGCGGTGGCACCACGCTCAAATTGAAAACTACCGGCGGAAAAATTCGCCTGCAGTATCTGGATTCTGAGGTTGCCCTTCACGAATCGCTCGTCCGTGAACAGGAGGAGCGCCTCAACAAGAGGTTGACGGAAAATGGGTTCGAGAGGGTCTCCTTCTCCAAGGGACCTGCGTTGGCCACGTCGATCCCCCCAGGAATGCCGGGGCCCTCTGACGCTGAGATGAAGACGGACTGGCTCGAAAGCTGGCTCTTGAGCTTGGAGATCGCTGTCAGGGGAGGCGTAACGGAGGATCCTGACGATTTTCAGAAGCGGCTTGTCAATTTCCCCTCTCCTTCTTATCCGGCACTCGCGCAAAAAGCCGGATTGCAAGGTTTTGTGAAGCTCCAGGTTCGCGTGAAGAAAGACGGCAGCGTCGAAGTTCTGAAACTTCTTGAAGGCGAACCGGCCCTCGCCGATTCCGCCATCGCCACCGTGAAACAATGGCGCGCAAAACCGATTTGGATGAACGGCAAACCGCTCGAAGTTATTTCGACGGTGACGTTTAATTTTAAATTGCACTGAGCGGCAGCTGCCTCAGCGCGCGAATTTCGTTCGGGTCCTCGGGCCTCGTTGAAAGAAGTACTTAGAGGGGGTAGAACGTTATGCTTCGTCCAGCTCTTCGTGCCACTGCTCTATCGGTTTTGCTTCTTGCCGTTGCTTGGGCTGTTCCCAGTTTCGCCATCAGCAAGGAGTTCAATCAATCCTATCCGCTGCAGCCCGGCGGCTCGTTCGAATTGCAGAACGTCAACGGCACCGTGGACGTTCAAGGCTGGGATCGCAATGAAGTCGAAATCCACGCCGTGAAGACGGCGAGGCACAAGGAATCCGATCTCGAGCGCGTCTCCATTGAAGTTGACGCCAAGCCCGGAGACGTCTCTGTCGTCACGCGTTATCCGCAAAACGAGGGTGTCGAAGTAGCCGTGGAGTACACCATCCACGTGCCGCACGGCGCGCACGTCGAACATCTTGGCACGGTGAACGGCATGCTGCGCGTTGCCGGCGTGGACGCCGTGGAAGACTTGCACACCGTGAACGGCAACATCGAAGTGTACGACGGCGGCGGAAGCGTTCATGCGCACACCACCAACGGTAACGTGCACATGGAGTTGGCGCGCACGCCGGACAAAGCTGGCGCGACCGCGGAAACCACCAACGGCTCGCTGGTTCTCGCCGTGCCATCTGATCTGCAAGCCGACGTCGAAGCTCGCTGCCTGAATGGAAATTTCTATTCTGAACTCCCCATGACCATGGAAAGCACTCAGCGTCCACGAGAAATGCACGGCAAATTGGGGCATGGCGGCGCTCCGATTCATTTGCGCACGGTAAATGGCGGGATTCGCGTGGTCATTCTGCGCTCCACCGTCTGACAAACTTCCTTTTGCCGCGTCTAACTGCTAAGGAGGATGGGACGAAAATGAAAAAACAGAATTTATTTGCGATGGGTGGCGCGGCGGCTCTAGGTCTCGCGCTGATCGCTCTGCCTGCCAGTTCTGCGCGGTCGCAAAAGCCGGAAGATGCCACGATCGCCCGCTTGCAGCAAAAAATTGAAAGGCTACAAGCCGAATTGCAAGCCAAACAGGAAACCGAGCAAACACGGGTTGCCGAGCTCGCCGATGCAGATGTTCTTGAAACCATGCAACATCTCATCCAGGAAGATCAGGACCGCCAGAAGGTGGAAGTTCTTCCAGGTGTAGAAGACCAGGAATTCAAAATCATGATGGGTGACGACGGCGCGAGTTGGCTCGGCGTCGAGACTCATGAAGTGACCGCCGACAAAGCCAAAGAGCTTAAACTTTCTGCTGAACGCGGCGTAGTCTTGGGTGAAATTGTTCCTGACAGTCCCGCGGCCAAAGCCGGCCTCAAGGAAAACGACGTAGTCACGGAAATCAATGGGCAGCGCATCGAAGGCGCAGCGCAATTTCGCCGCATGATTCATGAGATTCCCGCCGGCCGCACCATTCAGTTGACGGTATGGCGCGGTGGGCGCACCCAAACCGTAAGTGCCACTCTCGGAAAATCCGAAGAGCACCGTCAATCCTTTAAGGTAATGTCGCCGACGCCCGGCGCTTTCGCGTTTCGCATGCCGGAAATTCCCGAAATCCCTTCGATGGACTGGAGTGGAGGCATGGTCTCCGGCGGCCAGCCGCGCCTCGGCATTGACGCCGAAGATCTCAGCGGCCAGCTCGGCACATTTTTCGGAGCCCCCGATGGCGAAGGGATTCTCGTTCGCGACGTCAATTCCGGTTCGGCTGCGGAAAAAGCCGGCGTAAAAGCGGGTGACGTCATCACCTCTCTGAACGGCGAGCGCATTCGCAGCACTGGCGAGCTTCGCGAAAAACTTTCCGCAAAGCGCGATGACAAAGATCGCACCGTGAAGCTTGGCGTTCTCCGCAATAAGGCTGAACTTTCACTCACCGTTGAATTGCCGGGCCCAGCAGCCACACGCATGAAGCGCATCAGCTCTCATCGCACCAGCATTTAATCGAGGAAATCCATTCGAAAGGGCCTCTGACTCTGTCAGGGGCTCTTTTTTATTTCCGTTAACTCTCGCGATCTTCTGCTGGCAGCGACGAAAATGCAGCGTCAAAAGCCGCATAGTGTTGGTGATGATCGTCCGGCTCGTTCAGGGCAACTCCATCCCGCTCCACCCAGGCATGCGCTTGAAACTTTTCTCCTTCTTTGCGAGCTCCAATGCGCAGCTGCGACGAAATCCCCTGCCGTGCGAGCAGCCACCAAAGCGTCAGCGATTTTGCCAAACAGGAGGGATGAATTAGCCCATGCCGGTCCGCGGCATTCACCATGCGCGCGGTCATCACCGCAGCACTTTTCTCAACTGCTGCATCTTGTTCAGGATTTGCGTTCGAAAGATAGGCCTGCAGCTTCGCTTGCGTTGCCTTGAAACCCCGCCATCGCAGGCTCAGCGCGACCAGCGGCAGCAGCACTACGGCGCGCAGAAAAATTCTCCGCGCCGCGCGCTCCAGCGCTCTAAAGCGCCGAAACCGTTCCCACATCAGCAGGGAGCACTTGCAGCAAGCCGCTATCCACGAGCCGGCTCAGAAGTTCCATCAAGTTGGTGCGCAGCAATTCCGGTTCGACGTCGAACTCCGCCACCAACTCTTGGAAGGCCGCGTCAATATTCGGCGAACCCGTAACCAGTTGCCACATCCGCGTGCCCGTCTCGTCCAATCCAAAATATTGTTCCGTCTCCAGATTCAGCAACACCGCTTCCCGATCCAGAAAGCGCACAAGAACGTTTGCCGGCGTAGCGGCGCGGTCGGTAAATGAAACCATCGGCACTGCTCCTCCAGAAGAATTCCCTGCCCTCAAACCCAAGGTGCGCGGCTGGTTCGCCCAGGTAAAGTATTCTACCGGGGATTGCCGCGCTCCGCCATGTCCGCAAGAGCGCGAATAGTCTCGCCGCCGCTGCGCAAAGCCTGAAGAGTCTCGATTGTCTTCGCACAGCAGACACGCTATAAGTTTCCTGGTGCCTCAAGCCGCTATCTCCGTCGAATCTCTCGCCAAATTGTTTCCGCCAGCGCGCACCGGCTGGCGAGCATTTCTCCAGCCATTCGAAAAAATTACTGCCGTTGCGCTGGATGGACTTTCGTTCGAGGTTCACGAAGGAGAAGCCCTGGCCCTTCTCGGAGCCAATGGCGCGGGCAAATCCACACTGCTTCGCATTCTTGCTACGCTTCTTGTTCCCACTCGCGGACACGCGCTCGTTGCCGGTCACGACACCGTCCGCCAATCGCGCGAAGTCCGCCGCCAGCTCGGTTATCATGCCGGCACGGACCACGGTTTTTATCCGCGCCTCACCGCGCGCGAAAATCTTCTCTTCTTCGGCCAGTTAAATCAGCTCTCGCGCTCCGCCGCCACCCAGCGAATCTCGCAGCTCGCCGAACAATTCCACCTCGGCGAATCGCTCAACCGCCAGGTGCGCACACTCTCTACCGGCACCGTTCAACGTCTCAGCCTGGCGCGCGCCCTACTTCATCGTCCCCGCGTCCTGCTCCTCGACGAGCCTACGCGCAGTCTCGACGCAATCGCCGCCGCCGAATTTCGCCGTTTCCTGAAAACGGAAATTATGCGCGACGGCCACACTTCCCTGCTCTTCGCTTCTCACACGCTTCCCGAAGTCGAGCTTCTCGCCGATCGCGTGGCCGTTATTGACGCCGGCCGCCTCCTGGCATGCGATACGCCCTCCGCGCTGAAACAGACCACCGGCACTTCTTCTCTCGAAGACGTTTTTCTCCGCCTCACCGGCCACGATGTGTCCACAGTTCACGGGAATCCCGCCGTATGATCCGCATTTTCCGCGACCTGCTGCTCTTCTTCTGGCGTGACCTCTCCATCGCGCGCACCTATCGCGCCGTCTTTGTCGTGGAAGCCGTCGAGGCCCTCTTCGGCTCCGCTATGTTCTATTACGTCGCGCGTTTCGTGGACACTCCCGAACTCCAGCACTCCTTGCCACAAGGCGGTAGTTATTTTGCGTTCTCGCTTGTCGGTTTTGTTTTTCTGGATTACCTCAACGCCGCGCTCGACACTTTCGACCACAGCCTCGAGGAAGCTCGAGACTCCGGCACGCTCGAACATCTCCTGGTCACACAAACTTCGCTTCCCGTCTTCCTCGTTGGCTCGGCCATCTATCCCTTCGTGGCCACAACTTTGCGAATCGTCGTCTACGTTGCGTGGGGCGCCGCGCTCTTTGGTTTTCCGCTTCACGCCGCAAACTGGCTTGCAGTCCTCGCTGTCCTCCTGGTAACACTCCTTGCCTTTTCCGGCCTCGGCATTCTTTCCGCTAGTTATCTCCTGCTCTTCAAAAAAGGCAATCCCGCCAAATGGTTCTTCCTGGGAGTTTCGAGTGTCACCGCAGGCATGCTTTTCCCGGTCGGCATCTTGCCCGATTGGCTGCAATTTGTCGCGCGCCTCAATCCCGTCGCTTACGCCCTGGATGCCATGCGCGCCTCACTTCTGGGAGGAGTTGGCGTCGCGGGGCTATGGCGTTCCCTCGCCATCCTTCTCCTCTTCGCCGGCGTACTCTTGCCGCTTTCCATGAGCGTCTTTGCCTGGTCCCTTCGCCGCACAAAAATCACCGGCACTCTCACGCACAGCTAAAATAAAAAGGCCGGCCCGGCATCGCAGGACCGGCCTTGGAACGTCAACTCGAAGTATTACGGCTTCTTTTTCTTCATATTCACTTTGGTATCAATCCCACCGGTCATTTGGTTCAATTGATCTAGTCCCTGCTTCGCCTGCTGTCCCCAGGTCCCGTTGCCATCGAGATCAATGGCCTTTTGATAGGCCTCGACTGTCCCCGGCAACGGCGTCACAACCAGCTTGTCTCCCACCTTCTTGTAGATATCCGGAGAACCCATCATGCAAGAAGCCAGCAAATACCATGCTTGCGCGTTTTTGGGATCGATTTGCGTTGATTTTTGCAGAGGCTCCACCGCCTCCGGCAGCCTCCCCGCCAGGTACAAGCTGATCCCATAATTGCGCCACGCCGTTGCGGCATTCGGCGGATCAAGTTCAGCGGACTTCGTGTAGGCCGCTTTCGCTTCATCAATCTTTCCCTCGCGTGCCAGCACGTTACCCATATTGTTGTAGTACCCCGGAACGTCGCCCTTGGCGGCGATCGCCTGTTGGTACGCCTGAACGGCTTCGTCATTGCGGTTCGCCGTGTCATACGCTTGCCCCAGGTTGAACCAGACTAGATGCGCATTCGGATCCTTATCCACGAGGTTCTTCGCAGCTTCCTGGAATTCCTTGGCTGCCTGATCCGACAGATCTGTGAGTTTCTGCTTGGCCGCATCGCGCTGATCTGCGGGTAACTTCGCCATATCTGCCTTGGCCTGCTTCTCTTGCTCAACCAAGGCGTTGCCCGCCGCGAAATGTGCTTTCAGGCCCTCCAGCTTGGCCTTTCCTTCTTCTTGCTTCTTCGCCGCTTCCTGATAAGCAGCACCTTGCTTGCTGGCAATCTCCTTGAAGTTGAAGTCCACAGCCGCGTCCTGGCCGGTCGCAATCTTGACTACTCCCTCGTACGGCTTATTGGGAGCAGGCAATTGGACCCAGACCGAGTATTGCCCGGACTTCAGATGGGGAATGACGTAATTCCCGTTCTTGTCTGTCTTTACGTCGACCTTCGCGCCTTGGTCGCTGACTGACTGAACTCCGATATCAGCCCATGGTTTGCCGGCAACGTCGATGATCTGCCCGTGAATTGTACTGTCACCCTGAGCGGCCGCTCGAGGTGCCACTAAACCTGCTAGCGCAGCCATCAGGATTGCGGCGTGCGCCCAAGACTTCTGAAAACTCTTCATGCTCCATTCTCCTTTTTCATGGGGGAGCCCCGCCCGGAGTACCCGGGCTCTATGCGCCCCATTATCTCTCATCTACGCCAGATTCCAAGCCTGCTTGCATTCGGCAAGCCTGCTTGCACCAGGCCCTGGCTGCCTTACGTAGGTCCACCTGCCGCAGGCAGGCTCAGCGCACGGCAGAAACGGTCCGGCGATAGGGGATGGGGTCCGCCACGCCCGCTTCTGCAAATGCGCGCAATCGTAACAGGCAGCTATCGCACATCCCGCAAGCAGTATCCTCATCTTGATAGCACGACCAGGTTAGCTGCAGCGGCGCTCCCAACTCCATGCCCCGCCGGATAATCTCATTCTTTTTCAACGTGATGACTGGCGTCACGATTTCGATTTGCGTTTCCGGTCGAGTGCCCACGCGGATCAGTTCCTGGAACACTCGGTAATATTCCGGCCGGCAATCTGGATAACCGGAACTGTCTTCCGCCACCGCTCCAATGTAAATGGCTCCGGCCCCAATGGCTTCCGCCCAGCTCACCGCCACCGAAAGAAAATGTGCGTTGCGAAACGGAACGTACGTCACCGGGATCGCGTTGCCGTGCGGTCCCGCTGCACCCAGTTCATTCTCCGGAACGGAAATTCTCTTGTCGGTCAGTGCAGACCCGCCAATCGCGCGAAAGTGATCAAGTTGTACTACTAGCCGTTCGTCAACGCCGTAAAAATTCGCAATCTCGTCAAATGCCCGCCGTTCGCGCCCTTGTGTACGCTGCCCATAGCTGGCGTGCAGCAACGCGACGTTCGAAACGCCATGCCTTTCCCTCGCAATAGCCGCGCTCACGCACGAATCCATCCCGCCACTGAGAAGCACAACTGCCTTGCGCGCGTCGCTCATCAAATCCTTTGTTGCCACTGTATTTCCCAAAATTTTCTTTCTCTTCTCTGCGCCCGGCGCCTGCCCCGACCCGGTCGGGGCGTCTCTGCGCTATATTTCTTCTCTTTCTCTTCGTAGCCCTCAAACGCCCTTCGTCGCCGGATCCCAGATGAACTTGTGCAATTGCAGTCCCAGCCGCACCGGCAGTCCATCAGCCAATATCCACTCCACTAGCATCCGTGGCTCCAGCCCTGGCCATTTTCCTCCCGGATCCTCAAACGCCGGCGAGAACAATACCTCTTTAACCCGCCGCGCCAATCCATGTTGCGCCGTGAACTCGCGCGCAAACTCATAATCCCGCCGCGTGCACAGTACAAATTTCACTTCATCGTTGTCCGACAGCGCCTCCAGATTGCGCATCTCAAAAGTATCCGGCTCGCCCGAATCCGGGCACTTTACATCTACAATCTTGATCACTTCCCGTGGCAGCTCTCCGATGAAACGCTCCCCGCTCGTTTCGATCATCACGGTATAACCCGCAGCCAGCAGCTTCTCCGCCAGCGAATAAATCTCTTCTTGCAACAATGGCTCTCCACCGGTCAATTCCACTAACGATTCGGAACTCTGTGACCCGGGAATCTCCGAGCGGCCCGCCAGCTCATCGACGCGCGCCGAAACTTCTTCCACGCTCATCTTTTTCCCACCATGAAACGCATACGCCGTATCACACCAGGTGCATCGCAGATTGCACCCCGTCAAACGCACGAAGATGCACGCCAGCCCCGCGCGCGTGCCCTCTCCCTGAATCGATTTGAAAATTTCCGTGATGACCATATTCTTGGAGGCTCAGTGCCGGCCGGGATTCGCTTTGCTTACGCTTCTGCGCGACAACCAGTAAATTGCACCGAAAAAAAGAACCATCGCCCCAACGAGTCGCGGATACCCCGGCGCAATTCCCATGTACCGCAGGACCGCGATGTAGCCCACCGCCACCAGCAGCACAGGAATCAAGATGATAAAAAAAGCCCGATTCATCCGCTCACCCGTACTCGACAGCTACGCCCCAGGCCGGTACTGCGCCCGGCTCGTATCCGTCTCCCACAAAACCACATCCGTAACCCGCGCGCTGGGCGGCAGATTTTTCAATTCCCGTGTGACTTCGTCATAAAAATACTTCGCCAGGTTTTCGGCCGACGGATTCACGGTCTTGAACGGCTCGAGATCGTTCATGAACTGGTGATCGAGTCTGCCCATGATTTCGCGTATCACCCGCTTGAGGTGCGTGAAGTCCACTAAAAGCCCGATCGCATCCAGCTGCGGCCCCTCCAGCGTTACGCGCACGCGATAATTATGGCCGTGCACGTTTTCGCATTTGCCCCGGTAACCTCGCAGGGCATGCCCCGCCGAAAAAGTTTCTTCTACGCTGACTTGAAACATGTCTCTCCAAATAGGCGCCGTTTGGCTGGTGCGGCTCTCCCCAGATCGCGGCTACTCAGGCGGGACTTCCCGAACTCGCTCCGATCCGTTTGGCGTCGCTTCTCTCATCGAGAAACCGGGCGACGGCGGCCAGATCGTGCGTCATCCCGTATTGCGGCAGCGACTCCAGGAAAATTTTACCATAGGGCATGCGCTGAATGCGGGTATCCAGCAGCGCCAGCACTCCCCGGTCCGTCTTCGTTCGAATCAATCGTCCAAATCCCTGCTTCAATGCCAACACCGCCTGCGGCACCTGAAATTCCGCGAACGGATTGCGCCCGTCTTCCTGGAGCGCACGCACTCGTGCCGCCACGATCGGGTCACTCGGCACCGCAAACGGCAGTCGGTCCACGATCACGCACGACAACTGCTCACCGGGCACGTCCACGCCCTGCCAGAAGCTGGCCGTCGCAAATAGCACCGCCGCCTCGGTATTTTTGAATCGCTCCAGCAACGCAGACCTCGGCGCAGTGCCCTGCAACAAAAGCGGAAACGGCACGCGCGATCTCACCCGTTCGAATAAATCATTCATCTGCGAATAACTGGTGAACAGGCAAAACGCCCGCCCTTGGCTCAGCTCCAGCAATCGCACGATTTCATCCGCGGCTTTCCCCGAAAAGCCCCCGTCTCTCACATCCGGCATTTTCGGCGGTAAGTACAGCAGAGCCTGTTTGGGATAATCGAACTCCGGCGGCAATGCGCGATCCTTAGCATGGTCAACGCCTAACCGTTGGCGAATGTAGTCGAAGCGCCCGCCAACCGTCAGCGTCGCGGAAGTCAGGATCACCGTATCGAATTGTTCGAACAACCGCTCGCGCAGGATCTGGCTCACGTCGATCGGCGTCGCCGTCAGGAACACGCCCTTGTTTCTGCGCTCGTACCAGTAAACGAAATTCCGTTCATTCGATTCGAACAGAAACGCTAGCTCCTGCCGCAATTCGAAACTCCGCCGCGCAATGCGTGTCAATTCTTCCGGCTTCGTCGTCAGCGCCGCAAACTCCGCCTCCATGCTCTTCAGTGCCGAAGTGAGCGAATCGTAAGCCTCGCGGTTCTGCTCAAGAAACGCTTCGCGCTCATTCCGCACAAACGAAAACCGTCCATCGCGTGGCGGAAACAGTTCGAAAAACCCCCGGCTGCGCTCGCGAATCCGTTGCGTCTTTCGCAGCAACGATGGTGTTCCCAAGTGCAGCAAGCGCATCGTCTGGTCCGCATCGCGTGCCAGCCCTTCAAACCGGAAATTCGAAATCTGCCGCCCGAAATAATCGCTGGCCACGTCTTCCATCTCGTGCGCTTCGTCGAACACCACCGCCGAATATTCCGGCAGGATACTCCCGAAATCATCCTGCTTCAGCGCCAGGTCCGCGAAAAACAAATGATGATTCACGATAATCAGGTCGGCTTCCTTGGCTCGCTGCTGCATCGCCGTCAGGAAACACTGGTTGAAGTCCTCGCACTTCTTCCCCGTGCAGGTGTCGCGCCGCGCGTCTATCCGATTCCACAAATCCGAATCGTCGGCAAGAAACGTCAGCTCCGCGCGGTCGCCCGTTTCCGTAAGTTTCGACCAGTCGCGAATCTGCCGGAACGCATCAATTTCTTCCATGCCCTTCAGCAGCGGCTGGTCCGCCATCTGATGAAGCTTCGCGCGGCACAGGAAATTCGAACGCCCTTTCATCACCGCCACTTTCAAATTCGGCGCAAAGTGTTTTTGCAAAAACGGAATGTCCTTCTGGTAGAGCTGCTCTTGGAGTGACTTCGTCGCCGTGGAAATCACCACGCGCCGCCCGCTGCAGATCGCCGGCAGCAGGTACGCCAGCGTTTTCCCCGTCCCCGTGCCCGCCTCTACGATCGCGTGATGACGCGTTTCGAACGCGTCGTGCACCAGCTCCGCCATCTCCAATTGCCCAAGCCGGTATTCGTAATCAGACTTGACCGTTGAAGGGTCAAATCCGCCCCTCATGCATTTCTCGAGGAACCCGCCCGGTCCAAACACTTCCAGCATCGACGGCTTGGCCGCTCCATCCGGTACAGCCTCAAGCGCGCCCCCCGGTGCACTCCCGCCTACCGTTGGGTCCTCTTCAATCGGCACAAACTCCCGTTCGTCCGGTTTTGCCGACCGCTTGGCTTTTGTTCCCCGGGACTCCGTCGCCGAATTGGATGCGCGCTTCGCCAAAAACCCACCTTCACTCTCACTCATCAAATCCGCGAGACCAGCTACGATAACATACCCTTTCCCTTCACTCCGGCAGTGCTCCGCCCCTCACCCAAGGCTTTTCACAACCCTGTTGTTCTTTGACATTTAGAACTTGGGCACCCCGAGCGTTTTTACCTTCCATCCTTCGTTTCTCCGCGCTACATTCAAATTGTCAAAACTCAGCGTTCCCCTTTCCAGGCCGGGCAGACGCACATTATCCTGTCGTGGGGTATTCCATGAACTGCAATAGGGCTCTGCTCGTTTCTCTCTTCCTCGCCTCGTTTACCCTGGCCGCTTGCAGCGGCCCGCAACGCGGCGGCACCACTTGTCCGGGTGGCGTCTGTAGCGCCAACACTGGCCAAGTCGCCGTCACCATGGTCGCCGATACGCTCCCCGCCAATCCATCTCTCCTCAGCTTTCAGGTCACCATTTCTTCGATTACCTTCACTCCCGCTTCCGGCACCGCAACCACGGTCACCCTGAGCCCCGCGCGCACCGTTGACCTGATGCGCCTCCAGTCCGACTCGGCTTTTCTCGGCACGTTTGGAAACATACCCACGGGTCAGTACAACAGCGCAACTCTTTCTCTCTCCGGCAACGCCGTTATCACTTTCCTGAACGATACCGCCCTCACCGTTTCCGGCTGTCCTGCCAGCACCATCTGCCCCCTCAGCGCCCCCGCGTCCAGCAACCCCATCGCCACCATTTCCTTTTCGGTTTCTCAAAATGCTGTGACCGGCATCGGCATTGATCTCAATATCGCCAAGGCGACTTCCATCGCTGGCAACGCCCTTACCGTGAATTTCGCCAACGCCAACGTCCTCAGCGCCTTCGCCTTGCCTCGTGCGGGCAGCAATCTCGCTTCCGGCCAGCTGGATCTCATCGAAGATTTCACCGGCGCAGTCACTGTTGGCAGCTCGTCCGTAACCGTCACCTCAGCCACCTCAACAGGTCATGGCTCCCTCGTCGCCGCAACAAATTCCAACACGGCTTATGACCCTGACCCCACTGGCGTCCTCTGCCCGACCGGAACGACGCAATTGTCGCAATGCGTTTCTAGCAATCAAGCTGTCAGCGTGGACGCCGTTCTCAATTCCGATGGAACCCTCTCCGTCCAGGAAATCGAACCGCTCCTCGCAACACTACAGGACACGGTCGAAGGCACTGTCGTCGTCATCAACCAGGGCAATCAAACCCAGTTCACCCTCGTCATCACCGACCTCATTCCCGCCGCTCAGGCTTCTCTGATCGGCAGTTTGAAGATTGGCGACGGCTTGACCGTCAACCTCGTGAACAATACTCCATTTCTCGTGGACACCAAGGGCCTTCCGGTACAAAGCAATTTCGGTTCGAATTTCCAGAATTTCTTCGGCCAAACCAATACCACAGCCCTTCATCTCGGCCAGAACGTCGCGGTTCATGTCACCGCGTTCACTGCCGCCGCTGGCGCCACAATCGCTTCCTCTAACACGGACACCGTCACTCTTCGCTGGTCCCGCTTTACCGCAACAACTTCCTCCGCTTCTGTACCGGCATTCTCGATCATCGGTTTCCCGTCCTACTTCGCTGCCACCGGCCTTGCCCAAGTGGAATCGTTCTCAGACACAAACTTGGACGGCATCGCCAGTACCAGTAATTTGAATGTAGGCAACCCGGTGTCTATGCGCGCGTTGTTCATCGAGAATTCCAGCGACTCTCTCAATCCGGCCTTTTACACCGCCAAAGTTCGCCAGCACTAATTATTGAACCCGGCCAGCTAGGCCTTACCAGCAAAAATTCCGCCTCCGCAAAAGGCAACGGGCCAGTCTGAGACTCTCAGACCGGCCCGTTTTATTTTGCTCAAGAAAACGACAACTTCCCGAAGTTCCCAACTTTGGTCCTTACTAACAACTAAGAACTAATGACTAACAACTGCCTCTCTCACGCCGGCACAGCCCCACCCACCGTCGTATTCGGCGGAAGCGGCGTATACGGCGTCGGCGACCCGCCCGCCGAGATCACCGGCTGAAATCGCCGGTAAATCGCTAGCGCAATTCCTCCAAGACCCCAGAATGCAGCCACATATTTCAACAACCCGCCCACGTGCGGAATCGTCGTGCACACCCGCACGATTACCACTCCCACGGCCATGCGCCCAATCAGCGGCCAAAGCTCATTGGTCCGCCCCATCAGCCAGCGCCCAACCACCGCGCCCGAAATCACTAGCCCGAAATGCAACGACCCCCACCAGAGTGCCATCGTTGATAGCCCAACGAACAATCCAACCACCGTGATACACGCGATGCACGCCGCGATCGGCACGCCAAACCCCGCCAGCACCGCCAATCCCGCCGAAGCTCCATATCGCTCCGTGGATTCCACCGCGTTCACCGAAAAATGTGGCATTAGAGCAAATAAAACCAGCCCGAACACAATGTAGGCCGCGGCCCAAATCACCTGCCACATGTAGTAGCGCCAGCTCGAATAATCAGGACCGTGCTTCAGTTTTTCGAAGTGCACTGGCGACGCCAGCTTGGCGCGCGGAGAAACTTCCGCTGGTTTGTCTCCCTTGAAATCCACCGGGCCGTCAATTTGCGCCGACGAATCGATCCGCAGCTCCCCGCCTGCAATTCTTGCCCCCCCTCCAATATTGCCGGTGATGCTCACTTCTCCTGCGAACGAAAGCAGATCGCGCCCCACATGCCCGTCAATAGTTTGTTCTCCGCTAAATCCCGTCAAGCTTCCTCCGATTTTAGCGTCGTGATCAACCGTCACTTCCCCGCCGAACACCATCACGTTGCGTCCTACCGTTCCCTTCAACGAAATGTTTCCCGCATACCCTCGAATACTTCCATCCACCTTCCCGGTCACCCGCAGAGATCCCGATGCCGAGATCACGTCGCCCATCACATGGCCCGGAATTTCCACTTCCCCGCCTCCGACGATCAGGTCGCCTTCAACCGTTCCCTCGATTCGAATCCGCCCACCCGCTGCAAACAAATCGCTGTGGATGACTTCATCCTTCCCAATCGTGACTTGCTTTTCGTGCCGAAATTCCGTCGCCGAAGCTCCCGATGGCATTGCCAGCACCGTGCAGAACCCCGCAAACACCAGCGCCAGCACCGATCCCCGCCGGATTCGTCGCCGGAAGACCATCGCGCCCAGTCCCGCCAGGGTAAGCATTGCCAGCACCTCGAGGAGTGTCATCACCGATTGCCATCCTTTCCACATTGTCCCTTGAAAAATCAGCAGTCCCAGCAGGTTCGAGCCGCCGAATCCTGCTTGTTCCAGTTGTTGCTGCCAGGGTTGGATATATCCCGTATAAAGTGCGTAAACGCCCGTTGCCGCCAGCCCAAACACCAGGCCCCAAATCCATTGCATCGATTTCCGCGCCTTTTCTTGGAATTGCGCCAGTCGCGAAGGCAGCGGCTCGTCTTCTTCCAGCATCGCGCGCGTCAACAGCCGCGATTCGCGCTCCAGAACTCGCAGCAGCGTGCGGCACGTGTCGCATTCCTGCGTGTGCGCGGACACTTCCAGCCCGCGCGTGCGATCCAGTTGCCGCTCGACGTACAGCAGCAGCGTCATTTCGTCCAGATGCTTCATCTTCTCTTCCGGCGTTTCGCTCATGAAGCTCCTCCCGCCGCCAGCGTCGCGTTTCCTTCCAGCGCTTGCCGCAGTTCATGCCGGGCACGCAGCAGTACCACGCCCACAAAGGCGCGCCGCACTCCCAGTGCATCCGCAATTTCGTCGTAACTCATGTCCGAGTAATAGCGCATCACCAGCGCCATGCGCGCGCGGCCGCCCAGTTTCTCCAGCGCCTTGCGCACTTCTTCACTGCTGCGCTGTTCGATTAGCTGGTCCAGTTGGCTCGGGTCCGGATGCTCCAGAGGCACATTTTCCAGATCATCCGTCTCTTTGTCTTGCCGGATCCGGCGCCGCCGCAGCGTGTCCCAGCAATGATTCGCCGCCACTTTGTACAACCACGCCGTAAACGACCGCGTCGCGTCGTATTGCGCCAATTTGCCCTTCAGTTTCATGAAGATTTCCATCGTGGCGTCTTCCGCGTCTTCCCGTGTTGGCAAAGCCCGCCTGCAAAACCGGAATATCGCCGGCGCGTAATCGTGGTAAAGCTCGCCCCAAGCCTCAGCGTCTCCCGCCCTGGCACGAGAGATCGCCTCTGTCGGCTCCGTTGTTCCCGGCGCGTTCATCCGGCTTGGTCTTAGCGTTCCCATAATCTAGTACGCACAGGAACCTGCAAATATTACATCTTGCAAATCCCCACTCGCCACCACACTCCACCGCTAACCCACTCGTATCTAAGCCTTTAGTCCTGTTAGCTCAGGCCTTTAAGCCCAAGGGCTTACCCGTTTCCAGCCCTTCCAGCAATATTGCTGGAGGGAATTTCTTATCGCCCAGGTCCTCCACCCATTAGACCGCACGTCTAAGTGCCAGCACTCTACCAGACATGCCACCCCCGCCAAAGCCCAACGCAAGCTCGCTTCAGCCCTCCCCCGCAGCGCAATAGCACTCCTCACACTTGTAGGGGCGCAGCATGCTGCGCCCCAGCTTGGCAACGCCACAGCCTCTAGAGTGGTTTCGCTGCCGTACCTAAGAATTCCTATGAGGAAAAGCTTTGAGGTTTTAATGAAGGCCGCGTCCAAGTATCTGCCAGCCAGCGAAACAGCATGACTGCGGCAATTCCGCCAGCGAATTGGCCCACGATGAATAGCGGGACATCTGCGGGGCGAATCCCTGCGAACGTGTCGCTCAGCCCTCTCGCAATCGTTACCGCGGGATTTGCAAAAGAGGTGGACGCCGTAAACCAGTACGCCGCCGTAATATAGCCTCCTACAGCAAAAGGAACGACGCTTGGACGAGAACGCGAGCATCCCCGAATCACACACAGAAGTCCGAACGTCGCGATGAACTCGCTAAGGAGTTGACCCGGGCCACTCCGGATGTGATGAGAGACGCTTAGCAGAGGAAGTCCAAACATGGCATGCGCCGCAATAATTCCGGCAATGCCACCGAATATTTGAGCACCGATGTACGGCGCAACATCAGCCCAAGCCAATCCCCCGTCCATGGCATCGGCTACCGAAACCACTGGATTCAAATGCGCGCCTGAAATGGGGCCGAAGGTGAGGATAAGCACGACCAGCGCCGCGCCTGTGGCGATCGTGTTCGCCAGCAAAGCCAACGCCATGTTCCCGTTGGCAAGCCGCTCTGCCATGATGCCCGAGCCCACAACCGCCGCCACGAGAAAAGCTATGCCAAGGAATTCCGCCACCAAGCGCGCTCGCAGACTCGCTCTCATTGCTGGCCAATGTGATTGATTTCTTTTTGGATCGCCAGTTTGTCTAGGCTGGAAATCGGCAAGCAAAGGAACAGACTGATCCGGCGTTCGAGTATCATGTACGCCTCGCGAAAAGCGCGTTCGATTTGCTCATCTGTGCCTTTAACCACCGCCGGATCGGGAACTCCCCAATGCGCCGTCATCGGCTGCCCCGGCCACACGGGACACATCTCCTGCGCCGCGTTGTCGCAAACGGTAAAAACAAAATTCATCTTCGGCGATTCGGGTTTTGCAAACTCCTCCCAACTCTTGCTGCGTAAGCCCTCAGTGGATAGGTGCGCCTGAGCGATCAGTTTGAGCGCCTCGGGACGCACCACTCCCGATGGATGGCTTCCCGCACTGTAGGCGGTAAAGAGCGGTCTGCCCTTAGCATTGAGGATGGCCTCCGCCAGGATGGATCGGGCCGAATTCCCCGTACACAGGAACAGAACGTTGTAACGCCCTTGCATGCCGGTCATCCCTCAGAAGATTGGCGAAAAAAGAAGACTGTCATTCTGAAGGCATCCGATGAGGATGCCTGAAGAATCTCAACTTCAAGAATTTCACCCACTCATTGTTTGGCCGTTGTGCGCGAGCGCTAGAACCTCTAAATCACTTGCAGCACGTCGGACCGCAACAAGCTTGTGCCGCCTTTGCTTTCGTCGCCCGCACAAACGCGCTCATGAATTTCCCATCCACCTGCGGCGCAATCGCATCCACATCCAATCCTTTTTCAGAAAGAAACTCGCGCGCGTCCTCCACTCGGTAAACGCGCGTCGGCTCGATCTCCACCTGTTCGAATCCCGCCGAAATCAATTTGTCACGATACTCGTTCTCCTCCAGCGCTCCCGCCACGCAGCCCACCCACAGCAGTACGTTCTGCCGTATCTGCGCGTCCACTTCCCCGCGCGTCACTACATCCGAAACCGCCAGCCTCCCGCCCGGCTTCAACACGCGAAACGCCTCTCGCAGCACGCGGTCTTTATCCGCCGAAAGATTGATCACGCAGTTCGAAATGATCACATCCACCGTATTGTCCGGCAGCGGAATATTCTCGATTTCGCCCCTTAGAAACTCGACGTTCGTGGCTCCTGCTTTACGCTTGTTCTCATTCGCCAGCGCCAGCATCTCATCCGTCATATCCAGTCCATACGCCTTGCCCGTCGGCCCAACACGCTTCGCCGATAGCAGCACATCGATCCCGCCGCCCGAGCCTAAATCAAGAACGATCTCGCCCGGATTCAATTTGGCGAGCGCCGTCGGATTCCCACATCCGAGCGAAGCTCGCAGCGCTTCTCCAGGAATTTGCGCCATCTGCCCCGCGTCATAAAGATTGGAGGTGATGGGATCACAGCTCGACCCACTAGCTTCCGCCGTCCCACAGCAACTCCCGCTCTTGCTCCGCAGCGCAGCCTGCCCGTATTTTTCCTTTACAATTTCCTTGATGTTCGCCCCGTCCATATTGTTTTCCTCTTCTCCGTGATCTCTGTGCTCCGTCCTCTGCGATCTCTGTGTCAATTCCCTTCTTCAGTCCGCTGGCGCACCGCTCTACCTGCAAATCTCCACAATATCCTGCGGCTTCAGCGCCTTGTTTCGCGTGCAGCACTCCGAGTACAAGAACTGTAAAAGCTCCTGCAGCGCTTCCGTATTCGCCGTATAACGTAAGAACGTGCTCTCCCGCTCCACATTCACCAGCCCCTCATTCTTCAACTTGTCCAGATGATGCGAAAGCGTCGAATTCGGAATCTCCAATTCTCCCTGGAGTTCCCCCACCACCAGCCCCTCCGGATGCGCCGACAAAAGCAATTGCATGATCCGCAGTCGCGGCTCCGTCCCCATCGCCGAGAACATGTCCGCATACTTTGCCACCCGCTCCGCCCGCTTCTTGCTCGCCACGCTTTCCATATTTCGATATTTGCAGAAATATGGATGGTTGTCAACACCTGTTCTGGGCCATGGAACGCCAGTGACCTAGTTGGTTGCTGCGCTTGGGTCTACTATTCGGTTCCGGACTCGCATGTTTCCAGTAGCAAAAGAAGGAAGGGTTCAACTGCCATTCAAATTATGGGGCGGTGGCAGCAGGCGGTGGAAACTTCGGAGGGTTCCAGAAGAGCCTCGCTTGATATATGAGGCCAATCCACAGCCACGCGAGCACAGGCTTCTGAGGATTTAAGCTTTGAAGTAAACAGATCAGCCACCAACGCCTATCGAGCAGTATGAAAGATCTGATGTTTTTCTTTCGCCGGAAGAACACAACAGCAGAAAGGAACACTGCCATAACAAGAAACTGTCCAACGGTTCTCCCTATGAAAGCTGCCCAGTCTACCGCCAAGGCTCCCACCCAATGGGCGCGGTATGTCCACAAAGTCACACCGAAAACCACGATGGTTGATAAGGACGCCCAGATACCTGAACAGAGAAACCCTTCTGCTGCTACCGAACTGCTATTGAATACGCCGGAGGACTGAATCGGCGTATAGATTGCCGCAGAGGGCTCGGGATCTTCACTCATGGCTTGTTATTGGGTTAACTCCTCACGAATCGGCACCCAGTTACGAGAGCATACACCAACTGCCATGTTGCCCCGCATATTCTGCATGAACGCTGTTGCAGGGCCTCATTGGATGTGCATAGCATACCGAGGAGGTAACATGTCACTACGAGGCCCGCGCCCCAAGAGAGACAGCGCAAAATTTCGGTTGGAGATGTGCTGTCCTGACACCCGACATCCCACCAAGATAGTCGAAATCATCGGAACGGAAAAAGCTGAGAAGAAGCTACTCGAACTAAATCGTTCCCTGAAAAAGAGTGACCTAGAAAAGGGTTGCAAATGGCAGAAGGAACCTTGCTCATCAGTTGGCCGCATACGCTCAATTTCGGGCTTTCGGCCCAACTAGAAGTTCATTTGCACTCATGCCGATTGCCCCAGGTGACGGTTTTTCACCTGGGGCTTTTGTCTTTCCTGCTTGCTCTCCCCCCTCATTACACAGCCCCTGAACCACCGTACGAACACACAGTGAGCTCTACCCCTTTGTTTTCTTCTCCTTGCAAAATCTTTCGAACAAAACAGGCCAATTTGTAAAATACTAGTACTATAGTAATAATTGACATATGATGTATTTTATGCTAGCATATGTCGTGAATTATCGATCCCATCCCCGCCAGCCTGATCTGTTTCGGACAGTTCGCCCAACTCCTTTGTTTCCTTCATCGCCTGTATCTCCTTTACTTCCAATTTCTTACAGCTATACCTACACAACGGCAACTCACCAACCCCTTTGGATTCAATCTCTTACGCGCTCTTTTCATCACGACGGAGAGGTATACCCCCTCCTCCCGCTCCGCCTTGCCCTGAAGAAACTAAAAGGGCCATTGCACCCACCATCAATCGCACAAGAGCCCCAATTTACTGGAGCCGATCCCCATTCCATTCAACAACTTACAAAATGCTCCTCGCGCAACCCTTTTCTTTTGATAACGATCCATTTTCATGGGGGGGGGTATACCCCCTTCCTCGTGCCTTCGACGTGTCGACGTTCAGACGATGGGGAACATCGTGTTGACTAGCCAAATGGAATGCGACAACATGACAGCCCTTCCTCCACAAGTGCCCACGCACTCTCCTTCCAGCGCACGCCCGAATGCGCTACATTGGAAGATTGCACAACCAGCCGCAGCACCCATCGTGCGTCCGGCCCAAACACTTATGCCCGATCTTCTCCCATCGCTCGTCATCGTCGGCCGCCCCAACGTGGGCAAGTCCACGCTCTTCAATCGTTTGACCGGTACGCGCCGCGCCATCGTCACCAACGAGCCCGGCATCACCCGCGACCGCATCTACGGCAAAGCCGAATGGCGCGGCCGCGCCCTGGAAATCGTGGATACCGGCGGCCTTGTCCCGGACGACAAAGCCTTGATCCCCCAGGAAATTCTGCGCCAGGCCCACGTGGCCATCAAAAAAGCCGCACTGCTCGTTCTCGTGGTGGATAGCCAGGCTGGCCTCACGCCACTCGACGAAGAGCTCGCCCGCCTCCTGCGCACCACCGGCAAACCCTTTGTCGTCGCCGTCAACAAAGTTGACGCCATGTCCCAGGAATCCAACGCCAACGTTTTCCATCGCCTCGGCGTTTCGGTCTTCCCCATCGCCGCCGAGCACGGCACCGGCGTGGACGATCTCCTCGATTCCGCCCTCGCCCAATGTTTTCCCTCCTCTTCCCTTGTAGTGGCGCAGCATGCTGCGCCCTCCGCGCCACCGAATGATCCGTTCGCCACCGTCGAAGAAGAAAAACAACCCGACGTCATCGAAGTCGCCATCATCGGCCGTCCCAACGTCGGCAAATCCACTTTGCTCAATCGCATGGTTGGTGAAGAACGCTCCATCGTCTCGCCCATTCCCGGCACTACCATGGACAATGTTGATTTGGAGATCACGCGCGATGGCCGCGCGTATCGCTTCGTGGACACTGCCGGAATTCGCCGCAAGGGAAAAACTACGCTAGTCGCGGAAAAACTTAGCGTCGTCATGGCCCGCCGCGGCCTGGAGCGCTGCGATGTCGCGCTTCTCGTCGTTGACGGCGAACAGGGCGTGACCCAGGGCGACGCACAAATCGCGAGCTACGCCGAGGAGTCCGGTCGCTCCGTCGTTATCGTCATCAACAAATGGGATCTCGCCGTCATCGCCGCGCGCGATGCAGCGTCGCGGGATGCCGCCACCGCAAAAGGCAAAGCCAAGCGCGCTCCCGGAGAACGCCACAAACCGGAAAACTTCGATGCCGGCCGCTTGATGTTCGATTACGAGAAAATGATTCGCGGCAAATTGAAATTCCTGAGCTACGCACCGATCGTTTTCCTTTCCGCGAAATCCGGCGAACGCTCCGAAAAACTTTATCCGCTCATCAATCAGTGCTGGGAAGCGCGCCGTCGTAAAATCTCCACCCCGGCGCTCAACAATTGGCTCAAGGACGAAGTCGATCTGCAGCGCGGCACCACGCCCAAGGCCCGCCCCGTGCGCATCTATTACATGACCCAGGCGAAAATCGCGCCGCCGACATTTTTGATCTTCACCAATCAGAAAGAGCCGCTACACTTCAGCTACTCGCGCTTCCTCGAAAATCAGTTGCGTGCCAAATTCGATTTTGTCGGCACTCCCGTCCGCTTCATCCAGCGCCTCCGCAAACGCGAGAAGCGAAACACCGGCGGCGAAGGAGACCGTGACGAATGAACGCCTCCCTCTACAGCAATCGCCCGCAAACTGCTACGATAGCCCCGTCCCCCTATCGGCAGGGTTTTCACATGCCAAGCAACGGCACAGCTACGCAAGTCGCCTCGGAAAAGAAACTCTACCGCATCGGCGAACTCAGCCGCCTGGCGGCGCTGAAACCATTTGTGCTGCGTTACTGGGAAACAGAATTTCCCATGCTCGAGCCCATCAAAGGCTCCGGCGGCCATCGCCTCTACCGCCAGGAAGATGTGGACATGGTCTTCCGCATCAAGCGCCTGCTCTACGACGAAGGATTCACCATCGCCGGCGCGCGCCGTCACCTTCGCGAGCACGAGGGCAGTGATGAAATTGAAAATCGAAATTCGCATCACGCACCCGAAGGCTCAACGCAGCATCTCAGCCGCAAAATGCTGCTCGATCTTCGCGACACGCTGCGCGCTTTCTTGACGCTTCTCGAACGGCGGTGATAGCCTTGTTGTTGTAGTTGCTGCTGCGATTCGGTCCTCTCGATGTCCTTGCCGCATCGTCGTCAGCTTACCGGTCGGGACGTAGCGCAGCCTGGTAGCGCGCACGCTTGGGGTGCGTGAGGTCGCGAGTTCAAATCTCGCCGTCCCGACCATTTCAATCACGTCATTCCAAGCAACACGGATGCCATATGGATTCACCGACGTGGCCAATAGTCCCTGCAAATTTCCCGCATCGGCTTGCGGCAGCCGCCCTCGTAAATGGCGGAGAATCATCTTGGCAACAAAAGGATTGCCTTTCGGCAATTGCGTGGCTCTCCGAAAACGGCTACGCAATTCTCGGATTTGAGCTTTGGTTGGTCCGAGATGGCGGAATGAGCACTGCGATCAGCACGAAGTCTGGTCCCGCGATCTATGTTTCCAGTTGCGACCCGACGAAAGGTGAGACTTGGGAGGGTTACGTTCAACGCTCTGCTCTAGAAGCCGCAGAGCGCATTGGTTCTTTTCGCTGGCCCGAGGATTCCTTGGAGCCGCCGCGCCCCGCGTACTTTAATCTCTGTTGGGCCGATCGGGAATGGTTCTGTAGCTCTGAACGAAGATGCCGAACATACTTCTAACAAACGACGATGGGTATCAGGCTGAAGGGCTGCGCGTGCTCGCGGCGGCGTTCGAAGGATTCGCAACGGTGAGCATAGTTGCTCCGAGCCGCGAACAAAGCGGGACGGCACAGTCGTTGACGCTGCGGCAGCCGATCGTCTGCAATAAAATTGGCGATCGGGAATGGGCGATTGATGGGACGCCGGCGGATTGCGTAATCGTAGCGTTGCACAAACTTTTGCCGGAAAAACCGGACATGGTGATTTCCGGAATCAATCACGGCGCAAATCTCGGCGAAAACGTTTATTACTCTGGAACGGTCGGCGCGGCGCGCGAAGGCGCGCTGCACCACATTCCGTCGGTGGCAATGTCGCTGTGTTCGAAAAAGACAGAAACTAGATTCGAAAATTCGGCGCGTGTGGCGCGCGCGACGGCAGAAATGATTTTGAAAGAAGGATTGCCCGACCAGGTTTTGCTTAACGTGAATGTTCCGGAGCCGTGGAACGGCGGCGTGAAATTCACGCGGCAATCACAAAAAATCACGCGCAATCAATTGACAGAAGGAAAAGATCCGCGCGGTCGCAGTTATTTCTGGTTGTTCGAACAAAAAATCGACAAGGACATTGAGCCGGACACGGATTACGCCGCGATTTTTTCCGGCGCCGTTTCCATCACGCCACTTCATCTCGACCCAACGCACACCGAATCGCTCAATCATCTTTCGCATTGGGCCGCGCCCATCGCGGCGGCTTTTGCGCGATAGCGATTTGGAGTGCGGGAGCCAGGCTCCCGCTTTTCCGACTGCATCGTCGCCATAAACCGATCGCCCGGCAAAATGGTTTCAGCCGCAAAAGCGGCAGCTGGGCTGCCGCACTCCAAAAGCGCCCGCCTCAGAAGGCGGCCGCTACGTAAAACGGCGCCATTCGAATGCTAGTTGGCTTTCGCGGCGGTTGGCGCGATTAACGGGACGTTGTGTTTTTGCATTGCGTCGTTTAGGGCGGGGAGATCTTTCGAAAGGACGTCGCGCCACTTGACGAGCTGGGCTTCGAGTTGCTGGTCTAGTTCGGTGAAGACGGCGAGTTCCGCGGCCGTGGGCGCGGTATCGGCGCTGTCGGTAACGTTCTGCAAATAGCCGAATTTGCTGTCCAGCTTGATCGGATAGTTGGCGAAGTCCTCGCTCGATTTGCCATTGACCTGGATTAATTCTTCTTCGATGGCGCTCATTTTTTTGCGCAAATCGGCGGAAGCGGAGACGAGCGGTTTTTCCGGCTCGTTCGAACCGAGACGTTTTTCGAGGGATTGCAGTTGGCCGCGCAATTCGCGAATGGAAATGATGACCTTGTTCATTTCGTCCAGGCGATCGCGCATCTTGAGCATGAATTCGAATTGCTTGCGCAGATCGTCGGCCGAAGTCTGGACGCGTGGATCCATTTTCACTTCGAACGGTGCGGTCCGGGATTTTCCCGCGACGGTGAAACGCACTTGGTATTTGCCGGGCAAAACAAGCGGAGCGATCGGATCGCCGGCGTCATAAACCACCAATGGAATTTTTGCGGGAACTTCGTAGCGCAGATCCCAAGTGAAACGATTGAGGCCCGCTTTGGCAGGAATATGTTCTTCAGGAGCGTCGCGTTCCCCTTCTTCGGCGGCTTCCTCTTTTTTCTTTTCTTCGCTGGAGAAAGTGCGGATCACTTTGCCTTGGCCATCCAGGAATTCGAGTTTGGCAGGCGCTTTGGGTTCTTCCTTCAAGTAATAGTAAAGGACCGCGCCAGCGGGTGGATTTTCACCGATGGGATAGCGACGCGGATTGGCATGACCCATGCGCGTTCGAAAAGCGGTATCGGGCGTAAAGAGATGCGCGTCTTCGGCAGCGATCGATGCGTTGGCCTGCCGCAAGGGACCCACGTTGTCCAGAATCCAGAACGAACGTCCATGAGTGGCAACGGCAAGATCGTCGTCGTGAATGATCAAGTCATGGATGGGAGTTGTCGGAAGATTGAGCTGTAGTGATTGCCAGTGCGCGCCATCGTCAAACGAAACCCAAATGCCCGTCTCGGTGCCAGCATAGAGGAGACCTTTGCGTTTGGGATCTTCGCGAACGGCGTGAACATAGGAATTATCCGGGAGACCGGTGACGAGTTTTGTCCAAGTTTTTCCGTAGTCACTTGTTTTGAAAATGAGCGGCTTGAAATTGTCGAGTTTGTGCGCATCCACAGCTACATATGCCGTTGCAGGATCAAACGGTGAAGCTTCGATCAGGCTCACCATGCCCCATTCGGGCATTTCCTTGGGCGTGACATTGGCCCAGTTCTTCCCGCCGTCACGAGTCAGTTGTACGAGGCCATCATCCGTGCCGGCCCAGAGCAAGCCTTCCTGTTTTGGAGATTCCGCAAGGCTGAAAATCGTGTCGTAGTATTCGACGGTGTATTGGTCCTTGGTAAGCGGGCCACCGGAATCCTGCTGTTTCGATTTGTCGTTGCGCGTGAGATCGGGACTGATGGTGCTCCAGGTGCGGCCGGCATCGTTCGAACGAAAGACGTATTGCGCGGTGTGATAGATGACGTCAGGATTGTGAGAGGAAACCACAATTGGCATGGTCCAGGTGTAGCGGTATTTCTGCACGGCGGCGGGATAGCCGTTGGGATCTTCAGGCCATTGCTGGATGCTTTGTGCTTGGCCGGTGCGGCGATCGAAGCGGGTGAAAATCGGGCCTTCGTCATCGGCGTAAACGATGTTCGCGTCGCGCGGGTCAGGAACGATGTAGCCGCTTTCGCCGCCGCCGACGGCATCCCAATCGCCGGTAAGAATAGCGCCGTGATCGCTGCGCGTTCGAATGCCGATGGAAGAGTTGTCCTGCTGGGAACCGTAGACGCGATACAGAAAATCGTTGTCGGCTGCCACGTGGTAGAACTGCGCGGTCGGTTGATTCCCTTGCGTGGACCAATTTTTGCCGCCATCCACGGAGATAGTGGCGCCGCCGTCGTTGCCATTGATCATGCGACTCGGAGTGTTGGGATCGATCCACAATGCGTGGTGATCACCGTGTGGGGCGTTCAGGCGTTCGAACGATTTGCCGCCATCAATGGAGCGATACAGACCGGTGTTGGCAATATAGACCTTGTTCGAATCCTTGGTGTCGGCCCAGACGTGAGTGAAATACCATGCGCGCTGGCGGAAACGGTGATCGTCGGTAATGAGCGCCCAGTTTTCGCCGCCATCATCGCTGCGGTAGAGGCCGCCTTTTTTGGCTTCGATGAGTGCGTAGACGACGTTCGAATCGCCGCCAGAAACGGAGACGCCGATGCGGCCGAGAGGGCCTTCGGGCATGCCGTTGCCTTCGATGTGCTTCCAGGTCGTGCCGTCGTCGCTGGAACGGTAGAGGCCACTCTTGGGGCCACCGCTGTTGAGGGTCCAGGGCGTGCGGTAGCCTTCCCACATGGCAGCGAAAAGAATGTGCGGATTCCGCGGGTCGAAAACGACGTCAATGCCGCCGGTGCGTTCATCAATGTAGAGGACTTTCTCCCAGGTCTTGCCGCCATCGCGCGTGCGGAAGATGCCGCGTTCCGTGTTGTTGCCGTAGGCGTGGCCAAGCGCGGCGACAAAGGCGACATCGGGATTTGTAGGATGAATCAGAAGAGCGCCGATGTGGCGAGTGTCTTTCAAACCAATATTGTTCCAGGTCTTGCCGCCATCGTTCGAACGATAGACGCCATCGCCGAAGGAGATGTTGCCGCGGATGCAGGCTTCGCCTGAACCAACATAGATGACGTTGGGATCGGATTCAGAAACGGCGATGGCGCCAATGGACGAGGTGGTCTGCTTTTCGAAAAGTGGATCCCAGGAATTGCCAGCGTCGGTGGTTTTCCAAACACCGCCGGCGACAGCGCCAAAATAGAATGTATTGGGCTGGCTCGGAACGCCAGTGACGGCAAGCGCGCGACCGCCACGGAAGGGGCCAATTAGGCGCCACTTCATGCCGCCGTAGGTCTTGAGGTCGACGGGATTGGCAGGTTGCTGGGCAATGGCAACTTGCGCGAACACGATGACGAAAAGAAAAAAGGAAAGGATAATTCCGACGCTGCGACGAGACACGCTCACAACCACCTCCGCGTGGCAATCAGCAAAGCGAGGAATGGTAACACGGCTGGGAGAGAAGGATTCAATGGAGAGTTCACCAAGCTCGACGCGAGGGTCACATGGAAGAACAACGTTTTCAGGAGTGCGTACCCCGGGAATGGGGATTGAGTTAGGATGGCACATTGACGGGAGTGAAGAGTGGGAACGCAAGAAAAATTCGATGTCGCGGTAATCGGAGCGGGAGTATTCGGCGCGTGGACGGCGTGGCATCTGGCCAAGCGCGGAAAAAAAGTAATGCTGTTGGATGCGTATGGGCCAGCGAATGCGCTGGCCAGCTCCGGGGGAGAATCGCGCATCATTCGAATGGGCTATGGAGCGGATGAACTTTACACGCTGTGGTCGCAGCAATCGCTGGAGCAATGGAAAAAACTTTTCGCGACGGTGAAGCAGCCGCTCTTTCATGAAACGGGTGTTCTCTGGCTCGGGGGTGAGGATGATTCTCAGCTGAAGCGGACGGCGACCACCCTAAGACATTGCAAGGTGCGATTTGAAGAATATGATCGCGCCTCACTGGAAGCGAAATACCCGCAAGTATCGTTTGAAGACATCAAGACGGGGATTTTTGAGCCTGAGAGCGGCGTATTGATGGCGCGCCGCGCAGTCGCCGCGGTGGTAGAAGATGCGGTGCGGCGGGGCGTGGAGTATCGCAACGAGCAAGTCGTCAAACCGACTGGATCGGGACGGCTGGAGCAGATTGCAACCAGTAAGGGTGAACGGATCAGTGCGGACCATTTTGTTTTTACATGCGGAGCCTGGCTTGGCAAAGTTTTCCCCGAGGTCCTTGGAGCGCGAATATTTCCTACGAGGCAGGAGGTATTCTTTTTTGGTGTTCCAGGCGGCGAGATGCGGTTTGCTCCACCGGCGCTGCCGACGTGGCTATTTCAGGAAGACCTCTTCTATGGAATGCCCGATCTTGAGAGTCAAGGATTGAAGATCGCCTACGACGGGCATGGAGAACCCGTTGATCCGGATACGCAGTCGCGGGTCGCCACGCCGGTGGCAAGAGAAAGGGCCCGAGCGTACTTGGGGCGGCGTTTCCCTGAATTGAAGGACGCGCCGATTGTGGACACGCGCGTGTGCCAGTATGAGAACACTTCGAATGGAGATTTTCTGATCGACCGGCATCCTGGAATGGAAAACGTCTGGTTTGTGGGCGGCGGCTCGGGGCACGGATTCAAGCATGGGCCCGCATTGGGCGAATACGTGACCCGGCGTATCCTGGACCGCATCGAGCCCGAACGGCGGTTTTCGCTGGCGACAAAAGCAACCACGCAGAATCGCGCGGTATACTAACGGGCCTTTTCCGAAAGTTATCCTCACTGTAGAAACTTTCAGTTGCGGCGTGCGTCTTGTATAGATGGGTGGTTTTGTGTTTGCCGGCTTATCTCACCATGTTATAGATTCTAAAGGGATTGGGAAACACGGAGGAACAATGCGTTTGATGATGGATCGAAGCGCCCGAGCTACCGCTCTGTTTACGGCGCTACTGCTGGTTTGCGGCACGGTGGCGAGTGCAGGGCCATCCAGCGCCGTCGAGTTCAAAGTTCCGGTGGAGTATTACAAACTGCCGAACGGGCTGCGTGTGGTGCTTTCGCCGGATCACACTTCGCCAACGATTTGCGTAGGGGTGTATTACCGGATTGGGTTTCGCATCGAGCCGAAAGACCGCACGGGGTTCGCGCACTTGTTTGAACACATGATGTTCCAGGGTTCGCAGAACCTGGGGAAGATGGAGTTCATCAAGCTGGTACAGCAGAACGGCGGGGTCCTGAACGGATCGACGCGCTTCGACTTTACAAATTATTTTGAAGTGCTGCCCTCGAACAAGCTGGAGACGGCACTGTGGGCGGAAGCGGACCGTATGGGCGGCCTGACGGTCACGGAAGAAAATCTGAAGAACCAGCAGGGCGTGGTAGGCAATGAAGTGAAAGTGAATGTGCTGAACCGGCCGTATGGAGGATTTCCGTGGCTGGACATGCCGCAATACGCGAATACGAACTGGTTCAACGCGCACAATTTCTATGGCGACTTGAAAGACATCGAAGCAGCAACGCTGCCGGACGTTCAATCGTTTTTCAAGACATACTACGCGCCGAACAATGCAGCGCTGGCGATCGCAGGTGATTTTGATCCAGCGGAAGCCAAGAAATTCGTGGAGAAATATTTTGGGGCACTCAAGGCGTCGGACCTTCCCGCTCAGCCAGACCTAACAGAGCCGCGACAGGAAAAGGAAAAACACGCAACGAAGAGCGATGCGCTGGCGAAGCGGCCGGCAATCGCGCTGGGTTATCACATGCCGGAGAGAAATACTCCGGAATACTACGCGATGACGCTGATCGACGAGATGCTGATCGAAGGCGACGACAGCCTGCTGCACCAGGAGCTGGTGCAAAAACGAGGCATCACCGGGAATGTGAGCGGGGGAATTAATATGCTCGGGACGCCTTGGAATTACAAAGGGCCGATGCTGTTCATTGCAAATTTCATTTACGATCCGGCAACGAGCCCGGAAACAATTGTGCAGGCGATTGATGGCGCGATGGAGCCGCTGCGGACGAAGCCCGTTGACCAAAAAACGCTGGATCGCGCGATGGGAAAACTGCGGTCCGATCTGTATGACGCGGTAGGGCAAAACAATGGATTTGGGCTGGTGGACCTGCTGGCGAGTTTTGCTCTGTTTGACGACAACCCGGCGCGAGTGAATTCACTGGTTTCCGAATACCAGAAGGTGACGCCGGAACTGATTCAGAAGACGGCGCAAGAATATTTGCGACCGGAAAACCGAACGGTACTCTTGATCCAACCGCAACAGCAAGCTCCGGCGGCCGCGCCTGCGGCGCCGGCGAAGAATTAGTGAGGGAGAGGAACCGACTATGCGCACACATACAGAAAAAATATTGCTGGTTCTCAGCGCTGCGGTGATCGCGGCGATCCCTGCGTTCGGGCAAAAACAGACGCCACCAACGGGTGGAGCACCGAAGGCGTTTACGCTACCCGCGCATGAGACGTATACGTTGACGAACGGAATGAAGGTGACGCTGGTCCCATACGGGAACATTCCGAAAGTGAGCGTGAGCCTTGCTCTGCGTGCGGGGACGCTGAATGAACCGAAAGAAGTGAAGGGAGTCGCGGATACCACGGGCGAGTTGTTGAAGGAAGGAACGACCAGCCTGAGCGCGACGGCGCTGGCAGAGTCCGCTGCGCGGATGGGAAGCACGCTGAACGTGGGCAGCGGCGCGGACGAAACGGGCTTCGACATGGACGTGCTGTCCGAATACGGGCCGGATGCGGTGAAACTGCTGGCGGACGTGCTGCAGCATCCGTTGCTACCGGAATCCGAACTGGCGCGGTTGAAAACAAATCTGCTGCGACAGATTGCAGTGGCCAAATCGCAACCGGGACAAATTGCCCTGGGACGATTCCGAAAGCTGATGTATGGAGACCATCCTTACGGCGAAATTTTGCCGACTGAGGAGTCCGTAAACAAAATGACGATCGCGGATGTGAAAAAATATTACACGCAGAATTATGGCGCGGCGCGGGCGCATATTTACGTTGCGGGAAAGTTCGACATGGCCGCGGTGAAGAAAGCGATTGAAACGGGATTCACCGGCTGGGCAAAGGGACCTGCCCCAGTGGAAAACGTACCGAAGGCCAAGACCCAGAGGGTGCTTGACGTTACGGACCGTCCAGGAGCGCCGCAAGCGACGGTCTACGTGGGCTTGCCGGTACCGAATGCGACTAGCCCCGACAATATTCCACTGGGCGTGACGAACGCTTTGCTTGGAGGATCGTTTGGATCGCGGATTACCAGCAACATCCGAGAGAAGCTGGGGTGCACGTATTCGCCGAACTCGCAGGTGTCGCGGCGCTATCACGATGCGTACTGGGTGGAGTCGGCAGACATCACGACGGACTGCACTGGGAAATCGCTAGGAGAAATTTTTGGAGAAATTCAACGGTTGCAGAAGGAAGCTCCGGCAGCCGCCGAATTGCAGGGGATCCAGAGCTATCTTTCCGGGCTGTTTGTAATTCAAAACTCATCGCGAGGCGCGCTGATCGGGCAACTGCGCTACGTGGACCTGCAGGGACTGGGCGACGACTACTTGAAAACGTATGTGCAGAAGGTGAACGCGGTGACGCCGTCGGATGTGCAGAAAATGGCGACGGAATACATCAAGCCGGAACAGATGACCATTGTTGTGGTGGGAGACAAGGCGAAGATCACGGAACAGCTTGCACCATTTGCTACGGCGAGCGGCTCGAACTAAAGAATGATGCGGACGAAAGAACAAGATAACAAGTTTTAGTTTTTTGGAGTTTTGGCTTAAGGCTTCACGAATCAGATTTTGGGAGTACGACGGCGGGGGAGGAGCGCGGAACTGATGCGCTTCCCCCGCTTTGCTTTTTCTACGTAGAGATCCTTGTCGGCCTCAGAGAGCAGCGTTTCGATGCGTTCACCACCGCCGCGGTAGATGGCTATGCCGATGCTTGCGGAGAGGCGCGGTGGTTCATCGTCATTGGCCATAACTTCGCGTATGCGATTGGCCACAAGGCGCGCTTCCTCGTCCTGAGATTCCGGGAGGACCAGAGCGAATTCGTCGCCACCGTACCTGGCAGCAGTATCAATGGCGCGGCAGTGAATCCGCAGAGCCTCGGCGAGGCGGCAAATGGCGCGACTGCCGACGAGATGGCCGTAACTGTCATTGATAGTTTTCAAACCATCGAGATCGAGAAGCAGGACGGAGAATGGGCGGCCGGTGCGATCGCTGCGCTCGGTTTCGTTTTCGAGAACATCAAGGAGACGGCGGTAGTTAGCGAGACCGGTAAGGGGATCGCTGACGGCGAGATGGCGAACCTGTTCGAAGAGGCGAGCATTTTCGAGCAGAGCGCCGCCGAGCGCGACGGTGTAGCCGAGGACCATCAAGGCTTGAGCGAAGACGAAAGGAGCATCCAGCAAACGCGCGGATTGCGCGGCGGAGAGCTGAGCGGCAACGTTTAGCCAGGCAGCGGCATAGATGGTGCGGTCGAAGGCGGAATCTTCAACAGCGAGGCGGCGGCGGAACCAGATTAGGCTGACTAGAAAAAAAACGGCAGGAAGCAATTGCTCGGGATTGGGAAAAAAGGCGCTGGGGTGGCGGGAGACTTCCGGCGGCAAGCCGCGAAGAGTGGCCGCAAGAACGTAGGTCAAGGCGATGACGGTTAGCAAAGCTCCGGCAATTTCGCCACGTGGATGGCGAGAGCGCGGGAGGAAGCGTTCGACAAGAAGCGCTACAACGAACAAGAGCGAGAGGACCATGCGGCCGATCCACCAAGCGATGGGCGCCCACTGAACTTTCGAAGGAAAGTCCGGGAAGAATTGGAAAAAGAGCACGCTGGTGGCGGTGAGGATGGCTCCGGAAAGAAGAAACCCGGCTCCTAGAATCAAGGAGATGCGGTCCTGAGTACCCTGGAAACGAACGAGAGTTACGGCGGCGAAAACGAAAGCAAGCAGGCCGCTGACGACCTGGAGGTAGCCCACTAGGATGGCGTCGGGTGAAAAAGTGATGTCGCGGCGGAGCAAGAAAGCGGCGAGGACCACGAAAAGAAAGGCCCCGACATGCGCCAAGAAGACCGCCGTGCCACTGCGACCGTTTGTGTAGGGAGCCTTAGCCATGGAGTTGTCCCAGCTGTTCTTTTATTCTCCGGGCCGGGCGGCTACTTTATTAGACTACGCAGAGGGCATCTCCGGTACAGAGGAATCGAGGGGTGCGTAGGGCAAGAGATACCGTCCTGAGGATATGGCAACCTGTACTAAAGTGCAGGGGAGAATGGGGCCGTGAAAATCCTTGGGGGGCAGAGAGCGCCCGGGTGGGAGTTTTTCGGTTGCACATGCGGTGAGGAATGCGCACAATGTTCGATATTGAAACGATTAAATACAGCGAAATGAGAGTATAGGTCGGGGTGGTGCGAGTGCGGAGGGCGCCTTGCCGCATGCTACAGTGACACCTGGTTGGGGCCATGGTTCATCAGCGAAAAGGAGAATGGCTTGAGCAACGAAAGCACGGCGAGTTCTGGGCCACGCCTGAAACGAACACTGACGCTGTGGAACCTGATCATCATTGGCATCGTAATCATCCAACCGATCGCGCCGATGGGGCTGTACGGCATCGTGAACAATGCGGCGGGTGGACACGTGGTGACAACCATTCTGATCGCCATGGTAGCGATGTTGCTCACGGCGATCAGCTACGGGATGCTGGCACGGGTGTATCCGAGCGCGGGGTCTGCCTACACCTACGTGGGGCAGGAAATTCATCCCGGGCTCGGGTACCTGACGGGGTGGGCGATGGTGATGGACTACATCCTCAACCCGCTGATCTGCACGATTTTGTGCAGCAAGCTGACGCAAAACATTGTGCCGGGAGTGCCGTATTGGGCGCTGGCGATTTTCTACGCAACGGCTTTTACGGTGCTCAACCTGCGCGGCGTGAAGACCTCAGCGCGGATCAACGACGTGCTGGCTGCCGGGATGACGATCGTGGTGATCGTGTTTTTTGGGTTTGTGATCCGGTTCTTGCTGGGTTTGCACGAGTATGGTGCGGGATTTTTCTCGCAGCCGTTTTACAACCCGGCGACTTTTAATTTGAATTCCATCTTTCACGGCACGTCGATCGCGGTGTTGACGTATATCGGCTTCGACGCGATTTCAACGTTCTCGGAAGAAGTGGAAAACCCGCGGCGGAACATCCTGCTGGCCACCGTGCTGGTGTGCGTGGTGACGGGAGTTTTGTCTTCGCTTGAAGTGTACGCGGCGCAACTGGTGTGGGGCTCAAAGCCGTTTCCCGCGGAACAGGTGGAGTCGGCGTTTCCGCTGGTGGCAAGGCAGATCGGGGGCTTTTTCCTGTTTCAATTGCTGAACTTCACGATTCTGATCGCCAACATTGGCTCTGGAATGGGCGCCCAATTGGCAGCAGCGCGGCTGCTTTACGGCATGGGGCGCAATGACGCGCTACCAAAAGGATTTTTCGGGAAGATTGAGGCAAAGCGGCACATTCCCGCAAACAATGTAATTTTGGTCGGCGCGATTGCGCTGACAGGCTCTTTCTTTCTTTCCTATGAACGGGGCGCGGAGATGCTCAACTTTGGGGCGTTCATCGCGTTCATGGGAGTGAATGCCGCGGCGTTTGTGCGTTACTTCTTGCGGGCGAAGCGGAAAACCGTTTGGCCGGTGCTTTGGCCGCTGCTCGGATTTGGAATTTGCGGCTATATCTTTCTGCAGCTCAGCATGCCGGCGAAAAAGCTTGGTTGCGTGTGGGTTGCCGTTGGGTTGATTTATGGAGCATGGAAGACTTCTGGATTCCGCAAAACCATGTCGTTCGAAGCGCCACCAGAGTAGAGGGCGCGCGCTCGTGAAGTCACAATCATTGCAATTCAAACCGCAAACGCCGGATGATAGTGCCGCCGGAGGCGCTAGCTTGAAACGGCAAAATGGAGAGAATCAGGCGGTAACGATGAGAGACGTCGCGAAGTCCAGCGGCTTTTCTCCCGCGACGGTTTCGATCGTATTGAACAATGCTCCGCTGGCGCGGTACATCGCGCCGGCCACAAAAAAACGCATCGAGGTGGCGGCGAAAAAACTTGGCTACCGGCCCAACGCAATGGCGCGCTTCTTGCGCAGCAAACGGAGCCACAGTGTTGGAGTAATGTTTTTCGACATTACCGATCCCTTTTGCACTCCGGTCTTACGGGGAATCGAGAACGCGCTCTATCAATGTTCGTACGTACCGATTTTCGCGGACGCTCACAATCAGAAAAACCGTTTCGAACGCTATCTGGAAATGCTGCTGGAGCATCACGTCGAGGCGTTAATCGTGGTGGCCAACTGGCTGTTCGTGGACATCCAATTGTTGGCGGACCTCAGCAAGAGAAATATTACCGCAGCGACCATCGGGTGGGAGATGCCCGGGGACGCGGTCAGCTCAGTAATGGTGGACAACGAAGCAGGGGGCCGACTGGCGCTTGAGCATCTTCACCAGATGGGGCATCGCAAGATCGCGTTCATCCGCGGACCAAAAATGCTGATCGACAGCGCTCCACGGTGGAAGGGGATACAGAAATTTGCGCACTCCGCCGGAATGACTATTGACCCCGCGCTCGTTTTGCAATTGCCAGATTCTTTCGATCCGAACTCAGGATTCGAAGGCGGCTTCCGGTTTACGGAAGAATTGCTGCAGCGGAAAAAGCGGTTCACGGCGTTGGTGGCGTTTGACGACCTGACAGCGCTGGGGGCCATCCGAGCGTTGACCAAGGCAGGCGTGAACGTGCCGGAGAATTGCTCGGTGGTGGGATTCGATGACGTGCCACTCTCCGCACTTTCCGCGCCGTCGCTGACAACCGTACGACAACCGTTGGAGGCCATGGGAAATCTGGCAGTGAACATCGTGATGGAGGGTGTGAACGCAAGGCTGGAGAAGCGCGATTGGAATACTTCGCGGCACAAGATGAACCCGGAGCTGGTGATACGCGATTCCACGAGGGCAGTCGCGCTCAGCGGGTCTGACGACTGAAGTCTGCTTTTCATGAAAAAAGGCGCGGACCATATGGTCCGCGCCTTTCTCGTTTTGTACAAAGCGGGATAGCGGGTTTACTTCGTGGCAGGGAGAAAAACCTGCGAGGCCGCGAAGAATTCAACATGGGGCAGCTCGGTGGAAACTCGGGCGCGTTCGAATCGGCCCTTCGCGCCACCATTTCCTATGAACGTCAGCAAATATTGATTGTTAAGGTGTGTGGAAATTTCGTCGAAATACGGCTTAAGGGTGACGGGCGCGCCAGTTCCGAGAGAATAGGATTCACCGCCAGTCTCCTCCGAGAGCTGGCTGAGATTTGATTGTGCGGTGGTAGCGACAAAGAACCCGCGGCCGCGGTGCCCGGCGTCCGGCGCGTAGATCGTCCAAATATTCACATTTTGCTTTTGCGCGCGACTAATCGTGGAATCCAGATCGGGGCTCTTGGGATCAAAACCTCCGCGAAAATAATCGATTCCCGAAGAGAACAGAAGGATGGAGTGCCGGTCGGCGGAAGAGGGCCAACGCTTCATTAAATCCTGAAGCGCGAGGTAGGGGCTGGAGAACGCCCCACCGCTGCTAAGAGGCAAGCGCAGGGCCTTGGCGGCAAGCTCATGGTCATTGGTAAAGTCCTGCGCGACCATGACCGTGCCATTGCGTGCGTACGACACCGAAACATAGGTGGTGTTGGGTTGGCTGGCGAGAAACGCTTTCAGATCATCCCATTGGTTGGCGACACCGCTGGCCAGGGAATCATCAATCACCACGGCGAGGTATAGCTTTTCGCCGTGCTTCCAGCCGGCAATCTGAGTGCGCTCTTTCTTCACGAAAAACTGGACATCATCTTTGTTGACGATGGGCGCGCTAGTATCTTTTTTTCCGACAGCGGTAACCGTCACGTTTACACTGCCTGTCTCTGCGGCGGCAGCCCTTGTTACAGAGGGCCCAAATGCCAAAGCAAGAGCCGCGATTGTCAGAACAATGCGGCTTAGATTTGTTTTCTTCATCATCGAAGCAGCTCCTTTTACCTATCCCCATATTGTTAGATGCAATTACAGTACAAAAGGAGTACGTAAGCCGGCTGCTTTGCCGGAATTTATGAGTGGCGCACATGGATTGGCAGTGTTTTGCTTGAAGCTTTCGGTGGTAATTGCGTAGTATGCTGCGGCGCCGACAAAAAGGACCGATTCCGTGAAGAACTATATTGGAGCGATTGATCAAGGCACGACGAGCACGCGGTTCATGGTGTTTGATCAGTCCGCGCGCATCGTCGCAGTGGCGCAAAAAGAACACGAACAGATTTATCCAAAGCCTGGCTGGGTGGAGCACGATGCTCTGGAAATCCTGCGTCGCACGGAAGAAGTGATCATAGAAGCTCTTGAGCAGCGCGGGTTGCGAGCTTCGGATCTTGCAGCGATCGGCATCACCAATCAGCGAGAGACCACCGTTCTGTGGGAGCGTAAGACTGGGAAGCCGGTTGCCAATGCCATTGTTTGGCAAGACACCCGCGTGGGGGAAGATGTCGCGCGCTTCGCCAGCGATGGCGGGCAAGACCGCTTCCGGCCGCAAACCGGATTGCCTCTAAGCACGTACTTCAGCAGCCTAAAGCTGCGGTGGCTGCTTGAGAACGTTCCCGGCGCTCGAGACAAAGCTGTCGCGGGTGAGTTGCTCTTTGGAAATATTGATACGTTTCTCCTCTGGAACTTGACCGGCGGGCCGCAAGGCGGCGTCCACGTGACGGACGTCACTAATGCGAGCCGCACACAGCTCCTCAATCTTAAAACACTGGACTGGGACGAAAAGTTGCTCGCGGCCTTTGGGATTCCGCGCGCGGTGTTGCCCAAAGTGCGCTCGAGCAGCGAAGTCTATGGAGAAGCGACTCTCGGCGCGATCGCCGGCGTTCCCATCACTGGAATCCTCGGCGATCAACAGGCGGCGCTAGTCGGCCAGGCGTGCTTTCGGCCCGGCGAGGTCAAGAACACTTATGGCACGGGCTGTTTCCTGCTGATGAATACGGGCGAGCGGCTGGTGCCTTCAAATTTCGGGCTGCTCACCACGGTGGCTTACAAGTTTGGCGGCGCGGCCGCGCATTACGCGTTGGAAGGCGGAGTCGCAATTGCGGGAGCGCTGGTGCAGTGGCTGCGCGACAATCTAGGACTGATCGAGAAGAGTGTGGATGTGGAGCCGCTGGCGCGAACGGTCAACGACAATGGCGGCGTTTACTTCGTGCCTGCATTCAGTGGGCTGTACGCGCCTTACTGGAAAGAAAATGCGCGCGGGGTAATCGCTGGGCTGACACGTTACGCAAATAAAGGACACATCGCGCGGGCCGTTCTTGAAGCCACGGCGTTTCAGACGCGCGAAGTTGTCGAGGCGATGGAGAAAGATTCTCACATTGGGCTCGAAAGCGTTCGCGTGGATGGCGGCATGGTGGTCAACGAGCTACTGATGCAGTTTCAGGCAGACATTTTGAATCGCGAGGTGGTCCGTCCGGTGATTCAGGAAACGACGGCGCTGGGAGCAGCTTACGCTGCCGGCCTGGCGGTGAAATTCTTTTCCGGTTTGGAAGAGTTACGCGCCAATTGGGCGGTCGATCGCACCTGGAAACCAAATCTTGCTGAAGCGGAACGCGAGCGACTATACACGCAATGGAAGAAAGCTGTTACAAGGTCGTTTGATTGGATTGAATCCTAACGGAGGCTCGCACTCATGACATCACCGGTGCTTGGTGAATTTCTCGGGACGATGATTCTTGTTTTGCTCGGCGATGGCGTTGTCGCCGCTGTACTGCTCAAGCGTTCGAAAGCAGAGGGCAGCGGCTGGATGGTGATTACGGCCGGATGGGCGTTCGCAGTGATGGCGGGAGTTTTTACAGCCATTGCCTGCGGGAGCAGCGATGCGCATCTGAATCCAGCGGTGACGATCGGGTTTGCGGTGCGTGACGGTAATTTTGCGAAATTTGCGCCCTACCTTGCAGCACAGTTGCTCGGAGCCATCGTGGGCGCCGCGCTGGTGTGGCTACACTATTTCCCGCACTGGAAGGAAACTCCGGACGCCGCGGCGAAGCTGGGATGTTTTTGTACGGCGCCGGCGATCCGCAATACCGTTGCGAATTTGTTTAGCGAAATCATCGGAACGTTCGTGCTTGTCTTTGTTGTTGGCGCAATTTTTTCGAAGAGTGTCTCAGCGTCTGGCCCCGCGGGGGGACTCGGTCCGTACCTTGTGGGGAGCCTGGTCTGGGGCATAGGTCTGTCGCTTGGCGGCACGACCGGATATGCCATCAATCCCGCGCGCGACCTGGGGCCGCGCATCGCGCATGCGATTCTTCCGATTGCGGGGAAAGGCGGCTCCGATTGGAGCTATGCACCAATTCCGGTCGTTGGACCCCTCGTTGGCGGCGCACTTGCTGGCGTGCTTCTGCGCGTAATCGGCGTTTCCTGATCTCGGCGCGAAAACGCAAGTAACCGATTCCACATTTTGACCACGTGGTCTTTACGCAAGAACAGTTTTCCTGCGCTACTCTTCGAAAAGATGAGTTCGACACTCACAACTGCAGAGCCGCCGTCTGCCCCGGCATCGTTCACAGAACCGAGTCCGTGGATTTATCGCCCGTGGATCGACCTCCTGATTGGATGTGGAGCTTGGTCCGCGCCCCTTCTCTTGCTGGCGTTCTATGCGACGACTTCGTACGCGCGAGTGTGGGCCGTGGCCTTTTATTTCTTGGCCCTGCTGTGCAATTACCCGCACTTCATGGCCACGGTGTACCGCGCCTATCACACGCGTACGGAGTTTGAGAGATACCGCATTTTCACAGTGCATATCGCGTTGTTGCTGGCGCTAGCAGGAATCGTCGCGCACGTCTGGTATCCACTACTTCCCGGGATTTTCACGCTGTACATATGCTGGAGCCCGTGGCATTACACGGGGCAAAACTTCGGCTTGCTGATGATGTTTGCTCGGCGTTCGGGGCTCGCGCCAAGTTCAGCGGAAAGAAACGCCATTCATCTGGGTTTCATCGCTTCGTTTTTGCTTCTGATGCTGAGTTTCCACACTGGACCTTCGGGCGATGCCATGATTCTTTCGCTGGGGTTGCCAGCGAAGTTCACGCTTCTAGCTCGAGGCGTGCTGGCGGTTTTTTTTGTGGGAGCAATTGGCTGGGCGCTGATTTCGATGGCGCGGCGCAGCAGTCTGAAGGCGATCCTCGCGCCACTGACGCTGGCGGTCACACAGTTTCTGTGGTTTCTGTTGCCCGCGATGGTCGAACTCTTCAGCGGACATGATGTGCCGCAAACGCGCTACAGCAGCGGCGTATTGGCCGTGCTGCACTCGACGCAGTACCTGTGGATCACGAGCTACTACCAGGAGCGTGAGGCGCGTGGGAGAGGTGATGCCAACTGGAAGTATTCGCGCTACCTGTCGACGCTGGTTGCAGGAGGGATTGCTTTATTTATTCCCGGGCCGTGGATCGCCAGCCGCATTTTTCATGCTGATTTCGCAGCGAGTTTCCTGACGTTTACGGCGTTGGTGAACATCCATCACTTCATTCTCGACGGGGCGCTTTGGAAACTTCGCGATTCGCGCATTGCGGGATTCTTGCTGAACACCAAAGAAAAGACTCAGAGCACAGAATCACAAGAGAAAAGTACGTTTCAAACCGCAACACATTGGCTGACTGGCGCCGCGCCGGCGGCGAGAGGCATTCGAATCGCTGCCGTTGTGGTGCTTCTTGCATGGGCGGCGATGGATCAGCTGCATTTTTATTGGGCAAGCGAAGCGAACAGCCTTCCGGCACTCGAGCGCGCAGCAAAACTGAATCCGGATGACAGCTCCGTGCAGTTGCGGCTGGCGCGTGCGGAGTCGCTTGCGGGAAGGCATGATGCTTCGCTTGCGGCGTTGCAACGAGCAGCTTCGATCAGTGCGGGCAGCCTTCCACAGCAGGAGGCGTATGCGCGCGGCTTGATCGAAGCGGGGCGCGGAGCGGATGCTTATGCGCAATACAAAAAGATTCTTGGCCGCTGGCCGCGGAACACCGATGCGCTGGTGAATTGTGGGCTTCTGGCGCAAGGTCTCCGGCATGAGGACGAAGCGATCGATAGCTGGGAGAGGGTCATCGACATTGACGCCGGTCAAACAAACGCTCAGGTTTATTTGGCGCAAGCGCTAGATCATCGTGGCGAGTCACAAGCCGCGGCGCGGCATTACCGGGCCTATCTGCAAATTGTGGCTTCCCACAAAGATGAACACCGTGGCGAAGCCAGCACCGTGATTGCGGCGGTGATCAAAGTTGCGGACGCAGATGTTGCCGTCAATCACCAAGACGAAGCGTTGCAAGGCTACAACGCTGCGATTCAATTCGCGGAAACCGCGAAGGACAGGGCACTGGAAAGTCTCGCACTCGTTCATCTGGCCGACTTGCAGGAGAAACGCGGGAAAGTTTCTGAAGCAGCGATGAATTACCAGCGGGCGCTGGCAATTGATGGCTCGCTCTCCGATCCGGTCGGCGCGGGGAGCGACTGGCTCAACTACGGGCAGTTTCTGCGGCGGCAGCATCAATCGGAACGGTTAGTCTTTGCTTGTTTTCTTCACGCGCAAGAGCTGGCGAGCAATACTCCCGGAGCCGCGCTCACGACCATCGAGCAAGTTCGCGCGGAAAGTGAAGCACGGCTCGGCCGCGAAGCTGCCATTGTTCGGCGTTCCAGCAGCGCGATGGCGAAGGAAGCACTCCTGTTGCCGACTTCCGTGTTCTGACCGCGGAGCTAGCTAGGAGAGCCCGAGTTTTGCAAAATAGAAAAATAATTTGCGTTCGAATGCGGTTTAGAATGGTGAGCACGCGAAAGCCGCTCGCGGTTGAATTACGAGGCGACGCCTTCATGAGTGTCATGAGATCAATGCTGCTGGCAGCATCTCAAAATCAGTGGTTGCGTCATCGCGCGGCGAATTATTCGTTCGTTCGCCGCTCCGTGTCTCGTTTCATGCCTGGAGAGTCGCTCGGTGATGCGCTTGGCGCGGCACAATCTCTGCGCAGCAAGAATATTGGAACGGTATTCACACATCTGGGCGAGAACATTCAAGATCGAGCGGAAGCGCAGCAGGTTGCCGAACACTACATCGAAGTTCTGGAGCGCATTAGGGAAAAAGGCCTGCAGGCGGAGATTTCCGTCAAGCTAACGCAACTCGGGCTGGACTTATCACCGGATCTTTGTTTTGAACATTTAAACTCGATTATTCAGCACGCGCAGAAGGACTCCATCGTCTGGGTGGATATGGAAGCAAGCAACTACGTGGACGCAACGATAGATCTCTATCGTCGCGCGTTAGCGGCGCATCCCAATGTCGGCGTATGTCTGCAGGCTTACCTGCATCGGACGAAGGATGACTTGGCGAAACTTCTGCCGCTGAGGCCTTCGATCCGACTGGTAAAGGGGGCGTACAACGAGCCACTAGAGGTTGCGTTCCCCGACAAGAAAGATGTGGACGACAATTATTTTGATCTTGCGCAGCAAATGTTGCGCGCCAAGAAAGAGAATAGCTGCGTGCGCGCCGCATTCGGAACTCATGACGTGGCGCTGATACGTCGGCTGGCTGATTTTGCTTCCGCGGAAGGATTCGCGAAAAGCGATTTTGAAGTGCAAATGCTCTACGGCATCCAACGAGCCGAGCAAGAGCGTTTGGCAAACGACGGCTGCACTTCTATAGTGCTCGTCGCTTACGGCACTTATTGGTACCCGTGGTTCGTGCGGCGGCTCGCGGAACGTCCAGCGAACTTATGGTTCATGGTACGCAATGTCTTTGCGGCGTAGATTTAGTGAGAACCGCGTTACGAACTTCATTCGAACAGAAATAATCATTTTCCGATCAACTCGCCGTGTTTGCCTTGGCGATCAATAGAATTGCAAAAGCATAAAACAAGAACATGAGGGCGAGAAACGTCTTCGCCTGGCGATTGGCGCCCTGAAATTCTTTCCATGCGAGAACACCCCACAAAGCGGCAACCATGGGAGCGGACTGGCCAATTGCATACGAAATAGCCACGCCGGTGAAATTCGAGGCGACAAGATTGAAAACCGTGCCGGCTCCCCAGATAACGCCACCGAGCAGGCCAAGCATATGGCCGGCAGCCCGCCCGCGGAAGAACTCGCCGAACTTCACTGGTTCTCCGACGAGCGGATTCTTCATGAAATAGATATTCCAGATAAAACAGGAGAGCAAAGCCCCAAGCGTTAAGAAAACACCGATGCTATAGGGACCTAGAGCGTTTCCCTGGGTCATCGCGTGAGTGACGAGTGGAGCCCACAATCCCATCAGGATTCCAGAAACGATACAAATGCTAATACTCTTGCGGGAGACGGCGCGCGTAACTTTTGTGAGTTTACCGTAAGCCTTGCCATCGAGGATTACCGCGATGACGGCACAGGCGACTCCAGCTGCGAGCAGCGCGGCGTTTCCTTTCGGCTGAAGCACGTAGCTGGAAACGACACCGACCACCATCGCGATGCCGATGGAAACCGGAAAAGCGATGGCCAGACCAGCCATGTCGATAGCAGCTACGAGGAGTAGATTAGCAAGATTGAAAACCGCGCCGGCCGCGAACGTATAAAAGACATTCGAACGATCCGCGGAACGGACGTTGTTCAGAAAACTTGAGGCGTCATTCGAACTGCTTCCCATCGTAAAGGCCAACACGACGGCGATCAGGAAAATGCCGACGGCATAATCCCAGTAAAACAATTCGAAGCGGTAGTTTTTCACACCTTTAAAAGTGTTTGCCCAGGAGCCCCAGCAGATCGCGCAAGTCAATATCATTAGTAGGGCTGTCCCGAAAGTGTGTGGAACAAACATGAATTTGCAGCTCCTTTGCGGATCAAACGATATGACTTGCTTCTTTAGGGCCTCTATTGCTGCGCAAGATAAGCCGTCTCCCGATTATTACTGTCGCTGCTTGTACTCACCACCGAAGAACAAGTCAAGAACAAACACGGGAGTTTCGACGGGGCCTCCAAGCGAGTAAATGCCAGTAAAGGCGGTGCGCTTAGTTATTGAGACTTTATGCGGTTACTATGCGAGATTCCTATATAATCCGCGCGGAATCATCAGAGGCAAAATGATGGCCAAGCAGTCCTTCGTCGCGGTAGTGGGAAGTGCCAACGTGGACCTGACTACGTTTAATGACGTGTTTCCTCGGCCGGGTGAAACCATCTTCGGCAAGAAGTTCGATCTTGGCTTCGGCGGCAAAGGCGCTAATCAGGCAGTTGCAGCGCGTCTCTGCGGAGCAAACGTGGGCATGGTAGCAAAGGTCGGGAGCGATCTATTTGGTCCCGCCACAATCAAGAACTTTGAATCGCAGGGGATTGACGCGACTCACGTGCGCATCGCCGAGGGCATTTCCAGCGGAGTTGCGCCTATCTTTGTGGATCCGAGCGGACAGAATCGCATCATCGTCGTAAAAGGTGCGAACGATACGCTGTCGCCCGAAGATGTCGACGCGGCTGCCTCGCTGCTCAGCAAAGCGGACACCATTGTCATACAGTTTGAAATTCCGCTGCGCACTGTCTATCACGCCGTGAAGTTTGCCAAAGCCAACGGCGTTCGCTGCATCGTAAATCCTGCTCCGGCACAGCCGGTGAACTTGAAAGAACTGGGCGCCGCGGATTATTTCATTCCCAATGAAAGTGAAGCAGAAACAATCACGGGGATGCCGGTTCAATCGATTGATGATGCCAAAAAATGCGCGGAGTTTCTGTTGTGCCAGGGCATGCGGCGCGTGGTCATTACGCTGGGTGAGCGCGGCTCCTTGGTTGCTGGTTCGGACGGGATGGAACTGATTCCCGCTTTCAAGGTCCAGGCGGTAGACACCACCGGCGCGGGCGATGCATTCATCGGCAGCTTCGCCGTTTTCCTTGGCGAAGGATTGCCGGAGAAAGAAGCTCTGACGCGCGCAAATCTCTACGCAGCTATTTCCACCACCAAAGTGGGGACGCAAAAATCATTTTGCAATCGTGCAGAATTTGAAAAAGAGTGGGAGAATCGCGGCGCGCGGCTGTAAACGAGCTTTGTCGAAGTGTTAAGATAGTGTTTCCCTGTTTGCACAACCATGAATGGTGATGAATCCAATGACTCTGCGTGACAACCCGCGGATTGACAACTCTTCCACTCATGACCGCGAAGTTCTGCGCGGCCCCATTACACCTTCCGATACGGCTATCGCCCAGTACGGGGGGCGCGACCTTCAATCCAACCGCGGTGTACCGCTAAATCTGGATTGGGTGAACGCAGTGCGCGTAAACACCAGCGCCGTCGAACGCCGCGCGCAAACCATTGGCACGCGCCGAACGGTCAAGAAGGAATGGCAAGCAGCCTGGCTGCTGCGCGCCATCACTTGCATGGACCTGACAACGCTTTCCGGCGACGACACCGACGAGCGCGTTCGCCGCCTGTGCGCCAAGGCGCGGCAACCCATCCAGCAAGAACTCGTACAAAAGCTCGGCATCGAAAGCCTTAATATAAAGGTAGGTGCCATCTGCGTTTATCACAGCTTTGTCGAGACGGCACGGCGCGCGATTGAAGGCAGCGGCATTCATGTTGCCGCCGTCTCCACTGGATTCCCTGCCGGTCTTTCACCATTCGAGGAACGCGTCGCGGAAATTCGCCGCTCGGTGGAAGCTGGCGCTGACGAGATTGATGTGGTCATTACTCGCGCGCACGTTTTCGGCGGAAAATGGCAAGCGCTGTACGACGAAGTTACCACGTTCAAAAATGCTTGCGGGCCTGCTCATTTGAAAGTAATCCTGGGCACGGGTGATTTGCTGACGCTACGCAATGTTGCACGCGCCAGCGTGGTGGCGATGATGGCCGGAGCGGACTTCATCAAGACCTCCACTGGGAAGGAAGCAACCAACGCCACACTGCCGGTCAGCCTGGTAATGACGCGCGCGATTCGCGAATACGCGCAGGAAACCGGAATGGCCGTGGGTTTCAAGCCGGCAGGTGGCATTCGAACGGCGAAGCAATCGCTCGATTGGCTGTCGTTGATGAAGGAGGAGCTCGGTGATTCCTGGCTCAAGTCTGAACTCTTTCGATTTGGGGCAAGCGGCATGCTTGGCGACATCGAGCGGCAATTGGAACACCAAGCTACGGGGCGCTATTCGGCGGATTATCGCCATCCGATGGCCTAGGCGGAAGAATGTTTATTCGTTGACGAATGAATCGAGAAGAATCGAATGAGCATCGTCGAAAAATTCATGACCATGGAGTACGGCCCCGCGCCGGAGGATCCGCGCGAGGCTCTTGCATGGCTGGACAGTCATAGCCGGCGTTTCGGACATTTCATCAATGGAGGGTGGCAGGCACCCGCGGCGGGCACATATTTCGAGACCACTGATCCTGCCACGGGTGAAAAACTGGCGGACGTGGCACAGGGATCGGCAGCGGACATTGACAGCGCGGTGAAATCCGCGCGGGCCGCTCTACCGTCGTGGCAATCACTGACCAATCATGCGCGAGCGCGCTATCTCTATGCACTGGCGCGGCAAGTGCAAAGGCATTCGCGCTGGCTCGCAGTTCTTGAAACTCTGGACAACGGCAAACCGATTCGAGAGAGCCGCGACATTGATATTCCGCTGGTGGCGCGGCATTTCTATTACCATGCCGGTTGGGCACAGCTACTTGGGCAGGAATTTCCGGGTTATAGCGCTTGCGGGGTTGTCGGCCAAATCATACCGTGGAATTTCCCGCTGCTCATGCTGGCGTGGAAAATTGCGCCGGCTCTCGCTACTGGGAACACCGTCGTGCTGAAGCCCGCGGAATTCACACCGCTGACGGCACTCGCGTTTGCGCACATCTGCCAGGAAGTTGGACTGCCCGCTGGCGTTGTGAACATTGTCACAGGAGACGGATCGACCGGCGAAGCACTCGTCAAACATCCCGACGTGGACAAAATTGCTTTTACGGGTTCGACGGAAGTCGGCCGCGCGATTCGCAAAGCAACAGCTTTAAGTCACAAAAAGCTTTCCCTCGAACTGGGCGGCAAGTCTCCCTTCATCATTTTTGAAGACGCCGATCTGGACAGCGCCGTGGAGGGCCTAGTGGACGGTATCTGGTTCAATCAAGGGCAGGTTTGCTGTGCCGGTTCGCGCCTGCTGATGCAGGAGAGCATCGCGGACAGATTGATTGGCAAGATCCAGGATCGCATGAACACGCTGCGAATGGGTTCGCCGCTCGATAAGGCCATTGATATTGGCGCGATCGTTGCTCGCGTGCAGCTCGAGCGCATCCAACGGCTTGTGGATCAAGGAGTCGCGGAAGGCGCGACGTGCTGGCAGCCCTCCATTCCCCTACCCGCGAAGGGGCTGTATTTTCTGCCGACGCTGTTGAGCAACGTTCATCCGACATCCATCGTGGCGCAACAAGAGATTTTCGGCCCAGTGCTTGCTGCAATGACTTTCCGCACGCCCCGCGAGGCAGTGGAGCTTGCTAACAATACGGTTTACGGGCTCGCGGCCTGCGTGTGGAGCGAAAGTATCAATGTTTCGCTGCACGTTGCTGCGCAACTAAAGGCCGGAGTAGTTTGGGTGAATTGTACGAATCTTTTCGACGCTGCCTGCGGTTTCGGTGGCTATCGCGAAAGCGGTTATGGACGCGAAGGTGGCCGCGAGGGACTTCTCGAATATCTCGAACCTGCGTGGTTCAAGAATGCTCCAGCGGTTCATCCGACACCTGTCGCAATCGATCAGCCGCTGGAACAACCCGTCGACTCCGCTGCGCCACCTATCGATCGCACGGTGAAACTCTACATCGGCGGCAAGCAAGCTCGGCCCGATTCCGGTTACAGTGTCGAAGTCCGCGGCGCTGATGGCCGCCTGCTCGGTGAAGCGCCACTCGGCAACCGCAAGGACATTCGCAATGCCGTCGAGGCCGCGCGCAAAGCGGAAGGCTGGGGCAAGGCTACGGCTCACAATCGGGCGCAAGTACTCTATTACATCGCGGAAAATCTTTCTCAGCGCCGCGAAGAAATCGCCGCTCGCTTATCCGCGGTGGTCGGGAAGAGGCAAGCGGAAGCGGAAGTCAGCCTTGGCATCGAACGCATTTTTTCCTACGCGGCCTGGGCCGACAAATATGACGGCGCCGTGCATAACCCGCCGTTTCGAAACGTCGCTCTAGCTATGAAAGAACCGATCGGAACGGTGGCAGTCGCCTGCCCCGCGGATGCGCCATTACTGGGATTCCTATCCCTGGTGATGCCAGCTATTTCAACGGGCAACACAGTCATCGCCATCCCATCGGAAAAATATCCGTTGATTACCGGCGATCTCTATCAGGTATTCGAAACTAGCGATCTGCCCGACGGCGTCGTAAACATAGTCACCGGCCGCGCCACGGAGCTGATGAAAACGCTCGCGGAACACGACGACGTCGACGCCATCTGGTGCTTTACGGATGAAGCGGGCGCCGCAGCGGCGAAAACTCTTTCCGTCGGCAATCTGAAGCAGGTGTTTACCAGCGAAGGCCGCGCCATCAACTGGTTCGACACAAAACAGGGCGAAGGCCGCTGGTTCCTCGATCACGCCGTGCAGGTGAAAAACATCTGGGTCCCCTACGGGGAATAATCTCCTGCGGAAGCAAAACTGCAAAATCCGCCACTTCTATGTAGGGATCATTGAACTTTTCAGGAAGGAAGTGGTCGGGGCGAATGGATTTGAACCATCGACCTCCTGGTCCCGAACCGGGGCGTCGTAAAATCTAAAGCCTTGTGGGTGTCGCACTTACAGCAGCCGAGCACCCAAAATCCTGCCTTAATTGGTACACAGAGTACACAGATAGAGCTGCTCCTGCGCTAACTGGCGGTCTCCCTGCATTTGGGGGCGCTTGCTTCAGCGAACAGCTCAGACCAACATTCGCCTGAAGGTCAGATTGATTCGCTCGCCGCAGGACTTTTCCTGTTTGGGCAGCCGGTGCTGGTAGTCGCGCTGGAACCCTGCGGGCATGATAAAAAGGCTTCCGTGTTCGACGGCCTGCGAGTCTGTCGCATCGTCGCTCTTCCGTTTCCATTGGAACCTTCGGACCGCTCCGAGTGACACGCTTGCGATTGGGAAGTCCCATCTTCCTTCGGCTTCGCTGTCGGAATGCCAGCCGATTGAGTCACGGTTATGGCGGTACCGATTCATGTTCAGACTGTCGAACGTGCAGCCAGTCACCTGCTCTACGCGATCCTTTATTCTTTTTGCTTCCGCCGTCCACTCCGTTGTCACGGTCTTGCTCACCAGATTCGGCGATATATAAGGGACTCCCATCCACACGTAGAGGCGCGGAGCTTTTCCAGTCACACGGTAGATATGCTGGCGCCAATCGAGCCGAAGATACGCCGCTAGCAATTCGTCCGCCTCTTTGGGAGCGATGAAGCCGGGAATATAGGTTACTCCGCCCATGAGCTCCGATGCGTCGCGTTCGAAAAAAGCAACCTGCGATGCGTCATGCGTCTTTGCCATCTCAGTACTCGACCTCATCGAATGTCATCTGCCTGAACTTGCCAAGCGACCGGGGCGTTGCATCCTCCGGTCCAAGCGTCCATTCGCCAGTTACTTCTTGACCCGCTGTCACGATGAGTGTGAGCGGATGGTCCCACTCAATCGGAGCCACGACCTTTGGCGCACTCTTCCGGTTCCACACGTTGACGAAAGTTTGCTCGAGCAGCGTTTCTCCGCTCGCATCTTTGAGCGTGAAAATCAATGGGTAGCCAAGCCCGGCTTTGTCGTGCGCCTTCTTGGTCTTCTGCACCAGTTCTTTCCACTGGACGAACGGTAGCTGCTCAGGTTTGAACGGCATTTGCTCTCCGGCTCCCAGTGTAGCGAGCCACAGTTCATGGGCAAGTGGATAGAGGTACAGGTGTTCCTTCGCGGCTCGTCCTGCAAGTACTCCTGAAAATTCGGTACGTGAGTACTCTTTGATACTCAGTAGCATGACGGTACACTCTCCGCAGTGAAGGAGAACACCATTGGTCACGTTAGTTTCAAACGACGGACGACGGGTAATCCTCCTGACTTGTACGGACACGGCGGCGGGCTTTTGGGGTCGCCCTGTGGGAGCAGGCGTCCGGTTCTTCTTCGCAAGGTCAGTGTGGCGTTATCTCGGCAGTTAAATTCAAAGGAGGCAGTCATGGAAACGACAAAGAAGGTGTACCCGACGGATGAAGAAGTTGCGAAGGTCATGGAAGAACGCAAACTGAATCGGATCGGCGCGGTTCAATACCTGCGCCGTCAGGCGGCGAAGGTGGCGTCGATCACCCAGCCCGTGGAACTAAATAAAAAGCTCGCTGAACTGGGCGACAAAGCTCCCCATGTCGCCGCGAAAAACGAGGCGAAGCCGAAAGCCGAGAAGACACCGAAGGCCCCGCGTGCGAAGAAACCGTCAGGCAAGGAAAGGTACGAGCAATTGAAAAAGGAAGGGCGCTGCGTGAGCTGCGGCAAAGAAAAGGCGTACCCCGGTCGTGTCGAGGGTGCTATCTGCATCGAGATGGCCGTGGCTTACCGTGCGTGCAAAGCCGAGAAAAAGCCCTGGGTGATCGAGAACTTCCGTCGCACCAAGGCGTATGAAGCCGCGCTCAAGGGACAGCTCACGTCGAGCGTCCCCGAGAAGGCATGAGTTAATATATACGGCATGAGGGTGTCGCGGACGCTGATCGAGAGAGTCGTGAATCACGTGAACCGCAAACAGTGGTGGCACGTGCCGCCCGTTGACCCGGACGCTTACCGCAAGCGAGGCAGATTCCTCGCGTCGAGCTTCGCAGAGGCGGAGTTTTACGGCCGTCCGCTCGACGAACCGCAGAAGGTTTCGATTGCAAACCCGCTCATCGGCGATGAGCAGGCGATTTCAAAGGCGCTCGGTATTCCGCCGCAGGACGATGGCATGACCTTGAAGCAGATCGCGGCGCACGACGCAAAGTGGAGGGATGCCGCACGAAAGAAAGGTTACGACGCGATCCTGTTGATGTCACCGAAGTGCTTTGCCGAATGGAAAGCAGTCGGTAAGATCCCCCGCAGCCTGGAATTGAACATCCTGAATGATTAGTGTCGGCAGCCGAAGACACAATGTTCAGGCGCTCAATAAGTGAGCAACAATCGGTCATGCACAACTTCTTTTTCCAGGGACTTACCGTTCATCTGAAATCGCTTCAGCATCGAGCGACCACAATGAATCATGGTCTCTCTTTCGAACAACCCCTTGGGTATGGGAACGTCGCACACCATGCTACCGGAGCGCTTTGTTCCGTCAATGCTGAGCACAACGTGTACGCCGCGCTTTCTGCATTCTCCAATCATGCGAAATAGGTTGGCCAAGTCGAAGGACTGAGCGCCGTAAAGAATTGACTGAGTAAACGTATAGGGTGGATCACAATAAATAAGATCGCCCTTCGCGGCAGCGCTCATTGCTTCTTCATATCCCCGAACAGCAAAAGTGGTTCCGATTGTCCTTTCGTGCCATTCATCTACTCTTCGGGCAAAGGCAGCAGGGGGAATCGGATCGTGAATTCCGCATGGCGTCGACATATAGCCGTCGCCTTTTCGGAACCTCACCACACCGCCATAGCACGCTCGACTTAGAAACAACAAATCTGGCCCATTTGGCTTCGCATTGTAGCTGGCCTTGATTCGCTCAAACTCTTTGATCTTGTCTCCGTCCTTCAAAGCGTGCCACCGATCTGCGTAGCAGCTCTTCAACCAGGCCGGGCGTTGTTGAAGGCCAATCCAAATCTCCATCAACGGCTTAAAGCTGTCAGAGCCGACTCCCTCCTCTGGCGCAAGGGTTCCAAGTACCGCGCCACTCCCTAGGAAGGGTTCTCGATAGACTTTGAACTTCTGCGGGAAATAGGAGATGATTTCCCGAGCGAAGCGGTGCTTATTCCCAATCCATTTGAGGAGTTGCCCAGCGTCCGGCGAGAAGGCACGATTCGTTGTTTCAGTAAGCAGTTCTAGCTGTCGGTGTGCGGCCATCATTCAGCTGTCGGTTACAAACCATATTCCATTTTGGAATACGAGTCAAGAACCTTTATTTTGCTCCCTACAAGATGTCCCGATATACGGGAAGTTCACACAAACGACGGCTAATAGACCTACTTAGGCAAATTCGCACAGAAGCAGGCCTAAAGCAAGCTGACCTGGCTAAGAGGCTCGGACAATCGCAGTCGGTCGTGAGCAAGTACGAGAGCGGCGAGAGACGGCTGGACCTTTTGGAGCTCCAACAGATTTGCAGAGCCGTAGGGCTTTCTCTGACTGAATTTGTTCGCCGCTTTGAAGATTTATCAAATGAAACCAGAAAACAAGTTTCTAAACCAGCCGAAACATTTTTGGGCAAACGTCAGAAGCATTAGCCAACATCTCGGGTACACCGAACGAGGGACCGGGCGAATTAAGGTTCCTTCCCTGACGGAGATGGCGGCTGCGCTGAGGGAGCTTGGCCTTAAAACAACTCACATCGTGGGCGAGGATGAGCAGGTAACCAAGTTAGGTGCGGATCTCATTGGCTACTATCAGCACAGGGCAAATGCGTTGTACGAAGTGGCGCGTCCCAATCTCATGGACGTGGCAAAAGCTCGAACGCTCTTCACTAAATTGAAGAAAAAACTGAATCCGAAGTGGCCGGTGCCCATGAACAAACAAAAAGGAGAAAAGAGGTCCGAAGCCTATTTCACTGGCATCGTCAACATGCTGATTGAATCCAACGCGGAAAACCTGCCTTGCGATTATTGTCCGATGGAGCTTACGTCAGTGACTGTGGACGGCGCGCCACTTCGCACTCTTGCGCGTTGGGTGGACGGGGCGTTCCCAAGCGCAGTCAATCCAATTGCGGTATGGGAAATCAAGGAGTACTACCATACGACCACGTTCGGCAGCAGGATTGCCGACGGCGTTTACGAAAGCTTGCTCGACGGAATGGAACTCGAAGAACTGCGAGAACATGAAAAAATCCACGTCAGGCACTACCTGATGGTAGACGCATACGATACATGGTGGAAAATGGGCCGATCTTATCTTTGCCGAATTGTGGATATGCTCCACATGGGTTACGTGGATGAGGTTTTGTTCGGCGCAGAAGTCGTTGAACGGTTGCCATCGCTAGTAAAAGAATGGGTCGTACTCGCGCGTGAGCGCAAAGCGACACCGACGCCCTGACAGCGTAGGCTCACTTGATGCTGGTGGTCCTTCGATTCAAATTGAGATTACATGAAACTTGTGGAAACGCTGTAGTACACTCACGTTGATGCTCCCCCAGCATTCTGTGCGATCGTGTGTCAGTGCCGTCCCATTTTTGAGATGGGCAGGCAGCAAACGCCGCCTGCTCCCCATTCTTCGCACATACTGGAGACCTCAATATAGCCGGTATCTTGAACCTTTCGCCGGCTCCGCCTGCTTTTTCTTTTCCCTGAATGCACCGAGAGCGATTCTCGGCGATCTAAATGGGGAACTTATCTCAACATACCTACAGGTCAAGTACCGTCTAGATGCCTTGCTCGACCATCTCTCGACACTGCGTCGCAGTAGGCAGGAGTACAGGAAACTGCGCTCACTGAATCCGAACGACTTGGATCTATGCGCCCGCGCTGCCCGATTCATATACCTCAATCGATACTGCTTCAACGGACTTTACAGAACCAACCTCAAGGGTGAATTCAACGTACCCTATGGCGGCGAGAAATCAGGGAACCTGCCATCAGCAGACCTTCTAAGAGAATGCTCGAAGCGGTTGATGAAAACACGACTCGTGGCTGGCGACTTCGAACAGGTTCTGCGACAGGCAAAAAAAGGAGATTTTGTCTACATGGACCCTCCATTCGCAGTGGGGGCTCGACGAGTGTTTAATGAATACCACCCTGACACTTTTGGAGGCGAGGACATAAACAGGCTCAGGCTGTGGATGGAGAAGCTAGACAAGAGAGGAATATCATTTCTCGTCAGCTATGCAGAGTCGGCCGAGGCTGACCTCTTGGCAAAGGGTTTTACCCGCAGACATGTGTCAGTCCGGAGAAACATCGCCGGTTTTGCCGCCGACAGGTCGGATTCTCACGAGATTCTAATTTCGAATACCTAGGCGGAGGTAGCCATGCCCGCGTTGAAACCTACCGTACAACCTCAGATTCCCCAACTCGTTCCTACAGGGTCTTTGCAACATTTGGACCCGCAAGACGTCAAACCCAATCCGAATAATCCCCGCATGCTTTTTGATCCCGATCAACTCGCAGAGCTCAAAAAAAACATTGCGGAGCACGGCGTACTAGTCCCGATCACTGTCTACCAACCAAAAGGGCAAATGAAGTTCTCCATCCTAGATGGTGAACGTCGATTCCGCTGCGTCCGGGACCTGAACAGCGAGGGACACCGGGACAAGAGTGGCCAGCCCCTTAGATTACCCGCAAACGTTGTCGAACCGCCTAACAAGATTGCAGGGCTGCTGTACATGTTTTCCATACATGAATACCGTGCGGCATGGGAACTCATGCCCACAGCCCTGAGCCTTAAGATCGTCATGGATGAACTCGGCGTCGAGGACAACAAGACGCTTTCAAAATTCACGGGGTTAAGCGAACCGCAGATCGAACGTTGCAAGAAACTGCTGGAATTCCCAGAACATTTCCAAAAGCTCTCCCTCGACCCAGACCCCACCACACGGATACCCTCAAATTTTTGGATAGAAGCTCTACCAGTAATAAATCTGGGAACAACAGAAATACCTCGCCTGAAGAATCTCGGTAGGGATAAGGCAACCGAGAAGCTAGTGGACAAATATCGCGCACGTAAGATCAAGAGCGTCATCCACTTTCGCCGAATCATGGAAAGCTATGAACTCTCCGAAAACGAACGCAGTGTGCGAACTGCAGTCCTTCGAAGAATTGAAGAATTCTTCCTTGACCCATCTCTTGAAACGAGAGCAGCGTTCGACCAATTCGTAGTCGGGAAAAAGCGTGTACAAGGTGCGGTCTCCGCCTGTGCGGAATTCATCAAACAATTGCAGGGCCTCAAACTCAGATTCACAACGGACGACGACGAACGGGCAGAACTAAGGAAAGCACTCCAGAAAGTGCAAGAGTATTGCAAGAGTCTTGAACAAGTCTTGAGAGGTGACGACGACCCTGAGATACCGAAAGATTGATCTATGTGGAGCCTCCTCTCCGCTGCACTCGCAGCCTGGCGATTTCACGACTATAAGCCGTCACCGGTGACTTTTGGCCGCGCTAAGAAATGGATCGAACAGTTCAAGGGGGAAGACAGAAAAACCGCCGGAATGCTGATAGAAAAAGTCGTCTACCTATCAGAAAAGACCACGAGAGATATCCTCGTTCAGCAGAATCATGCCCTCATGGACCGATTGGCCGCAGTCGGTCTCCCACCAGATAAGCTCGTTTACGTCCAAGTGCACGACGCTGGTAGCAGCAGTCCAGTGATGTTGAATCTTCTTAGAGACGCGGCTGGACTCGATCGCCTCGGTTGCCACTTCGTAGATGCGCATAACTCGCTAGGTTTGAACAAAGTTACCAATGAGGTTGGCGAAGGAGCGCTTATCTACGTTGACGACTTCGTAGGTACTGGAAACCAATTCTGCAAAGAACGGCAGTTTGCCTTCCAAAGCGTTGTGGGAACTTTTTCGGAGTTCCTGCTCGTGCCATGCATCTGCGAAGAGGGTATTTACAAAATTGCTAAGGAGGGTGTCGAAGCATTCGCTGGGCACGTACATTCGAAGGTGGAACGCCCATTGCACGACAATTCCCACGTGTTGGACCAAGACGCCAAGAAGCGAATGAGAGAAATCAGCAAGGGCATAAGCGCCAAGCTGGGCCTTGGATACCACCAGCTCGCGACGATGGTCGTCCTTTACCGAAACGCCCCGAACACGGTGCCTGCTATTTTCCGAGGCAGTCCCAACCAAGCGCCGTTTGTCGGGCTGTTCCCCAGGTGGAAAGACCTCCCTCTCCCCAACCAGAAGTGATCTGTCAATGTCAAGGAGCTTCCATCGCAGATTGTTCAGGAAAAAGAAAAGGGGCCAGTCTCTAAGGACCAGCCCCGTTTGCCTGAAACCAATTTACGTGTGGTTGATGATGTAGTTGATTGCCGGGCGCGTTGCGTTGGACATCAGGAGCTGTCCACCGTACCGTGCGAACGCCGACCACGCGGTCAAGCCGTATTCAACCGCTCCGGGGAACTCCCGGTAGTTGCGAACGTAGCTCGAATCGCTGACGTAGCGTGTCATCCAGCGCGAAAGGTCGCCGAACACGACCGGAACTTTTCCAGCGCCGATGTTGTCCATGCTCGGGGAAATGTAAATCGGTTTCCCGTAGAGCATGGGGTTCTCGTCGTCAAATTCATAAACGAGACCGCCGAATTTGTTCTTCAAGCCCGCGATGAACTGAAAAGTGTTGTCATTCATGAGCCATGCGCACTTTGGAGATTTTCTGTAGCGCGCCTGCACACTGGTGTACAACTTGCTCAGGTCATCGGAGCCGATAGAGTTCGTGCCGTCGTTGCTGCCGATTCCATCGTTTCCGTTGGAGCCTACAGCAACAATCGCGGATACGCCCACGGCTTCAAGGCTCGGAGTCAAACCGAGAGGTTTGCCGTTACCGTTTCCGGAAATGAGGTCCACTCCGACGCCACGCGCAATTCTTTCTGCGAAGAACCGCTCGAGCAAACCGACGTTGTAATCCGCCACGGCGTCTTGCTCAAACTCAACAGATGTGACGATTTTCGGTGTGCGGTACGCGAACACATTGACGACCTTTTGGTTGATTGCGCCGGGGATGGTGTCGCTGTCCTTCGTGTTCTCCGTGATGACCACGGCATTGGTGTCCGTGTCGTTGGAGAGCGGCAGGGCAAGCGATGCTCCGTTCGGGGTTTCCATGTACGTCACCACATTTTCATCGAAGAGCGGGTCGTAGGTTGCGACGGCATGCTGGAATTCGCCGTTGAAATAATTCACAGGGACGAACGCGCCACCGCTTGCGAGCGTCGTGTGGGTCACAACACCTACACCAGCTACGAGTGTCCGTCGGTCAACACCGTCTGCTGCAAATCGGCGATATGCATCCACGATGAGCTTGCGGGTTTCCTTTGCGGAACGCGCTTCCTTCGTGATGGTCGGATTTCCGACTGGGGACTTCAGCACGGAGATGGTTGAAATCAAGTAGCTGCGTCGAGCAGCAGCCTGATTTTCATTCCGTTTGGGGTCCGGCAGTGTGAGGGTATTGAGTTCTACCATCAGTTCCCGGAGTTCAGGAGACACGGGCAACTTCGAGTGGTCGATCATGGCTTGTACTTCTTTCTGGTTTGAGGTTTGGACGGCGTGTTGTGCCCTGACGCCGCTTGCAGGCAAATTGCTTAACTGAGAGCGTTCGCCAAATACGCGGTCACGTCGCCGCTGATACCCATTGATGGCAATGCTCGCCTCACCCACACGGACAAGCCCGCTAACGGAGCTTCTGCAGCTTGGAATCTGCTAACAAACTTGGCGGCAACTGCCTGTGGTTGTGGTGAAACTTTGAGAGCTGGGGTTGAGAAAGCAGCAGCTTCGGCGGCGTCGGCTTTAAGGGCATCGACCAGTTCGTGTGCTACTTGCAGTGCGTTCTTCATGGATTTGTACTCTTTTCGTTTTGAATTTTTGCTACTTTACACGCCAAGTTCGGCGGCAAACTCTTCGTACGCCTTGCGGTCTATCTCGCGGGAAAACGCCTTGGTGAATGCCGCGTCAAGCACTGCGGAAGTGTCCACGGTTGATGGACGAAGAATCGCGGGCGGCGTGGGGATGAAAAACTTTCGCGCTCCGGTCCGGGCCTCGACAGTCGTGTCGGCGTAGGCGGGGTAGGTGACTACGCTCACATCGCTGAGTTCGCTTACGTTGCGGATAGTTCGGATGAGGCAGCGTGCTCGATTCTCGTCTTCGCCTTCGGTCCAGTCGTCGTCGCCCTTTTCAAGCGAGAAGCCAAACGAGCATTGATTCATGTCGCCGCGCTTGATGGCAATGTAGGCATCGCGGGCATACGTGGTGTCGGGCAGCTCGCACTCGAACTTGAGACCGCGCGCGTCTTCCCCAAGCTTCAACGTCCCGGATTTCGTGCGTCCAAGAATGAAGTTTGGGTCATGCTGAACGAGCATGCGAACGTCGGGCTTCTTGGCGAGCACGCTACGGAAGGCTCCGGGCGTAATCGTCTCGATGAACTTGGGGTTTGAACCAAGCTTCTGCGATCGCGAGTTGTAGGTTGCGGCATAGCCGGAGATGGTTCGGGCCTTACCTGCTTCGGCGGTGCGCAGCTCGACGCCTGCGACGTGGAATTGCTCTCTGTTCATTTGAGGCTCCTTCTCGTTGCGGTTTGTGTTGCGGGTTTCTGAACCAAATCTGGTCATCCGGTTCCCCGCATTGCTCAGGTACAGCGGACCACCAACCTTTCCCGTAGGAAGGGCTAGGAACTTCTTTAAGGTCTTTCACTTCAATCTCTTTTCTGGAAAAAGCGTAGGGCGCGAATGTCTCCCATCCACGCCCCACGTCAGCAATCAGGTTCTACTCGGCGCACCGGTGGGGTACGGGCCAAAACGAATCGGTGAAAGAGAAAGCCCGACCCGCAAACTCCCGCACTTCCGGAAAGCAAAACACTGACGCACGTCTCCTGCACCGCAGGAGAAGCTTTACCGAGTCTCGCGACTCGGTTTGAAATTCGTAGTCGTCGCCAACCACTTGGCACCGCGGCGGCGATCAATCACGGCGTGCAGCCAAGACACCGTACCGATGACGACCGCTTGGATGATGTGGTACGAAATCAGCGCTGCTAGGAATTGCAGATAAGGACTCATCGCCGCGCCTCCAGTGCGGCGGTCGCTAGGCTCGCCGGGTCATTCTTCTCTTTCACTTCGCGGTACTCGGCAAATACCGGAGCTGATACGAATTCGTCCACGCCGCAGCACTTGACGCGGGCTCTTTCCGATGGGTTGAAAATCGGCGTTCGGCTTGCGCATCCGGAGCAGCAAACAAGGATGTGAAGCTCGCCCGAAGCAAGCGTTCGAGTCACACTCCAAGTCAGCTTTGGTTCAATCTTTTTGGGAATAGGCTTGGGCAGGATTTCGATGAAGCCGAGTTGCCTCATCACTTCGTAGGATTGGTCGTTTGGAACGTGGAGGAGTTGACCAGTTTTTATGATGCGAATTTGCATAACGCTCTCCTTAACTGCACGTGTTGCGTGAGTGACTTCACTGTGTCCCGGAAGTGTTACGGGTTCCGCGATCAGCGCTTGCGCCGGGCAGAGCGCCCCGTGATCGCGTCCAAAGGGCGACAGAAGAATCTGGAAGTGCGCAGAAAGTGCGCGGATTCTTCTGTTCAACTTCCCGGAATCCCGGGGGAATGGCAGAAAAATTCTTCGTTCCATTTCCCGGATGTCTACGTCAAGGTTCGCGGCGGTCGTTAGTGGCTCGCCAAAAGCAACGCAGATACCCCATGGGGGGTTGAAACAATCCCAGGCGAATCAACACGTTCGCATCTGTCCATGTTTATGCTTCTACAGAGCCAATCGCGGGCCTCGACTTCGCGAACGTCTCGCGCACGCGCACAAGCTCTATGATTCGTACCTGTTTCGTGTGGCTTGGGAGCCTATTTGCGGGGGTTTGAGGGCTGTTGGGGGTAACTTACAAACTGGCCTGTTCTCGACTGGCGAATCCTCTGGCGTGTACGGCGCGATGGGGTGTGGCGGGTCTCCCTCATCTGTTCCCTTTCCAAATGCAGAATTTCCTCACGCAGCCTATTGGCATTGACATGTCGAGTTGTCCGCTTTATACTTCATTTGATTTCGTTGAGATTTTCTCAATGGAATCTGCGGAAAGTTGGATCCAGGCTTGGTACCCGGTGGATATCGAGACAGGCGAAATAAAATTAGATTTCGTTCCTCTCGAAGCTGTTTCCCCACCTGCCGAATCGGAACAATCCCGCAATCTCACTGATTGCTTAGTGTGACCAACACATTGAGCAGAAGGATACGTCATGTTCACCACGAAAAATGAACCAAATGCAGCAAAGTTGATGGACTCTCTTCGGTACCTGGGATACGACAATTACTCTGCGATCTGCGACCTGGTAGATAACTCACTCGATGCGGAAGCGAAAACTATCCACATCAATATTTCCCAGGTTGGCGGGGATCCCATGATCTCGATCGCGGATGACGGTCTCGGGATGGATGAGAAAGTCCTAGACGAAGCCCTGAAGCTCGGCTCATTAACGGACCGCAACTCAACCTCAGATCTTGGAAAGTACGGCATGGGCCTGGTCACCGCGAGTCTTTCCATTGCGAAGAAAACCTCGGTTCTCACGCGATCCAATGGGACCTTGCTGAAGAGCGTGACTGACATCGACGAGATCAAAAAACGGAACGAATTCTGCAAGTTTCTGGGGAAGGCTTCTCCTGAAGACACGCATCAATTCGCGAGATTCATTCCCAAGAGCACGGGAACTCTCGTCGAACTGACCAAGTGTGACAACCTAAAAAACCAAAACCTTACGGTCTTTCGAAACACCCTGCGCGGAAAGCTCGGGCAAATTTACCGTTACTTTTTGCTCGCGGGGAAGAAAATCCTCCTCAACGGAGAATCTGTCGCTCCGCGTGACCCGCTGATGCTAGATGAGAAAGAAACCGAGGTCTTCAGCGACGAGACGTTTGAGGTCAGTCTAAAGAACTTAGAAGGCAGGGAAATTACTGACCGTCTGAGAATTCGAATCGTGTTGCTTCCAGACTTTGGAGCAGATGGAAATCGAGAACGCAAAATCAGCCAGCGCGGTCAGGGGTTCTATATCCTTCGGAACAATCGCGAGATTGCCGAAGGCCAGCGACTGGACTTGTTCACCCGCCACAACGATCTAAACCGTTTTCGAGGAGAAGTCTTCTTCTCTGGGGTTTTTGATGAATTCATGGGCGTAAATTTCACTAAGCACGACATTGACCCACATCAAGCAATACGAGATAAGATTGAGAATCTCGTTAGCGGACAGATCAGGACCATTCGCAATCGAATCAAGTCAAGCCGGGTGACGGCGGAAGACAAGGATATCACCCACGACGAATCTGAAAAGATCATCAACGCCAAATCCCACCTCCTGATCAGGCCCAAACCTACGAAAACCGATAAATCGGACGAAACAACTAGCAAAAGCCCCGGCGAGGCGAGAGGTAAGAAACCCAACGGAACCCCGAGTGAGTCGATCAGTCCGTCTCCGCGCGCAAACGTGAGGTTTGAGTCCGTGATGCTCGGCGCGTCCGGGCCGATCTACGAAGCTGAGCAAGTGGGGAGGGTTATCGTGATCCAGTGGAACATCGACCATCCCTTCTATCAGCGGTTCATACTAGAGCGGAAAGACGATCAGACACTCAGGACGTCGGTGGACTTCCTCGTTTATTCCCTCGCCACCGCCGAACTTACGACCCTGAACGACGATAATTTCGAGACGATTCAGAACATCAAATCGGTAATGTCGTCGAACTTGCGGAGCCTGCTCTCATAGCGATGGTCCGAGGCAATTTGAGATGGGAAAGAGGGCGGCGAATGAAACCGCCCTCTCCAAAAAATAACCGAGCTACATAAAGCAGCACTCGACACTCCTAGGCTACATCACGGTTCCGTAGTGGCGAATCCTGCGTTCACCGGGCAGACCCACTGCGCGTGCCACTTGAATCCAATCTCTTCCGGGTAGCCGTTGTCCAAGCTTATGAGTTCCTCGCGCCAGAGATACCACTGGCCACGACGGTTTGCCATTTGCACGTCTCTGGTCGCCCACCGGACATTCCCCTTGCAGTAATTTCCCGTGGGGTCTATACGGTCAACGGAGTGCTCAGGTGAAGGGCGCGGTCCCAGCTCGGCATAAAATTCCTCAAAGTTTTTGAATTCGAAGCGAATGCCCCTGCCGTAGTAGGAACTGAAACAAGGAAATTCCGGGTCCGTGTTGCAGCGACGTTTGGCGTTGGCGTAGGCACAGTATTCGACCGTGCCCGTCATGCCGTGCGTTTTGTTGCCATTGCGTTTTTTATTTGGCGAAAAGTTTCCAGACTCGTGCCCAGCTACAAATTTTCTCGGCTTGTTCCCGCGTCCATAGAGCGTGGTGAGTCCGCAGTCACACGCGCACAATATCTTCGAACGTTGCACGGTTTAACACGCGAGTGTGACGGCGCGGGGCTTCAGACGCACGTGATTCTTCCATCCCACGGTTCCGCATTCCGGCTAGATATCATCGGGGTTAAACTTCTTCTGCGGTTTCTCATTCAACTCGAAAATAGCTTTCAACGCGGCTTCTTCGATGTCGGTCAGCTTCAGCCAGTAGTCCATCTTGCAGCGACCAACGAGCTGGCGCTGCTCGTCGGTAAGCGTCCCGATGAATTCAGCGCGCAGATTGCCGATGCGGTAGTTCCGGTTGCCGTGCTTTGTGGCGCGGTCGTATTCCATTTTCTTCGCGTCGGCTTCCGAGGACTTCGCCGCTTGGCGGTCAATCTTTGCTAGGTAGGTCTCAAAGCCCCTGATGAATTGCGAGAATGGGTGTGTCGTCTCCTGCTTGTACTTCGACGGTTCCTTCACAAAGACCGCAAAGGCTTTCTTCACCAGTTCAGCGCCGTGTGTTTCTTCTAACGCCGCCAAGTCCTTGAGATTCGTTGGTGTGGGCTCAGGCGTTGTGTCGTGTTTCTTCAACCACATGGCTGCAAGGGTTTTGAGTAAGCCACCACCAGCACCACTACGGGGAACGGGGGTGGTTGTAGTAGTGGTTTGTATTTCCAAGACTGAAGGGACAAGACTCCTTCCGGGATCTCCCGGAATGGCTTGGGAGGAATTCTCGGAACGGCTAACCGGAGTTTTTCGGAACGGCTGAGCGGAATCTCTCGGAACGGCGTAAGGTTTTACCGTTCCGGGTTTCTCCGGAACGGCATCGGAGACAAGCCAGCCCATCTCCTGTTCGCTAACAGAAAGTGTCCTCTGATGGCTCCGCAGCATTGAGGAAACATTCGCATCCCGAAAGTGGTCGGGCGCAGTTCCCTTCTCGCCCAGCTTGTCGCCAATCTTGATACCGTGGGCTTCAGCGGTCTCGAAGTCAGGGCAGTAGGTATACAGTGGGCAGTCTCCGGGATGGATTTGTGCGAAAGTCTCATGCTCCACAACCTCATAGACGTTCGGCGCACGCGTCCCGTCGGGCTTGCGCGGTTCTTCAATGAGCTTGAGCCAGCCAGCATTGAGCAGCCGTGGGATAGTCTCGTTGATGGTATCAGCGGAGCAATTCAAGGCGTTCGCAAGTGTCGGCTCGATGCTGGCTTTGAAAATCAGAGGACCTTCTGCGTCGTTCCCCTCTCGTCCTTTTCGTGCTGCGAACGCAAAGGCAAACATCACGTCGTAAATGGTGAATTCGCGCGGCGTCATGTGACGGATGGCGTAGCAGTCCTCTGGCTTGCAGGGGAAACCCGGCTTAGCGGTAGGATTTTTTCGTGGCACGGGATTGTTCCCCTCGCTGTTCGATTTTTTCTGTCTTTATTGTACGGAGTAGGACTGGCTCGCCGCGCTGGAGTTCAACTTCGACGGTACCCCACATGCCCGTTCTTCCAGCTTCATCAAGTATCGCTTCAAACCTGCGCAGCAGTTCTGGTTTTTCCATGAACTGTCCTTTCACAAAACGGGTAAGGGTACACTCTCGCCGCCAAAAATCAACCACTCATTTCAACGATCCTCATGTATCCAATGCCGACCCGTCACACCCCTAGTCCAATTTAGCCGCGAATTTTCTTCGCGTGTCTAGATGGATCCCGGTGCTTTCGGCTCCCACAAAGCTGAGAGTGTCAACCCGTAGGGATGCAGGTGGACGGCCTTACGGGGCGGCGGCTTGGCGTCAAACTTTCCAAGCACTCAACCACGACTCCAATCGGAATCGTGCAACGTGCAAAACAACTCAGGGTTGATTGAAACAAGCGCGCTATCGTACAGTCGGGTCGCGACACCTCCAAGGCGGAGAGGGCCTTCATTGAGCCGCCGAACAGGTCAAACAGGAACAGTGGTACAGCATTCCAAAACATGGGACCCAACAGCGCCCGCCTACGGAAAGTTTTGGGCGGACGTGCCGGGCACTCCAGAAAGAAAACGGCGCACGATACCGCTTGGCGTCTGCCGGACAAAATCCGCTGCACGCCAGAGGCTTCGAGAGTACCTCGAACGAGAAGGAGTCAATTCAAAGCAGGCGTTCCACCAGAACACGGCTCCAGCCATTACGTTTCGCCAGCAAGCCGAATGGTGGATTGTTTCGCTTCGCGCTCGCAAGCGCCGTCCGGTAAAACCCGCCACCATTTCCGGTTGGCGAGACGCACTCAACGCTTGGGTTCTTCCAAACATCGGCGACAAGCTGCTGTCCGAAGTTTCCAACGGTGCTGTGCGCGGACTGGTAGAAAAAATGTCAGGAGCAGGACTCGCACCGAAAACCATCGTGAACTATGTGCAGGTAGTGAAGCTCGTCGTAGCCTCGGCGGTAAACGACGAAGGCGAGCAAATCTACCCACGCAAATGGAATCACGATTTTATCCAACTTCCATTGGTTGACCGAGAAAAGCAGCATCGACCAACGGTTACCGAAGCTGAGTTGGGAGAAATCCTGCGCGGTGTGAAGAGCAAGTACGCAATGCTCTTTTCTCTGCTCGCAGGGACCGGACTGAGAATTGGCGAGGCGCTCGCATTACGCGCAACCGATTTCGGACCGGATTGCCGCGTGCTCTACGTTCGACGGAGCATTTGGCGAGGGCAAGAGCAGCAACCGAAGACCTCAAACGCTTTACGGGTGGTGGACATTCACGAGACGCTGGCGCGTGCTCTCATGGCGTACGTCGCTGGCGTTAGTGGATATCTGTTCGCCACCAAGCAGGGGAAATCCTTGCAACAGCGCAATGTGCTTCGAGTGCTGCACAGCGTTAAGAGTGTGGGCTTCCATGCCTTCCGGCGCTTTCGCCTTACGTGGCTCAGAAAGAATGGCGCTCCGAAAGATTTAGAACGCTCTTGGATGGGCCACGCAGCCGAAGAGGTCGGGGACCTTTATTCGAAGCTCAAAGACGATGTTGCATTTCGGCAGGAGTGGGCCGAGCGCATCGGGCTAGGCTTTGAGTTGGTACACAAGAGTCCACAAAACGCCGCAGCAATTGCTACGGCAAAGGTAGCGTAAAACCAATGTTGGCAGGATTTTGGAAGTGGTCGGGGCGAATGGATTTGAACCATCGACCTCCTGGTCCCGAACCAGGCGCGCTAGCCAGGCTGCGCTACGCCCCGACAGATAAGCTCAGGCGGAACTCTTGCCCGCCCCAAGCCGGATTATCAGATTAGCACAGCTCTGTTGCCGAAGGTAGCCGACCCTTTCCTACTCGCAAATCTCCTAACAATTAAGGATTTGTCACCTACGCGGCCAACCAGAAAACGATACAAGTAAGAAAATGAGAAACCGCCGGAGAACTTTCGCTCCCCGGCGGCGGGTTGTGTAGAGCCGGCATTCAGGCCGGCGCAGGTTCTATTTAGAACTCGTATCGCAACGCGAACTGCATCACGCGCGGGTTGGTGAGCAACCTGGAGTAGTTGCCAAAGGTTGAACGGACATCCAGCTCACCGCTAATGGACTGCACATCGAAGCGCTTGGCGTTCGGGACGTTGAAGACCTCCCAACGGAACTGCATGCTGTGATGTTCGGAATAGGGCATTGTCCAGCGCTTGGAGAGGCCCATGTCAACGCCGAAGTAACCGGGGCCGCGGATCTGATTGCGCGCGCCACCCTCGCCCGGGAATGGGCTTCGGAACGAGTCGATCGCATCTGAGCCGTTGGCGAAGAGATTGGGATCAGTCGTCCCCGGATTCGTCGCCGACGGTACGTAGTAAGAGCCGGTTTTCACCGGCGCGGTCAGGTACGAAAGTCCACCCAACTGCCAATTGGTGGGCCAATTGAATCCGTTGGCAATGTTTACCGGAAAGCCGCTCGTCATGCGGAAGAGCCCGGAGAGCTGCCAGCCACCTACAAGGGCATTCAATCCCTTGCCAGCATTACCCGCAATCAATTTGTTCTTGCCGAAGGGAAGTTCCGCAATCCAGTTGGCATTGAATTGGTGCGTGGCATCGTAATCGGAAACGGCGCGCATCGCGTTCGGAGTCCAGGCGTTAATCATCTGCCCTCCTAGACCTCCCCACGCGCCGACGCGCGTCGCGTCGGAAAATATGTCAATGGACTTTGAGAACGTGTAGTTGAAGTCAAATTGCACGCCATGGGTCATGGGGTGACGGAAATTCACTTGCATGGCGTGGTAGTTCGCATTCGAGTTAGAGCGCCAGGCGTACAGCGACGAGAACTGGGGGTTGAAGAAAGTGTTGCTCCCAGTGTTCATCGCTCCGGGCGTGTCAAAATAGTCCAATACGAAGAGAGCCGTGGTCTCGTTCACACTGAAACAGCTGAAGAGATCATAGGCGGCCTGCAACGCATCGTTTGTCGAACCGCCGCTACAGAACAGTGAGTAATTTCCTCCGGGCTGGAGCAAATTCCCCCAGTACCCAGCGGTTGGTCCGACCATCGCAGGCGTGACAGACGAAGTTGGAACGCCTTGACGGTAGAGTTTCGCGAGCGCAGTCACGGCGGAAAAATAGTCAACCTTGGTCTTGGGATCCACAAAGTTCAGGGGCATCGCCAGGTCTTGCTGTGCTAATAGGCGGTGCGCCAGCCGGCCAACATAGGAGACTTCGAGCGAAAAACCGCCCGGCAGTTCGCGGCCGACCGAGAAGTCCAGCGTGTAGGAATAAGGAGTCTTGATGCTGTCATCCAGACCCCAGCAAATGCAGAACCCTCCGTCGTCCAAACTGCTCGGAAAGGTCTGTGGGAATTTGCCCGGGGGTGCGGGGACTAACATCTGATTGTTGCAAGAGTCCGAGGTTGGGATAACGTTCATACTCGTCACGCGGGGCGCACAACCCGCTGTTTCAATGCCAGCTGGGTTAGTGAGTGTGGAGGACATACCGAACGATCCCGCTGAGTTAAACGTATCCAGCAGGCCCGACCTTATGCTGTCGTACGCAACGCCAAAACCCGCGCGGATTGTGGTCTTGCCCCCCTCTCCGACGAGACTTTTGAACAGTCCGCCACTCGCCTTAGGCGACCAGGCAAGAGCAACTCGTGGGGCAAAGTTATGATAGTCCGTGTGGTAGAGACCCGGTTTTCCGCCATTAGCCGGTCCCGCGAGGGAGAACGAAACGAGTGGGTCTTGATTCGACGGAATCCCATTGGCCATGTTCGAGGCGCGCTGCGCGAACCAATTCGACAGGGGCAACGGTTTGCCAGAAGCATCTGTGGTAGCAACCTGCAGCCCGTTGGTTTCCCACGGCGCGGGTTCGATCTGATATCGCAACCCAAGCGTTAAGGTCAGGTTTGACTTCACTTTCCACGAATCCTGCGCATACCAGGCGTAGGTTCGGAAAGCGAAATGCCGGGAAACTGGCGCGCCCTGCGCGAGCACGCTGCCATCCTTCAGATAGTTATACGTGGCATCGACTTCAGTCACCATCCCTAGAATACCCATGAGCGGAAAATCATATGCGTTGGCAAATCCGCCGTCGCCAGCTGGGAAGCCGTTATTCGCGGGATTGAATGGCGAACCGCTCTTCACGAGCATACCCGCTGTATCCAGCCATGACCCGTTCGCGCTGCCGTCGCTGAATGAATTCGACGTATTGTTGCGCGGATTGGTAGTGTAACCGAGTGTCGTGCCGAACGAAAAAATGTGCGTGCGGTGCGTCCATGACAAGTCATCCGTAAACGTGTGCGAGGGGATAATGTCCACCGAAGAGCGCGTAACCCCCTGACTCAAATTGCGGATGAAGTTCCATGGCTGGTCGGAATCGCCGATGTTCCCATAGCTCTGCCGCACATAGCCGTACCGAAAATTGTTGACAAGAGTATTCGAAAGAACGGCGGAGTAATTGGCGATGATGCCTTTGTTGAAATCCAAAAAAGTGTTTTCCGGCGGCGTCCCTGGAAGAAGCGGGGCTTGCGCATTGGTCTCATTGGCCAGCGCGCCACTTACCGAGAAACGGTGTTTGCCGTCATTGGTCAAATTGTAATCCAATTTCGCGATGTACCAGTTGACATTGTCATGGATCGGCGCGGCAAAGCGGTAACCCGAGAAATTGAAGCCATCTCCCAAGCTCGAGTCGTTCGGACTTGGGTATTGCTTAAAATAGTCGAGCATCACAGGATTCGGGCCTTTGTGCTGCGGGTCCATCGCGGTGATCTGCGTCGGGCTTAGAGCCATATATCCCGCCGGGACCGTGTAGTTGTAATTCGTACCGCTCGAGGTGGTAAGCGGGATTTGTTGGCCGCCAGGGCACTGCGTCGGGTCCGCGCACAGGTATTGGATATATCCCGCACGAACTGCGTCTGTTGGGACTTCCCTCACTGCGCTTTGCGCTTCCGCGCGCCGCGTTCCTTCATAGTTCAAAAAGAAAAATAGCCTCTTTTTGAGGAGCGGCCCGCCCAGGGACGCGCCGAAAACGTTTCGAATGAGTTCCGGCGCCTGATTGCACTGCGAAGAGCTGAGCGCGATATTGCTGGCGAGGCAATTATTTTGCTGCGCTTTTTTGACGAAGTAATCGTTGGCGCTGGTGGCAGTGTTGCGAAGGTATTCATACGCTGAGCCATGAAACTGATCCGATCCGCTCTTATACACCATCGACACCTGAGCGCCGGAAGAGCCTCCCTGGTCGGCATTGTAGTTCGACGTCGTGGTGCGGAACTCCTGCACGGAATCAAGCGTCACCGGCAGTACCGATGTAAACGCATGCCCTCCTGAATCATTGACGGGCACGCCGTCCAGCGTGACGTTGGTTTGATCGCTGCGAGCGCCGTTCACCGCGCCGCTCCGCGTATCCGTGTCCATTGGCACGTCGGATCGGTTGCTCGTATACACCACGCCCGCCTGCAAGCTAAGCAAGTCTGGAACGTTGCGCCCTTCCATTGGGAGCTGCCGCACCTGGTTCTCGTTAAACGCATTGCCTAGGGATGCATCCGTGGTGTTCAGAGTTACGGCTTGCGCGGATACCTCAATAGTTTGCGAAGTCGCTCCAATTTCGAGCGTGGGATTCAAAGTCGTCGGTGTGTTCACGAGCAGCTGCAGGCTCTTCTGCTCAAATCTTCGGAAGCCAGCCTTCTCCACGCTCAACGCATATGTTCCGGGAGGCAACGCCAGAAATTCATATTCACCATGGGAATTCGTCTGCATCTCCCGATGCAAGGCCTGGCCAACATTATCAAGCGAGATTTTGGCGTCCCCTACGCTGGCCCCAGTCTTGTCTGTTACCGTGCCACGCACGGACGTCGTGCCGATTTGCGCATCGGCCCCGGCTGTCATGAACAAGCAAACCAGCATAATTGGTACAAACGCCCTGCCAAAATTAGAAAAATTCATAAACTACTCCTTTCGCGCACCTTCTTTGAGTATGAAACTTACGCGGGGGGGCAGACAGGTATGGGAACCTTCGGCAAAGTGCCGAAGCACCGTCATTTTATCGAATCGAGAATTTTCCCCGGACAACCTATCCACCACTCTCTACCTGACTGTTGAGGTAGCATTTAGGACGGATTGATGGAAATTGTCAAGAAAACTTATTCCAGGTTGTTAATTGGATCTGTTTTATCAATTATTTTGATGACCCAGACACCCGTGGCCTCAACTCGACAAGAGCTTTCTTTCCACAGAGGTTGCCCTGGGATTACATGCGTCGGCATGAACTTTGGCAACTTGCTCGTGCTGTCTTTACATCGGAGACTCCCCCACGGCGTTCCGATCGTCACCTTCCGCTCATGCCCCGGAAAAACAAAACCGCCGGAAGGCTTACACCTTCCGGCGGCGAGTTAGAGTTACTGTTCCGTGTTAGAACGAGAAGCGGATGCCGATCTGCATCACGCGAGGCGTTCCTTGAATCTTCGTGAAGTTCGACCAGTCCGGTGGTGGTTGAACGTTATTTAGGGCAGCATCTGGATCGACCGACAGATTACTGCTGTTAGCGTCAGCCCCAGTAAGATGCTGGGTATTGGTCACGTTGAACACTTCCCACCGGAGCGCCAGTTGTTGTTTCTCGCTCCAAGGCATCATGATGACCTTGCTGAGCCCCATGTCGAGAGCCACATAGCCCGGCGCCCGCAGGATATTGCGCTGCCCAGTCTCACCGGGATAAGCGCTGCGGTAACTCTGATAAGCCGCAACCGTGTTGCACCCGAAAAGCTTCGGGGGACTGTTTGCATCGCCGCGCGTCGGGCAGGTCTTGATGGGCACCACTTGCGTTGCATTGCTTTGAACTTCCCAGTTCGTGGCCCATTGCCCCGTATCATAAGGTTGGCCATTTGGCAGCCCGGTATTCCACCGGTATATGCCGGAAAGTTGCCAGCCGCCCACCACGGCGTCTAGGCCGCGGCTCATATTGCTTCCGAAATGCTTACCCCGGCCAAACGGCAATTGATAGATGGCATTTGCGTTGATGATGTGCCGGAGATCGAAGTCCGAGTTGGCATAGTTGTCATTCGGGCGAATGCCGTTGAGAATAAACGCACCCCCATACGTCGTGCTGGTCTGGAGGCCTGAGGCGTTGTCCAGCGAATGCGAGTAGGTGTAGTTGAAATCCCACTGCAAGTCGTGGAACCGCTGCCGCAGGGAAGCCGAGAAGCCATGGTAATTCGAATTGGCTATCGTTCCCCACGCGGATAGCGCGCCGTACTGCGGGTTGAAGAAATACGGCACCGGGTTGGCTTGACCGAGAGTTTGGCCCGCGTAGTTCTCTATCTCATCCTGGATGTCTGTCCAGTCGTTAGCCCAGAACTCAAAGGCCTGCGCATAGACCGCTTGCGTGTTCGTTGCATTGGTCGGGAGACTGTAGCCGTTGGAAACAGCAGTGGCCGCATAACCCGCGGGCAGAATATTTTCGAAGTATGGAATGGGCTGAACGTTGGCCGGGTCCGTCCCAAGCTGGCGCTGTTTTTCCAGCATTGTCGCGGCCGTGTACCAATCCATCCCCGATTTCGGATCCTTCAAGTTATTCAGGGCCATCACGTCTCGCGTGGCGAGGAGGTGCCGCGCCAGCCGGCCAACATAAGACGCCTGGAACAGCAATCCACCCTTCATCTCGCGCTCGTACGTCAGGTTGAATTGATAGTTGACTGGCGCCTGCAACGCCGTATCGATTCCGCTTTCGATCCGGCGGCTGAAGTCCGAAGGCTGTTGCCGCGGAAACGAGACTGAAGTCGGATGCGAGACCCCGGGCGGCGGCGGCAAGGACCGGATATTCTGATCAAATCCCGTGAAGAGCGGCCCTGGATTCGTCGTGAGGTTAAAAGTGTTCGCCGAAATCGCTACGTTGGAGGTATAGCCCAGGGTGTTGTTCAGGTCAAAGGCCGTGGCCAACGCCTCGCCGTAGTAGTCATTCGTCATGGCAAAACCGGTGCGGATTACAGACTTGCCATTTTGTCCCATCAGCTTGCGCCAGAAACCATCCCCGGAGGTATTCGGTGACCACGCCAGGGAGACGCGCGGTTGAAAGTTGTTCTTATCCCAGTTATACAACGACCCTTTGCCGTTCCCGCCGGCCAAGACCAGAGAGAGCGGCTGGGTATAGGGCACACCGGTTGCTGCACTCGCTATCCGCCGGTTCAGGAAATCTTCGGTCGAAATGTCGGTCACCACTCCGTATCCGTTGGTCTCGCTTACCGGGCTGGCGATGCCGTACCGCAAGCCAACGTTCAAGGTCAAGTTCCGCCGGATCTTCCAACTGTCCTGCACGTAAAAGTCGTAGGCATTTGTGGCGAATGTCCGGTTCGTAGGTGTTCCAGAGGGAAGTAGCGAACCATCCGCTGCGAAAGTAAACCGCGCCGAATACGAGGAATACCTCCCGATCAACGCGCCTCCCGCTGCGTCTACACCGTTTTGGTTGCTGGCGATCTGAACGTACTGATTGGAGTTAGTTGGCAAAATGCCGTTGGCGGGATTTCCCATGTAGGTTTCCAGCGGGTCGGTGACTGCAGTACCAGCTGGCGAATAGAAAAAGTAGTTTGTGCTGGCAGAGTCATACGCATTAGAAAAGCCCACACGGTTATTCTTTACGAGCCGTATGTTCGTGCCGAAATTGATGGTGTGTTTGCCCTTGATCCACGCAACGTCATCGACGATGTTGTGAACCGGTGTAGTCCGCGATGTCGTACGGTTAAAGTTCGTTGGAGAGAAGACGCTCCGGAAGGTGATGGCGTTCTCGTTGCTATCGCCCTGCTGGCTGAAGCTCTGCCGCGTCAGTCCGTACCGGAAGCTGTTCACCCAATTCTGGCGAAGTGTCCAGTTGTGGCTGGCTATGAGACCCCAAGGATGCGCCCACATGCTGGGCGCCGGCGTATCCGGAAACGCAGGAAGCACGGTGGTCGTGTCCAGGTCGTAATACGTATTCAACCGAAAAAACGCGTTCATTTTACTGTTCATGGTCCAGTCAATCCGGGCCATGTTGGAGTTCAAGTTTACGGGCGTGGAGGCGTTAAAACGGTAGCCCGACGTCATGATTCCATCGCCGAACGAATCATCATTCCCGGGATATTTTGACGCCGCCGTATTCAGGGCGGCGATCGAAACTGGATTTGTATGCACCACGCTCCAGGCGTTGTCGAGTTGAGGCGTGGTGAGTGTAAAGTCTTGCGCAGCCTCGCAGGTATCCGCTACACCTGCTACCCCCGACTTGGTGCACCGCTGAGCGTTGACGATAAGCTTTCCTTGTCCTAATCCGGCGAGAGGAACCAAACTCGTAACCGCCGTACCGCTCGCATCGCGGCGTCCTTCATAGCTATAAAAGAAAAACAGTTTGTTTTTCACGATGGGCCCGCCGAACGTTCCACCAAACACATTGCGGAGGAGCTTCGGACGTTCTACACCGTCGCGGTTGTTGAAAAAATCGTTCGCCGTGAATATCGTATTGCGGTGGAATTCGAATGCTGAGCCATGCCACGAATTCGTGCCGCTCTTGGTCACCAGGTTGATCTGCGCCGCGGACGACCGGCCTTCATCGGCGTTGGCGTTCACCGTGACTACGCGAAACTCTTCGATAGCCTCTGAATTCAGCCGCAGCACCGGTTTGGTGACATCGCTTGTCTGTGCGTCGTTAATATCTACGCCATCCAGCGTGACGTTGGACTGATCGCTTCGCCCACCGGCGACATAGCCATCCGGCGTTACTTGCGCCTGCAGGGTGAGTAGCGGCAGTATTCCGCGCCCTTCTATTGGTAGCTGGGTCAGTTGCGTGCTGTTAAAATTGTTTCCTAGTGTCGCGTCCGATGTGTTTACTTGAACGTTGGCAGCGACCGCTTCGACGGTCACTGTCGCGCTCATCTCACCGAGCTCCAGTGTGGCCGGAACATCGGTAACGTTCGCCACCAGGGCTTGCACCGGGCGCATCACCAATTTCCGGAAGCCCTTCGCCTCTATTTTTAGCTCGTAATCGCCAACCGGCAGAATTTCAAACGAAAACGTACCCGACGTCGTCGTCCGCGTCGTTCGAACGGCGTTAGTCTCGATGTTGGTAAGCGTAACGGTTGCGTCCGACACTAGCGCGTCGGATGGGTCTTTCACCGTGCCGCGTATCGTTGATGCGCCGGTCTGTCCCCAGCCCGGTGCCGTAAAAAGTAGCGCGCATGCCAACACTGCGAAAATCCCAATGACAAATGACCTCTTCATAAACCGCTCCTTTTGCGCACCTTATTCGAGTGTGTGGGACTCACGCGTGAGGTCAGACAGGTATGGGAGGCTCCGGCGGAATGCCGAAGCATGGTAGTTCCATCGAATTGAGAATATTCCCCGGGCAACCTGGACCACCACACGATCTAAACAATTGTTGAGGTAGTTTTTAGAACGGATTTAGGGGGGATGTCAAGGGAAGTTGTTGCATTGGATGGTACATAAAATCAAATCAAGCTAAAAATCGCCGGGAGGCCGAAGCCTCCCGGCGATGAATGGAATGGATTGCGCTCCCAGTACTAGAATTCGTACCGCAAGGCAAATTGCATGGATCGTGGATTGGTCAGCAAACCAGTGTAGTTGCCAAAGTTACTGGAATTGGTGATCGAAAGGCTCAAGCTCTGAACGTCGAATCGCGTAAGGTTCAGTGCGTTGAACACCTCCCAGCGGAACTGCAAGCTGTGCGATTCCTTCCAGGGCATGTGCCATCGCTTGCTGAGGCCAAGATCCAAGCCGGCAAAACCGTCGCCTCGAAGGCTATTGCGATTTCCAGACTCGCCTGGGAAATCAGGTTGGAAGCTATTCAGTGCTGCGGCCACGGCAGAGGCATTCCCGAAAATATTGACCGTACCATCCGGGTTCTTAACTGCTCCATTTGTCTTTACACGGCCTGTCTGGGTTGCAAATCCAGACAGCTCCCAGTTTGTGGGCCACTGGGCTCCATTGCCAACGCCGATCGGAAACCCGCTGGTCCAGCGGGCCAGACCGGAAAGTTGCCAGCCACCGATGATCGCCTCGGTCACGCCGTGCGCCTCGCCCCCAATCCACTTGCCCTTGCCAAAAGGAAGCTCGGCGATCCAGTTCGCATTGATCTGGTGGGTTAGATCAAAGTCTGATGGGGCGCGAAGCTGTTTTGGTTCCCAGGCGTTGATGACCTGTCCACCCAGGCCGCCGTATGCATTAATTCGGTTTGCATCCGAGGAAACGTCAAAGGATTTCGAGTAAGTGTAGTTAAAGTCAAATTGCAGGCCATGGCTCATGTGCTTGCTGAAGCTCACTTGCAACGCGTTGTAGGCTGCAGCTCCGGTCGTACGCCACGCGTCGAGGGCGGCAAACTGCGGATCCACAAAGGTGTACGGACCCGTCGTAGGATAGTATGGGATCCTATTACCACCGGCATCCGTCAGGGAAAAATCCCTAAATCCAAAGCCCTGATCAATCCCCTGGAGCCCCGTCGTTTCATTGAAGCTGAATCCGCAGAACAAATCATAAGCGGCTACTACCGGATCCTTGCTTGGGAAGGGAGAGTTTGCGCACCGGCTAACGCGGAAGCCTTGGCTGCCTGGCAGGAAGTTGGTGGCGCCCATCAAGTCCTGCCAATAGGATGCTGTTGGCCCAATCATGGCGGCGGTAACATTTTCTGATGGAACACCCGTGCGATAAATGTTCGCGAGTGCCCTAACCGCCGTGTAGTAGTCCACCCCTGTCTTGGGATCCACGTAGTCTAGCGGCGAGGCAACGTCGAACTGAGTCAACAGACGATGAGACAGACGCCCAACGTAAGAGACTTGCAGTGAGAAGTTATGGCCAAGGTCTCGCCCAACGGAAAGGTCCAGAGTGTAAGAGTAAGGAGACTTGATCTTGTTGTCCATCCCCCAGTAAACGGCATAGGATCCAACGTCGCCGTTTAGGCCACTCGGAAACGTTTGTGGAAATGTCCCCCCGGGGTTTCCCGCAAAGATTTGAGAGCCGGTGAGATCCGTGGTGGGGATATTGCTCAACCCGGACAGCGCCGTAATTCTCGGAGCAGTTCCCGGAGTTTGAACGCCGCCGGTGTTGGTTAGCCCCGTGGAAAGGCCAAATGATCCATTCGCGTCAAAAGTGGCAAGAAGGGCGGGCCCGAGGCGGTCATACACAATGCCGGCCCCTACCCGAATCGTGGTTTGGCCGCTATTTCCGAACAGACTCTTGAACAGTCCATCCTTAGCGCTCGGCGACCAAGCTATTGCCAGTCGCGGAGCGAAGTCCTTCTTATCCCAGTTGTAGAATCCAGGTTTGCCTCCGTTCGCCGGCCCGCCAAGGTTAAAGCTCAGGCAGCACGCCGCGCTTGAGGGTATCCCCTTCAGAGCACCCGACGCCCGTTGTTGGAAATAATCACTCAAGCTGACGTTGGGTGTGACTTGCAATCCACTCGTTTCCCACGGTGGCGAGAAGAGCGCGTAGCGAAGTCCGAACGTCACTGTCAGGTTCGGTTTCACTTTCCAGGAGTCCTGCGCGTACATCTCAAAGGTGTTCGCACCAAAGCGCCGCGACACCGGCGCACCATCGGGAAGTGCACTACCGCCCTTTGTAAAATTGTACTGGGCGTTCACCTGGGGGACCATGCCAATCATCGCGCCCATCGGGTAGTCATAGTTGTTGCCGAAGCCGCTATCCACCGCTGGGAAGCCCTCAACAGCGGGGTCGAAATGGCCCGGTGCCCCGGAGTTCGCCATGGCTGCAGTATCCAGCCAGGAAGGATTGTCATTCGCAGAGGAGAATGAATTCGTGTTGTTAGCTTGCGGAGTACGCAAGATGCCTATGTTTCCGCCAAACTGGAGAGTGTGCCGTCCTTTGATCCAGGAAAGGTCATCCACGATGTTGTGAACTGGTACCTGGAAGTTGCTATTGTTCGTATACACCAGACTGGAGTTGTTCGAAGTGCTGTTGTCGTTAAGGCCGCGGAAGAAAATGATATCCTCCGATTGGTTGCCAATCTCGCCAAAACTTTGCCGCGTGTAACCGTATCGGAGGTTATTCACGAGGTTCGACCGCAGCACGGCCGCATATCCCACGGAAAGACCCTTGCTGTAGTCCACTTGCGTGAGTTCAGGGCCCTGGCCTGGGAGATACGGCACGCCGCCGTTGGAATCATTGCGCAGCCCGCCACGCCAGAAAATAGTGTGGTTCCCATTGCTGGTGATCTTGTAGTCGGCGCGAGCGATATACCAATTCGAGTTGATGGAGACTGGCCCCTTAAATCGGTACCCGACGAAATTCACACCGTCGCCCACTGAGTTGTCATTCGCAGCAAAGGGCGCAAAGGTTTTGAAATAATTCAACATGAGTGGACTCGGCCCCACAGAACCTGTGTAACCTGCTGGTGGATTTGAGTTCAGCGGATCCATTGCCGTGATCTGCGTCGGAGTCAAACCGAAATATCCGGGAATAATTTGGTGCGGGCCGGTCATGCCGTTGACAGTTCCTCCCGGGCATATTGCTGTATTGAGACTCCCGTCCGCGTTGGTCTGGCACTGATAAGTAATCACGCCATCCTGCATCGCTGCGCTGGGTACGATGCGGACCACGCTCTGCGCTTCCCTCTGCCGGTGTCCTTCGTAATTCACAAAGAAGAAGAGCCTATCTTTCTTAATCGGTCCGCCCAGGGAGCCTCCGAAATTGTTTCGCAGCAGCTTGGGCGCTTCGTTGGGCTGGCCGCTTTGCAGCTCGGCTAGCTTGATGAAGTAATCGTTGGCGCTCGTGATGGTGTTTCGATGCGACTCGAAGAGTGAACCGTGGAAGTCGTTTGTACCTCCCTTGGTCACCAGCGCGACCTGAGCACCGGAAGAGCGCCCCTCATCCGCGTTGTAATTTGATGTAGTTACGCGAAACTCCTGCACGGAGTCCTGAGTGATGGGCAATACGGAGGTAAATGCATACCCTTTCGTATCAGCGTTGACGTCCACACCGTCCAGGGTGATGTTGCTTTGATCGCTGCGCGCGCCGTTTACTGCGCCGCTTCGGGTATCCGTATCTTTATTGATATCCGGCCGGTTTCCCGTATATGTGACACCCGCTTGAAGGGAGAGCAATTCAGGTACGTTTCCCGCTTCCAGGGGGAGCTGTTTGATCTGGTTTTCACTGAAGGCGCTTCCCAGAGATGCGTCCGTAGTATTTAGAGTTTCCGCCTGAGCGTTAATTTCCACGGTCTGTACGGCGGTCCCTATCTCCAGCTTCGCATTCAAAGTTGCTGGCGTATTCACCAGGAGCTGTAAATTCGATTGTTCATACTTCCGAAAGTTCGTCATCTCCACAGTCAGCGAATACGTGCCCGGCGGCAAGCCAATAAAATCATATTCACCACCCGCTCCCGCGTTCATCTCTCGGTGCAGCCCCAGGCTCTGATTGCTCAATGTCACTTTTGCGCCCGCAATGGCAGCGCCTGTCTTATCCGTAACCACTCCATGCAAGGAAGTCGTGCCGGTCTGCGCCCAGGCACACGTCACCGACAGCAAAAATATTGCGACGCAAACTAAGAAATTGCGCTTCTTGGAAGACAGCTTCATTAAATGTTCCTTTCGCGCACCATGAATGAAATTTTTGTTTGAATTACACGGCTGAGGGAATGCGGGTAACCACAGACAGTCTGTGGCATATTTCCGTGGCAATAAATTAAGCCGAAATGGATATATTCCCCGTCCAACCCATCACCGTTTACCGCAATTACAGATTAAATCGCTTGTAGGATGAGCGCGAAGGTATGTCAACAAAACTTAGTCTAAATTGATTATCAACTTCGGTTTAGAAATGATTTCGAAATAAATTAGAATAAATGGCAGCCGAATGCACGAGAGGGTAAGCGCTAGCCCAAGTGGAGCAACTTCGCCTCGGTGATGGCGGGGATCGCCCGGATCGGCTCTAGGATAGCAGGAGAGACTTTACCGTCCACGCGAACCAGCGAAACAGCGTCGGCTCCTCGCTGGGCTTCGCGCCGTCCGAGGGCGAAGGTAGCGATATTGACGCCGAGCTTCCCTAGTGTCATTCCAATCTGCCCAATGACGCCGGGTTCGTCGCGGTTTCTTAGATAAAGTATGGTGCCCTCAAGCTGCGCCTCCAACGGAATGCCCTCAATTTGCAGCACGCGCGGCGAGCCGTCATGCAGGACCGTGCCTTCCGCTGTAAACCCGGCCGCTGCACCGCTCTTTTCGGGCAGGGCGGAGACTTCCAGAGTGTTTGGGAAGCCATGTTCGCGCCGCCGCGTCTCTTCCACCACCGTTAACCCTCTTGCCGCCGCTACAGCAGGCGCATTCACCACGTTCACCTTTTCGTCCAGCACTGCGTTAAGCACGCCCGCTAAAACTGCGCTCCGAAGCAGGTGCGTGCCCACCTCCGCTACTTCGCCGGCATAGCGAATTCGAATCCGTGCAGGGCGGGATCCCGCCGCTTGCGAAACCAGTGAGCCGAGCCGCTCCGCCAATTCCAGGTACGGTCGCACTCGCCGGTATTGGTCCGGCGAAAGCGCGGGCAAGTTCACAGCATTGCGAATCACTCCTTCTACAAGATAGTCCCGGATCTGCACCGCAACCTGCGTTCCCAGCTCTTCTTGCGCCTCGGCCGTGGATCCCGCCACGTGCGGCGTCGTAATCACATTCGGAAGCCCGATCAGCGGGCAATTCTTAGGCGGCTCTTCCGCAAAAACATCGAGTGCAGCTCCAGCGACGTGGCCACTCTTGATCGCCGCGGCCAGGTCAGCTTCGTTGACGAGTTCCCCGCGCGCGGCATTTACAATGCGAACGCCCTTCTTCATTTTCGCAATGGACCCCGCATTGATCATCTCCCTCGTCTGCGGGCTTACCGCCGTATGAAGAGATATAAAATCGCATTCGGCCAGGAGTTGATCGAGCGGCACGAGTTCCACGGACAGCTCTTGTGCCGCTGCTTCACTAATGAATGGATCGAAGGCCACAACGCGCATATCGAACGCTTCAGCGCGAGAGGCCACCTCGCTGCCGATGCGACCGAGACCAACGAGACCCAGCGTCTTGCCGCGCACTTCGGCGCCCGACGACGATTTTTCCCAGCGACCCGCGCGCATTGCCGCATCAAATTGTGGAAGTTGGCGAACGAGTGCCAGCAGCAGTGCAAAGGTATGCTCGGCAACGCTTACGGAACTCCCACCTGGTGTGCTCATGACCAGAACGCCGCGTTTTGTGGCTTCGTCCAGGTCAATATTGTCCACACCCACGCCCGCACGACCCACTGCGCGCAATTTTGGAGCTTTATCCAGCAGTTCCGCCGTGACTTTCGTCGCGCTGCGCACAATCAGAGCATCCGCGTCCGCTATCTCCGCGTTCAGCGTATCCTTCGTCGTAAACACGATGTTCCAGCCGGGCTGTTCCTTCAGCAGCTGCACGCCCCGTTCGCTGATCTTGTCCGCAACGATGACTTTCATGAGCCCCTGGTCTCCTCTGGCAGCTTTTTCCCGCACAGTATAAGAGATCAAAGTTAGCGAGCCATTTGCGCGCTGTCAAATATGGGACGCTGCATTTATGGCCTCAAACCAGCCGGTAGTGGGTCAGTTTGAATTTTCCTGATCGTGACAATGGGGGTCAAAATTCAAACTGACCCACTACCAACCCGCCGCAATCTTGCCTGTCCCCTTTGCCGGTCTGCTATATTCAATGCAGCGAGGAATCGAAGATGAGTCTTGCCGAAAAAATTCAGAAAGATCTGGTCGACGCCATGCGCGCCAAGGAGGAGTTGCGCCTCAGTGTCCTCCGCGGAATCAAAGCCGCCATCAAGCACAAAGAAATCGAAAAGATACGCGCCCTCGACGAACCCGAGTCCATTCAGATCCTGCAAACACTTGTGAAACAGCGTAAAGAATCGATCGAGCAGTTCACCAAAGGCAACCGCCCCGAACTCGCTGAGAAAGAAACCAAAGAACTCGCCATCATCGAATCCTATCTCCCCGCCGGCGCTAGCGAGGGAGAAATGGACGCCGCCATCATCAAGGCAATCTCCGATTCTGGCGCGAATTCCATCAAACAAATGGGTGCGGTAGTAAAAGCGGCTAAGTCACTCCTCGAAGGCAAGACCGTGGACGGCAAGGCGCTAAGCGACCGCGTACGCGATCGCCTTTCGAAACTAGGCTGAGAATTCCCGGAGCCACTCGGCATGCCGCTCCCAGAAACCATCGCCGTGCGCTTCACGGAAGAAGATGCCGGCTATGTGACAGTTCGTCCGGTCGTCAAGCAAACGTTTCGTCTCGCCGAACTAGCCGACATGGTTGTGAGTGTGACCGGCAGAAATTTCGCGCGCGTCCAGCAAATTTTCCGCTCCGGCACCGTCGTCTATAACGGATATCGCTACTGGTGGGACGGCTTCCCTTCCGATGAACACGAACTCACTGGTCTGCTTGCCCATTTTCCCGACGACGATCCCTCGCGCCCTTTCAACCCATCGCCGGTCACATCAATTTCTCTCGAAATCGGCGGAGGCACGCAGCGCACTCTGGTGAATCTCACCCTCCGCGATGCTTCCGCGAAAAAATTGTTCCACAAACAGAGTCCCTGGGAAGTCCTGCTAAAAACTGCGCAAGATGCAGCACCGCGTTACGAAAAGTATTCCCATGCGGACCATGCTGACATCTATCGCCTGAACCTCTCCCCTGAAATAGCTGTCTCACTCCTGAAAGAAACGCTGGACGCATCACCGCGCGCGCTGCGAAAAAAATTGGCGGCGCTTCAACCTCCTGCCTCCATCCTCTTCCGCATCCCTCGTACTAGCTCTGCCGCAGCGGGGACTTCACCGTAGAATAGGATTCGCTATGACTCTCCCTTCAGATTCCGGCACTCGCAACACTCAAGCGCTCGCTGCACTGCGCATTGGGGCCGGCATTCTTTTTTTAATCTTCGCTGAATACAAAGTTTTCGGCACGCAGTTTACCCTTCACGGCGGCTTTCAATTCTGGATCAACAAATTCCTCGAAGGAGGCGCTTACCCTTTTATGGCGCCTATTCTCCGCGGCTTTGTCCTCCCCCATGCCACCGTCATCGCCTTCCTCGTGGCCTATGGCGAACTGGCGATCGGCTCGGCGCTCGTTCCCGGAATACTGGTGCGTTCCGCGAGCCTTTGCGGCCTCATCTTCATGCTGACGATGCTCTTTTCGTCGGATTATCCGGGCGCAGCAGCCCCGCTCTGGCAATATTTCGGCGCCAGCCTGAGCCATTCGGTGTTCGCTCTCTGTTTTGCCGCGTTTTTGATCGGCCGCGCGGACTCCGTCTGGTCGGCGCGAGAAGTCTTTCGAGGATTCGCTTCCCCGCTTCGCCCACCTGCGGCATAATCCCCCGCACGCACTTACATCCATATTGGATTCGAATGCGAGGGAGGTTTCGGTGAGCGATCGTCCATGGAGTTCCACGGCTCCTCCAGGTGAATTCCGCACCTACGTGCCGACAGAAGAAAGCCCCAAGGAATTTACGATTCGCGCCGTCATCCTCGGCGCGCTTTTCGGTCTGCTCTTCGGCGCGGTCACCGTCTACGTCGGCTTGCGCGCCGGTCTCACCGTTTCCGCTTCCATCCCGATTTCCGTGCTCTCCATCAGCATCCTTCGCGCTTTCGGCCGCTCCACCATCCTCGAAAACAACATCGTGCAGACCACCGGGTCTGCGGGTGAATCCCTCGCCGCCGGCGTCATGTTCACGATTCCCGCGCTGATCTTTCTCGGCTTCGGCTCTGAATTTACTTTTTGGCGGATTTTTCCGTTAGCACTTCTCGGTGGATGGCTCGGCGTGCTCTTCATGGTGCCGCTGCGCCGCCAGCTCATCGTTAAGGAACACGGCAACCTCGCATTTCCCGAAGGCACTGCTTGCGCCGATGTACTGGTCGCTGGAGAACGCGGCGGCTCTTTCGCCGGCCGCGTCTTTTGGGGACTTGGTCTCGGCGGCGCCTACACCTTCCTCATTAACACCGTGCAAGCCTGGACCTCGCAGCCGGAAAGCCGGCCCAGTTGGTTTCCTGGCGCCTCCTTCCGCGCCGCCATCACTTCGGAGTATCTGGGAGTCGGTTACATTATCGGCCCGCGCGTTTCTGGAATTCTTTTCGCGGGTGGTATCGTCTCTTGGCTAGTCATGATGCCGGCCATCAAGTTTTACGGGCAGCTTGCCGGCAACACGCCGATCTATCCGTCCACCATTCCCATTCCTCTCATGACGCCGGACGACATCTGGCGCAGTTACATCCGCCCGATGGGTGCCGGTGCCGTTGCTGCCGCAGGATTGATTACCTTGCTCCGCACTTTGCCCACCATCATTTCTGCATTACGCGCCGGGTTGAAAGACGTTCGCGCGGAAGGGGCGGGCCAGTCCACTTCAACCAGCAGAATCGACCGCGACATTTCCATGCGTACCGTGGTCATCGGCTCGATCATTATCGTCGCCATGATGTGGGTCCTTCTCACGTTTCATCCCATGCAAGGCGCATCCACTCTTTGGTATCAGAATCTTTTCGCCGCCGTCTTCGTCGTCGTCTTCGGTTTTCTGTTCGTCACCGTCGCCGGGCGCATCAGCGGCTTGCTTGGTAATTCTTCCAATCCCATCAGCGGTATGAGCATCGCCACGCTCATGGCCACCTGCGCGATTTTCTTCCTCGCCGGATGGACTGCTCCCAATTACGCTGTACTCGCTCTCATGATTGGCGGCGTGGTTTGCATTGCAGCCGCTATCGCCGGCGCTACTTCGCAAGACTTGAAAACTGGTTACCTTGTCGGCGCCACACCTTTTTGGCAGCAGATGGGACTCCTTGTCGGCGTCACCGTATCCACGATCGCCATCGGCGCAACTCTGAATCTGATGAACAAGGGCCTCGAAAAGTACATTCCCACGCCCATCCCCGTCAGCATCCAGGCTTTGCCCAGCGGCGTGAAAATCGAGCGCGATTCCTTCACTTACCAAAACAAGAGCTATGTGCTGATCAATTCTCTGGGCTCCCATGAAATTCCCGACGGCGAATATCTCTACGACGCGGGCACCCAGAGAATCGAATATCAATGGGCCCAGGGCATCGGCAGCGACAAAGCTCCCGCGCCGCAAGCCCGCCTGATGGCCACCGTTATCAACGGCATCCTCAATCAGCGCTTGCCCTGGCGCTTGGTACTCATGGGTGTAGCCCTGGTGATCGCGGTTGAAATCCTCGGCGTTCGCTCGCTCGCCTTCGCCACTGGTTCCTATCTTTCCATTGCTACCACCGGAGCCATGTTCGCCGGCGGCCTCGTCCGTGCTCTCGTCGAAGCCACCACCAAGAAAAAAGACGACAGCGAAGCCAGCCCCGGCGCGCTCTATTCCAGCGGCCTGATCGCTGCTGGCGGCGTCTTCGGCCTCCTCGGTATCATCATCGCTCTATTACAAGACCCGGAGATTTCCAATCGCGTCCCGCACTGGCTCACCGCCGTCCTTCGCCTTCCCTGGCGCCCCGACCTTTTCGCTTTCGGTCCCAAACTACTGGGACCGCTCGCCACCAGCAATCTCTTCGGCTCTTTCATGTTCGTCCTTCTCGCGGCCTCGCTTTTCTATTTCGCCCGCAAGAAGCTCGACTAGTCAGTCAAGCTGCGTGGTTATTCGCCGCCGCACTTTCGGCGCACATAGGTACCAGAAGGGCGCTTTGACGGATTTGGCTCGCCGCCGTAGACTTGAATCATCATGGCCTCTCGGTCCGGCATACGAAACTACAAGTTCAGCTTCAACTTTTTCGTTACGCCCGCGATCCAGTGGCTTCTCATCGCCAACATTGGCATCTTCTTTTTTGAAATTATCCTGCGAACTTTCTGGGGAATCTCCGCTTACAACTGGTTTGTCTTGGCCTTTGGCCTCGTGCCTTCCGCCGTCACCCACGGCCTGCGCATCTGGCAACCTTTCACATACTTATTTCTGCATGACGGCTCCACCATTTGGCACATCCTCACCAACATGTTTGTGCTCTACATGTTCGGCCGTGAACTGGAACTCGTTTGGGGCCGCACGCGCTTCCTCCAGTATTATTTTCTCACCGGAGTCGGCGCCGGCATCATCAACGTCATCGTAAATACCATTCCCGTTTTCTGGGGACACAAGCCTTCCGACGTCCCGACCATCGGCGCTTCCGGAGCAATCTTTGGAATTCTCTTGGCGTGCGCGATCCTTTTTCCAGACCGCCAGGTCATCATGTTCCCCATTCCCATCAAGATGAGCATGCGCACCTTCGTCATCGTCATGACCGCTTTGGAATTTCTCGGCACCTTCGGCCTCGGTGGCAGCAACATCAGCCATGTCTGCCACCTCGGCGGCATGCTTGTTGGTTGGGTTTATCTGCGTCGCGGCTCTTTCCTTTACAGTGTCCGCAACTCCGTCACCGACTGGCAATACCGCCGCAATCGCAAGCGCTTCGAGGTCTACATCAACAAACACAAAAAAGAACCGCCCTCCCACCCCGACAACTGGGTCAACTAGCCCTACTTCTTACATTGTTCTCTTATCTAGGTTGCTGTACTTTATGCCGTGATGCACAGAAAGCTGAGTTACCCTCAATTTGCCCTGACATCTGATGAACCCGGGAAGCCAACTTTGACCCGCCACCAAACTTTTGGTAGTGAGTCAGTTTCCGGTTAGCCCGTGACTCGGGATTTAGTCGGAGGTCGATAACGACGAAACCGATTCTCAGTCCCTTCATGGAATGGGACTTCTGGCCAGTTTGAATCGCCGATAACGACATTGCCTGAGAACTGGAGTAGAATCCCGTGCGACTTCGTGCTTTATGGATATCAAGCCATTCCGGTCTTCATTCCATGGTCAGGTCTTCGAGCCAGCGGACGCCGGCTACGACGAAGCCCGTCAAATCTGGAATGCAAGTGTCAGCAAACATCCAAGGGTAATCGCCCGGTGCTCTGGCGTCGCTGACGTGATTGCAGCGGTCCAATTCGGACGCGCGAATAATCTGGTCACATCGATTCGTGGTGGCGGACACAACGTAGGCGGCCGTGCGCTCTGTGACGACGGTTTGGTGATTGACCTTTCCCGAATGAGGTCTGTTTTCGTAGATGAGAAGACCCGTAGAGTCCGGGTACAGGGCGGAGCAACTCTTGGTGACATCGATAGAGAAACGTATGTGTTCGGGCTCGCAGTCCCGTGCGGCATCGTGCCCAAGACTGGTATTGGTGGCCTGACGCTTGGAGGTGGGGTTGGCTGGCTCATTCGGAAATACGGGATGTCCATTGATAATTTGTTGTCTTCGCAGGTCGTGACTGCTGATGGAAAGGTGTTGACCGCCAGCGCTTCTGAAAACGACGATCTGTTCTGGGCTCTACGAGGCGGAGGCGGAAATTTCGGCGCTGTTACTTCTTTCGAGTTCCAAGCCCACCCGGTGGCAACGGTTTTGGGCGGTCTTCTCCTCTACCCTCGGGCGATGGGCGTTGACGTGATCCGCCACTTCCGTGATTACATGGCGTCTGCGCCGGACGAACTCACAGCATACGCCGCTCTCCTTCACGGTCCGGACGGTTCTCCCCTGGTTGGAGTGATTCCTTGCTATTGCGGCAGCGTTGTCGATGGTGAACGTATCCTGGAACCGTTACGTAAGTTTGGCAGCCCGATTCTTGATGGTGTCCAGGCCATACCCTTTCCCGCGATGCAGTCGCTGCTTGCACCATCCTTCCCGGATGGCAACTGCAATTATTGGAAGTCCACACTGCAGCGGGAACTGTCCGACGACGCGATTTCTGCGATTGTCGAGCACGCAAATCGGTTGCGTTCCCCACTTTCCTTTGTTGTTCTCGAATATTATGGCGGCGCCGCGGGCCGAGTTTCGAGTGAAGCCACTGCCTTCCCGCACCGCAATCTGCCGTGGGACATCTTGTTTCTTGCGCAGTGGACCGATCCGACGCAAGCGAACATGCACCGCGAGTGGGCCCGATCTGGCGAGGAAATGCTGCGGCCTTTTTCGCGGAACGCACATCTGCTCTCTGCACTTGATATCGAAACAGACGACGTGGTCAAGACGGCATTCGGTCCCAACTTGCCACGCTTAGCCGCCGTCAAAAAAAAATACGATCCCAGCAACTTCTTCCGCCCGAATCAAAATATCCATTTTGGGACTTAAGCGGGCGTCCCGTAAGAAGAGCAAGTTGTCCTTGGTCCCGCCCACGGTCTAAACAGATTCCGATGGCGGGCGAATGGTCGGCAAACCGGAAGTAATCCTCGGACCCAATTTGTTCGCTGGTCAGGTTGTCAACGCTTCTATATGTTTCGTCGGATTATCGGAAACTGACCCACTACCAAACTTTTCTTTGACTTTCCCTTATCCCTTGCTACAATTACCCTTGTATAAAACTCCATTTGGAGTGCGGCAGTTTAACTGCCGCTTTTTTTTATTTTCAGCCAAGAACAATTGCAATTGATCCCCGCTTTTCTCTACCCAATCATATGAGTGGCGCGAATTACGTCGATCTTTAAATCCCGTAGAATCAATATTTACAAGGCGCTGCGCAAGTGTTGCATTTAAAGCACTTAGGGGACGACTAAGTCTTTTAGATGCAACATTTACGAAAAACACGGGGGGAGGGGGGGCAGCTTCGAGAGAATCTTGAGGTGTAGCGCCGAACAAGACTGACCACTGAAGACTGACTGACGATTACCTTAAGCCGGTCCGCCAATCACATGAAACTTCATGAAGTTCTTCGTCCCGCGAATTCCCATCGGCGTGCCCGCCACGATTCCGATAACATCGCCTTTGCGTACCAGCCGTTCTTCCAGCAGCCGCTTCTCCGCCACCTTGGCCAACCCATCCACTTTCTGCACGTCCTGAATCTGTCTTGGCAGCACGCCCCAGACTAACGCCATGCGCCGCCGCGTCTCCGCCTCCGGCGAAAACGCCACCACCGGCACCATCGGCCGGTAACGCGACACCAGACGTGCCGTAAACCCGCTGTGCGTAAAGACCGCAATCAGTTTCATGTGCAGTTCGCGCGAAGCGTGGCACACCAGCTCCGCCACCGTCCCCGCCACTTTCAATTGCTCCTGGTGCGCCGGTCGCGGAAATTCCTTGATGCTCGCTTCCGCCTCTTCGATGATGCGCGCCATCATGCCCACGGCTTCCGCCGGATATTTTCCGGACGCCGTCTCCGCCGAGAGCATCACCGCATCCGAGCCGTCGAAAATCGCATTGGCTACGTCGGAAGCCTCCGCGCGTGTGGGCCGCGGATTCTCCGTCATCGATTCCAGCATCTGTGTCGCCGTAATCACCGGCCGCCGCAATTCTCGAGCTCGCGCAATGATCGTCTTCTGCACTACCGGCACGCGCTCCGGATTCATCTCCACGCCCAGGTCACCGCGCGCCACCATCACGCCGTCTGCCGCGCGCAAAATCGCATCCAGATTTTCAATCGCTTCCGGCTTCTCCAGCTTCGCGATCACCGGAACGTCTCTTCCCGCGCGGCGAATCAGCTGTTTCGCCAGCAACACATCTTCCGGACGCCGCACGAAGCTCACCGCAATGTAGTCCGCGCCGTGTTTCAGCGCGAATAGCAGGTCGGCCTTGTCTTTCGGCGTCAGCGCCGGCACACGCAATTTGATTCCCGGAAGGTTTATGCCCTTGTGCTCGCCCAGCGCGCCGCCGTTCGCCACCTGGCAAATCACCTGGTTATCGCGCACCTGCTCAACATGCAATTCAATCAGTCCGTCCGAAAGCAGGATGCGGTCCCCGCGGTGAACTTCTCGCGGCAATGGCGTGAACACCGTGTTCACGCGCGTCGAATCGCCCAGAACCTTTGCAGTGGTAATCACGAAGCGCTGTCCCGTGCGTAGCAGCACCGGCCCGCCACCCGCCAGCGGCCCCGTCCGGATTTTCGGCCCCTGCAGATCGGCGAGAATCGCGATCGGTTTTTCGTGCTCCACGCCGGCTGCCCGCAGCATCGAGATGTTCTTCGCATGCTCTTCATGGGTGCCGTGTGAAAAATTCAGCCGCGCCACATCCATTCCCGCGCTGAGCAGACGGTCGATCATCTTCGGCGAACGGCTTGCCGGCCCAATCGTGCAGACAATTTTGGAGTGTCGGAAACTCATGCGTTCTTTGACGGCTCTGATTGTAGACTGCTTCTATTCTTTAGGGGAAGCGCAGGGAATAGCAGCCGATTCTGTTTCAACTTGTGATTCAATTCTCTTCGTCGCTAGTGCGACACTGCGAATTCTCGGACGATTTTCGCCAGCACTTCTACACCCTTGTCGAACGCCCCGAGCAGTATTCGCTCATCGTCTCCATGCATCCGTTTCAAGTCTTCCTGCGACAGCGGAAACGGCACCAGCCCGAGCGCCTGCACGTTGTGCAGCCGCAACTGCGCCGAATCCGTCAGCCACGTCGATTGAAACGGCAGCGCCGGTGCGCCTCCAAATTCCTGCGTCACCACTTTTGAAATCACGCCATAAAAATCCGATTCCAGGGAAGACGTCGGCGCGGCCAGCCCCGAGTTTGGCTGCAATTCCAATTTCACCGCTGGATCATTCACCAGCTTGTTCAAGTCGTTCATCACCACGTCAATCGTGTCACCAGGCAGAAGCCGCACGTTCAGGTTTGCTCGCGCTTCCGCCGGAATTACATTGTTCGCCACGCCCGCGGTCAATACCGTCGGCGCAATCGTGTCTCGCAACATCGAATTCCACAGTGGGCTCGCGTCGGAAATCACGCGCTGCGCATGTTCCCCGCGGTCCGGCGTATCCATCGAACGGATCCATTTTCCAATCTCATCATCCTCCAGGGGCGCCAGTCCTTCGAAATAGCGGCGCACGATCGCTGTGATGTGCACCGGTGCCGAATAATTCCCGATTTTCGCCACGGCTGCCGCCAGATGCACCACCGGATTGTCTTTCAATGGCTGCGACGCGTGCCCAGAAGTTCCTCGCGCGATCACCGCAATATTAAATGCCACCTTCTCACTCGCCTGAATCCCGGTGTATTGCACTTTTCCATTCTTCACGAAAACGTTTCCGCCTTCGTTGATTGCGAATCCCGCCGCGAATTTATCCCAATGCTTCGCGATCAGCATCCGAATGCTGGCGTCGCCGCCCCCTTCTTCATCGTCCGTCGCGAGAAAAATCACATCGCGGTTCAAATGCGCCATAGAGCGCTTCAGCGAAATGAACACCGCAAGGTTTGCCACCAGCATGCCTTTGTCATCAATCGCGCCGCGTCCATACAAATACCCATCCTTGATCACAGCGCCAAATGGGTCCACGCTCCAGCGCGACTTGTCCACCGGTACCGTATCCAGATGTGCCACGAGCAACAGCGCTTTCGAAGGATCTGCCAACGCCGCGCTTCGCAGGCGCGCCACAACCGCGCTCCGCCCTGGCATCATCTCGAGAATTTCTGGCTTGATCCCTTCCTTCTCCAGCACTCCGGCAACGTACATCGCCGCAATCTGTTCGTTTCCAGGTGGATTTGACGTGTTGATCTTAATGAGGTCCGCGAGCCAGCCTTGCGCTTCTTTCGCAATCGCCGATGTATCTCCTCCCGGCGTAGCGCTTACAGGACTGCCCGGAATTCCCGGCCGCTCTGGCGCTACCTGCGCGCCCGCTGGAGAACTTGCGGTCATCGCCAGCACCGCGGCTCCCGCCAACACCTGGATCATGCGATTCCAGTTCACGAAACCTTCCTCCTCGTAAAATCTGGCCGCTATCCGGCCATCTCAGCAAACGTTTTGCTTCAAAAGTGCTTCTTACTCTAACATGCAGGTATAGAGGCTTGACTGCGGCAAAGCCGTGGCGTTGCTTATGTTCAACGGCTTCCCGGCCGCCAGATTCTCCGGCGGGTAGAAGTCATCGTAGGTTTGGAGTTTTTCTAAACGCATTTGAGGGGTGCATGATGAAGGCCATTCGTTCCGTAGCTCTACTCGCAGCGCTAGCGGCGATTCTGATATTGCCGCTGGCCGAGAACTCTGCTTTTGCCCAAGCACCTACCGGCCCACAAGGTGGAGCTCCTCCACCGCCTCAACAGCAACAGAACCCCACTCAACCGAAGCCACCCGCCACGGCGCAGCAGGCCCCGCAAGCCGGCGTCACCATCGCCGTTGACGTTCCCATCGTTACCCTCGAAGTGGTCGCCACCACGGACCACGGCGACATCATAACCAGTTTGAAAAAAGAAAATTTCCGCATTCTCGACGACGGCGTTCCGCAGTCCATCACGAACTTTGCGCCCACAGAGGCCCCTATCACCATGGTCCTGCTCCTGGAATTCAGCAGCCGGGGCTACGGCGGTTTTTTTGCCTACATCGGAAAGTATTGGTCCACGGCACTATTCTCCAGTTTGCAGCAGAAAGATTGGGTGGCCCTCGCAACTTTTGACATGAAAACCCGCATCGAAGTGGACTTCACCCAAAACAAGGACGAACTTCTCCAAGGTATCAACCGTCTTTATTTTCCGGGGTTCAGCGAATCCAACGTGTTCGACGCCTTGCTAGAGACCGTGGATCGCCTGAAAGAGGTAAAGGGCAAGAAATCCATCGTGCTGCTGGCCAGCGGTGTGGACACGTTTTCCAAACACACGCTCGATCAGACCATGAAAGAACTCCGCCAGAGTGACATTACGATTTTTTGCATCGGTTTGGACAAGGCCTACCAAAATTTTGCCGACATGAACGGTGGAATGCGCAGCACGGTTCGCTTGAATTACCTTCAAGCGGAAAACCAACTCAAAACCTTTGCTCAGGAAACCGGTGGTTACGCCTGGTTCCCCCAATTCTCCGGTGAAATGCCCGGCGTGTTTCAGGACGTTGCTGCCCGCCTGCGCCACCAATACAGCCTTTCCTATTCCCCCACGACCGGCGCGAAGGACGGCAAATTTCACAAAGTTAAAGTGGAGCTGGTCGCTCCCGACGGCGGCCCGTTGACAGTCCTCGACCAAAAAGGCAAGAAACAAAAATTTCAGGTTTACGCGCGCGAAGGCTATCAGGCTCCCAAAGGCGGCGTCGGCGACTGAGGAAGACGGAAATTTGAAAATAGAAAATAGAAAATCGGGGAGTCTTCAGCAGGCGGCAGGTTGCGGGTTCCTAATTTCAATTTTCCGATTTCTATTTTCAATTCAGTAGCCACGCGCAAAATCTACCTGGTTAAACATTTCTTGACCGCTGAACCATCTTTCAAGTAATGCGATCAAAATCTCCGTTTGACGATTCCAGAGCCTGTCACTCACTCCGCTCGTATGCGGCGTAATAAATAAATTCGGCGCCTTCCATAAGGGACTATCCGCCGGCAACGGCTCCGTTGCGGCCACATCCAGCGCCGCACCGCCAAGCGCCCCGCCCTCCAGTGCCTGAATCATCGCCGCCTCATCCAACAACGAGCCGCGGCCAATATTGATCAATCGCGCGCCACGTTTCATCTTCGCAATTTCCACCGCGCCAATCAGGTGTTTCGTTTCCGCCGTCTCTGGCGCGCAAATCAAAACGTAGTCCGCTTCCAGCAGTGCCTCATGTAACTGCGCCGCCGCAAATATTTTCTCGACGTGCTCCTGCTCGCCCGTTCCCGAACGCGTCACTCCCCAAACTTTCATTTCGAACGCTTTCGCCCGCTTTGCCACTTCCCGCCCAATCGATCCGTAGCCCACGAT
>JBGPDI010000001.1:0-105863 GCA_041482215.1 Candidatus Acidiferrum sp. | reverse complement strand
CTAGATGAGGTGTCCAGTTTTAGCGGGGTGCACTACAGACCTCACTCGTCCATTTGGCGCGACGGCCCTATCGGGCTGGGCTTTATTAATCCTTTACAGCGGAGGATTCACAGGGGTACGCTCCATTCCTATTCATGACTAATTTGCTGTCAATTGCTTGGAAACTATGAAAATTGTTTCTAACTTGCGATGGCTCTCTGCCATAGGCCTATGCGGACTAGTGATATTTGCGGCTGTAGCGTTCGCGGCATTGTTACAAATTGAGGTGAACGGTCCTATCTACCAGCGAATTTCCTTGAGCAAAGACCTGATTTCCGATTACGTGCCGCCGTCAGAGAGCATTTTGCAGGCAGCACTCATCTGCAGCATGATGGCAGAAACTTCCGATCTCACGGAAATCCAACGTTATATCAACCAACTCGATACCGCGCGGAAGAACTTCGAAACGAATTTTGCGGACTACATGCGCCGCGTGCCAGAGGGAAAACTCAAAGACATGATGCGCGGCACGGCATATGAGTCTGCGGAGCAATATTTCCAGATTGCACAGCGTACATACATTCCGCTAGTCGTGCGAGGCGACCGAGATGGGGCGAAGAAGATTTTACAGTCGCGTATGAAGCCCCTTTATGACAAACATGCGGCGGCTGTTGATCAAATCGTGGAAGTTGCGACTCGGCAGGCATTTGACGGTGAGGCCTTAGCAGCGAGAAACGTGCGCTTTTACACCGGAGTAATGGTGGGCGTCGGCGTGATGATCCTGATATCTGGAGGCTTGCTTTCGATCGCGATGGCCAAGGGTATTTCCAAGCAAACTGAAGAGCTAGAAGCATCTCTTGGACAATTGCGGGCACTCGCAGCACGATTGCAGAGCATCCGAGAAGAGGAGAGAAAAAGGGTTTCACGTGAAATTCACGATCAACTAGGCCAGGTTCTGACCGCCATCAAGATAGATGTCAGCTCTTTGATTCGCGGGTTTCCTGAAAAAGAAAGAAAGGAATTGAACAGAGTGCCATCGATATTGAATTCGGTGGATGGAGCGATTCAGACAGTGCGTCGAATCGCAACGGAGCTAAGACCGGGGATGCTGGACGATTTGGGGCTCGTGGCCACTATTGAATGGGCTGGAGAAGAATTTGGGGCTCGCACCGGGACGAAATGCCTTCTGGAACTTCCCACAGACGATCTAGTCGTCGATCAGGATAAGGCTACGGCCATCTTTCGCATTTTTCAGGAGATGCTAACGAACATAGCTAGGCATGCAGAAGCCAATGAGGTAAGAGCACGGCTTGCTGCGGAAGGCGGCAACGTGACACTGGAGGTCCGCGACAACGGAAAGGGAATCCCCAAGGAAAAGCTTCGTAAGGGCGGGTCGCTTGGAATCCTCGGGATGCGGGAACGTGCCACGCTACTCGGGGGGGATTTGACTATCACGAGCAGCCCCGGGCAGGGTACCGCAGTCATTGTAAGAATCCCGCAAGCACTTAGCCACTAGGAAGGAAAACAACAATGATCAGGGTTTTGGTTTCCGACGATCATGCCTTACTTCGTGCTGGTGCAAAAGAGATTGTCCTCCGGGGATTTCAGGACGCAGTTTGCGGCGAAGCCGCGAACGGGGAACAGGTACTCGCGCAGGTAAATGCTCAAAAATGGGATTTGGTGATTCTTGACGTTTCGATGCCTGGCCGGAGCGGCGTCGAAATCCTCGGTGAATTGAAGCGTCTGCACCCGAAGCTTCCCGTTCTAGTTTTGAGCATGCACCCAGAAGACCAGTACGGTAAGCGCATGTTGCGGGCGGGTGCTTCAGGCTATATGAACAAAGACGTGGCGCCCGACGAATTGATCAACGCGATCCGTAAAGTGCTTGCGGGCGGCCGATATGTCAGTCCCACGCTGGCTGAAAAACTGGCGATGGACTTGAGCTCGAAAGACGGAGGACTGCCTTTACATGAGACGCTTTCGGAGCGCGAATTTGAGGTACTGCGGATGATCGCCTTAGGAAAGGCGGTCGGGGAGATTGCCGAGGAGATCCATTTGAGCGTCGCAACGGTCAGCACTTATCGGGCGCGGATTCTATTAAAGATGAACATGAATACTAATGCAGAATTGATTCGTTACGCGATAGAGAACCGCTTAGTGGAATAACGCTAGTGTTGGTCTTTATTTCAATTCCTATACCGCACTCATCGGCTTGGTAACGCCGCTGGTGCGGCACCCACCTGGTTTCAAGGTTGCCTTTGAGACCCGCTGTCATACAAACAACGACATAGTCAATCAGCGCGAATCGACTCAAGAATCATATTTGCAGCGATAGCCTTTGGCCCCCAATAGGTGGATGCTGGCGCCAGCCTTATGAGAGTACTAATCGCGGATGACTCCCTGACAATTGTCCAGCGTCTGGTAATGATGCTGGCCGATGTCAAGGGTGTGGAAATTGTGGATCAAGTCGGAACTGTTGGGGAGACCCAAGAAGCAATCCGGAGGTTAAGACCTGACGCTGTGATTCTTGATATGCAAATGCCTGGGGGAAGTGGCATTGACGTGATGGAAAGCATGAAAAAGGACCACTTGAAATCGACGGTCATCGTGCTCACGAACCATCCTTACGCTGCGTACCGCAAGAAGTGTTTTGAGTGCGGCGCAACGTTTTTTTTCGACAAATCAAACGAATTTGAAAAGGTCGGCGAGGTCCTGGAAGGTCTCATTCGCGACATGGATCGCGAGGAGGTATAGGAATGTCATGTAACTCGTGTGGATCAGTCAACCAGAACAAGTTCAAGGCAGAAATGGTAATCCATTTTTCCGGACTCGAAAACATTCACAAACCAGTCGTCTGGGTATTTCCCGAGCTAACTATCTGTTCGGATTGTGGCGCGGCGCAATTCGTCGTGCCCGAAGCCGAATTGCGCCTGCTTACGGAAGGGGCCACGCGGCCCAGGTGACTCCGAGTTGACGCTCTGAATCTGTCATTGAAGTTCGGCCAGGAGGCACCAATGTCCAGGGACTTACAGGTAAGCTAGGCTGATCAGCGCAAGTCCGCTCGTGCTGCATACTCCCTTAGGAATGAACTGCTGAATGCTCTGCGCAGATGCTTTGAAAAATGTATTGGTCTTTCTCTCCACGAAAACTGGCCAACGCATACCCGCATAGGGTATCCACTTTATAGATTGCCGCCAATTCGTCCCAGAGTTGTTCAAGCCGAATTGCTGCGTCCGCGTTGCCCCCCTCCAATAAGACGGGCGCACATTCCCCGCAAGCCACGATCCGTGGACGATCTTTCTTTCCCGCTTTGGCAGCTGCCTTCATAACGTCACCCACAGCATCGAGAAAGAGAGCCGAGTCGGGCATCCCATTGCGCATGAACGTGGAGAGCGTCGCGAAAACATCCAAAGGTATGTAGGTCCCTTTTCGAGTGGCAGCATCGACATCCAGACCCTGTGCCCTCAATTTCTGAGCAAGACTATATCGACGCGATGCGGTTGCCAGAACAATTGCCACATCACCATCTTTTAGAGCGGCAGCGATAAGATCAGTAACGCTGTCTAGAAAAATTGCATCTTCAGAGTAGAACTGAACCTCGTGGCGGTGAGAAGTCTTCGGTTCTGCGATACCGGTGACCTTGTAGTCTCTTGGCATGGCGCTGACAAACTGCTTGCCTTGCAGAACCGCGTCGATGGCAGGCAGCAGGTCACTCTGGGCGCGCACTTTATGAACGTAGCCATGAGCGCCAGTGCCCAAAGCTGCCTCCACTACGTCCGGAGAATTGTCCGTGCTCATGAAAAGTATCTTCGAGTTAGGCGAGAGTTGTCTTACCTGCCGGGCGACTTCGATTCCATTCAGCTTGGGGAGGCCAATGTCCAGTAGGACTAAGTCCGGCTTTAGTTCTTCAGCCTTCTGAATGGCCTCTGATCCATCCGACGCTTCGCAGATGATTTGCCATTCTGGCCGCTCTTGCAGGAACAGAATGACCCTGTGTCGCCACTCTTTGTAATCATCCACCACCAGAATGCGAATTGATGACATCAAGTGTTCTTTTCTCTTATCTTTTGTGCCGAAGGGACTATAACAGCCCCTTTCTAATCCGCCAGCCTTTTCTTGATCCCTTCCCTGTGCAAAAAGACCAGTTGTGGTCTAGCGTGGACCGTTTCAAATACGGGCAAAGCTAACGACAATGAGACCGGCAGAGCTAGTGTTAATGCCGCCGTCGAATGATCGCCTATAGGGTTTTCAGGCCGACTTCTCCATCCTGTTTGGAGCCAACCTTACCGACCCAGACCACGCTACAGCGCTCAGGATTGGGCGTCTCTTCGTCCAGGATAAGTTCGACCAGTTGACCACGCCTAAGGTCGAAGGTTCCTCGCAGCCGGAATCCTTCTTTCGAGGAATCGAGGACCAGGCAGGGGAGCCTCTTCGGCTTGCGGTCCAGATTGACAATCAAGCTGGCACGCCTCTTCGACACGGTGCGCTTCGAGCGGCGAGATTTGGAGACAGGAAAGCTGGGCATTCTTTCAATCACCGATCTACAAGTAGTGATAGTACGCCCGGATTAGTTTCGTTTGAAATGTAGAATGATGAACCACCCCAAGCGGCGGGGCCCGCGAGCTCCACACTCTTGATAAGCCACATTTGGGCGGGGAACTTCAACAGAATGACTTGTGAACTTGCTGGGGAAGTTCGAACGCCAGGCGACTTTCATGGAGGCGCTGCGAGACGGCTTCGGGGCAGAATTCAAACTCGTGGATCGCTAGGGTGGTCCGTGACTCAGGGTCGGTAAACAGCACCAATGCCCCGCGAGGGCCGCGCTGGATTCCGAGAAACTCTCCCCCCGCATCCCGAATCACCTCAGCATATTCTCGTTTTTTGTCAGCCATGTTTCCAACTTATCGAAAGAACCGGTCATTACAACTGGCAAATGTACAAGCTTGCTGAGGCAGTCCCATCCTCGGAGTGCGCCTGCCTCACCGCTTGGTTGAAGTCAGATTATTGCCGGGGAATATCCAGCAACGCCACATCCGAGTGTTCTTGCATTCGTTCGAAAACAACTTCACGACCGTCTGGGGAGATGTCGAAGTCGCGAATGTCGAAGTCGGGCGTGAAGTTGGTCAACTGCCGCTCGGCGCCAGTCTCCAAGTTGATGAGCCAGAGATTCTTATGTTGAATCTCGCCTCGCAGGAACACGAGTGCACGTCCTCCTGGCAGGAACGCCAGGTGTCGAGCTCCCCGAGTTAAGGTCAGGGCTGGCAGCGGATGGGCTGCGGCCTCAGCCGAGGCGGCTTTCACCGAAAACGTAGTGCCGATATCTGGACCCGAGTAGACTGCGAAACTCCCGTCGGGGGCCCACACTGGATCGACCGAATACTCTTTGACAAAAGGAGCGGGTGCCCGACCGTCGAGCGGCACACGGAAAAGGTGTGGGACGCCGCGCTCAGTTGCAGCCGAGGTGATTGATTGGCCGTCGGGCGCCCATGTTGGAGCGCCCTGCAGATCGAGCGAATCGGCCACAATACGCGCGTTCGTGCCGTCGGCCTGCATCACGTATAAGAGCGTCTGCCCGTGTTGCCGGACCGAGAATGCGATAGAACGTCCATCGGGAGAGATTGCTGGGCCGCCAAAGATTTGTGCTCCCGGACTACTCCACAGCTCCGCCCCAGTTCCGTTGGTGAGCTTCCACACGCTCTCGCTCGTGCTGCTCGCCGAGACATACAGAAGATAGTTTGGACCGAGTCGCGGGGAGAACCCCGTGCTGGTCGTTAGCGAAATTCGAGCCGCCGCTGACACCCCGGCAGGCGAATCAGTGATCGGCAAGCGCCAGAGCGTTCTTTTCGGACTTGCGAGCGTGACGACTAGGCGGCGACCGTCAGCACTAGCCGACAACGAAGTGTACCGTTCAAGGCCAGAGGTCAACCGGTGGGAAATACGACGCTCGACGTCCATGCTATGAAGCCACGGCCCCGAACCATCGGGATCGCTAGCAAGGTAAATCAGCGTTCGTCGATTCAATAGGACCGGATAACTTACGCGCTCGGCGTGCGATGTGATTCGTTCAGGCGTACCGCCGCCTGGCGCGATGCGCCAGATGTCCAGTTTATCCGGCAGGGAACCTTGGACGAAGTAGATGAATGCCGCGTCAGGTGCCCACAACGGAAAGTGAGAGTGGAGCCCGGCAGGCGCAGTGAAGATGGGACGATCTTCCGGCCGGCGGTTACCGTCTGACACGAACAGCGGATCTCCGGGTCCGGGCGTGTGGTAAGCGAGCCGGGAGCCGTCGTGGGACCAGTCAAACTCAGCCACACCTTCAAGGTATGGCTTCGGCTGACCGCCCAGCGTGGGCACCGCCCAGACGCTGATGTCGCCGCCGATCGAGCCGTTTGGCTTGCGACCCCAAAACGTGACTTGAGAGCCATCGGGGGAGAACCCCAGGTTGCGGATGGATGGATTGACGAGCTCCGGCGCGCTCCCACGTGTCAAGTTGTGGAACTGGCCCGAACCAACTTGCGTAACCCAGACGTCCATGTGTCCGTCCCGATTAGAAAGGAATGCAACAAACTGGCCGTCGCGTGAAACCGCAGCTGCCTCTTCGACTCCATCGAAATCCGTGACTGTCTGAAAGCGCGCGTCCGCGATGGGGCTTCGCCAGAAATACTCCGTCCTCTGAAACCAGAGGCTTGCGCCAATCGCTAACAAGGCTCCCACAGCTGCCAGCGGCAAGATTTTCTTCCATTTGGTTAGGAGGGCCGTTGTAGCCGGGCGCGGCGCCTGTGTTGGGAGATTGACAGAAGGGAAATTGGGAGAGGCAGCATTGTCGATTTCGTTTTCCTGAGGCGGTGGAGGATTCCTGCTAAGCGTCCACGCCTCCAACTCCGCCCGAGACGCGTAAACCGAGCCCATCCTGTCATGCAGGTGCCGGTGAACGGGCATCCCCTCCCGCTTCTCCCAGCGCTGGACAGTCGTTACGTCACGGTCGAGGTATGCCGCGATTTCCTTCCACGAATCCAGCCGGTCTTCGGGTGGTTTCGCGGATGGGGGTGTGCCAGAGGATGGGTCGCCCATCGCGCACTCCTGATTGGTCCGCAGTCGTCTCCAGCGCGGGAAGGCGATTGTAGCATCCGCGGTGGGCGACGGCATAACACGGCAATCAACGGCAAATTAGAGGAACAGCTGAAAATCTGCGCATTGCCTTGCACTTGGGGAGTTCTCCCCTGTTGGGCTTTTTGCTTAGCTATCGCGCTCAGCCTGACAACTTGGCTAGCGACTCCGCTAGCACCAGCGCTCCCCGCGAGATGTCTTTCGGCGAAGCGTACTCGTCGGGCCGGTGGCTGTAACCATTCCGGCAGGGAATGAAGAGCATTCCGGTAGGAGCGATGCGCGAAATGAAAAGGGAATCGTGGTACGCGCGGCTGACCATTTCTAGAAACGGAAATCCGTGCTCGCGGCAGGAATCGGAAAGCGCCCTGCGGACTTCCGGCGCGCAATCCGCGGGCGCGTCCGCATTGATCAGTTCCGTCCGGATCACGACGCCGCGTTTTTTGGAGATAGCCTCCAGCGCATTCTCGATCGTTTTCAGCACGCCATTGCGTCGCGGTAAATCTGTATCGCGCAGGTCCAGCGTCATTTTCACGCGGCTGGGAATGCTGTTCACTGCGGCGGGAAAAACTTCGCAAACGCCCACGGTAGCAACCGTGTCCACCGCTCCGCTTGAGCGCGCCGCGTGTTCAATCGCCAAAACAAGCTCAGACGCCGCGCACAGCGCATCCGCACGGTCCGGCATTAGCACTCCGCCTGCGTGCCCGCCGCTGCCTTCGATCGCAATGCGGAAACTCGCCGGCGCCGCGATGCTCATCACAATTCCAAGCGATGTATGCGCGCGTTCCAGCAGCGGTCCTTGCTCAATATGCAATTCCACAAACGCTTTGTAGTAGCCAACCGGCAGTTTCACATCTTGAAGACGGCCGCGGAGCCCTGCTTTTTGCCGAACCTCATCCACGTTCTCGCCGTTGCCGTCCTTCAGTTGCCCAGCGGCTTCAGCGGAAAGTGATCCCGATAGCAACCGACTTCCCAGGCAGCCAATACCAAATCGCGTCGGTTCTTCCGTGGCGAACACAAGAAGCTCGAGTGAGTTCCTAGGCCGGAATCCACTCTTCTGTAACGCGCGGATTGCTTCCAGTCCGCCGAGCACTCCAACGACGCCATCATATTTTCCGGCGTTCGGGATCGCATCAATGTGCGAACCTGTTCCGACCGCAGGGGCCGCGGGCTCAGCACCGTTCCAGCGCGCAAAAATATTTCCGATGGCGTCTTGTCGAATAGCGAGGTTGGCCTCTTCGCATCGGGAAATCACCCACGCGCGCGCCTTCAGATCCGCCGGAGTGAAGACAATTCTTGTGACGACAGGCGGCTCTGCCTCCGAAATAGTGGCCAGCGCCTCCAGTCCGGAAATCAGCCGCTGCTGATCAATTTCCAATTTCATTTTTTCGTTTCGCCGAGGGGATGCCGGTTAACATCTTTATAGATCAAATATTTGGCCGGCACTTTGCCGATGGCTCCGAACCATTGCGGGCACCACGGACCCATCCAGATGAAATCGTCCGCCGTCACCGGATACCACGAATCGCCAAGCCGGTAGATCCCGCTTCCTTCGAGCATGATCAGCCCGTGTTCCATCACGTGCATTTCCACCATGCTGAGCGCCGCTCCTGGCTGGTACACCATGGTGTTTACCGCAAAATCAAATTGCGGCTCGTCTGGCAACAAACATTTCACTTGCAAACTCGAATCGCCATCGAGCGCGTGCGGTGCAACCGCGTCTTCGCTAGAAACAATCATTCGCGGCGTTTCGGTTTTCTCGAGTCCTTGGTAGTGTTTTTCAATCACCGCAACTCGGCTTTTTTCCTTGGCTGTGACTTGATGCGAAAATTCCTCAGGGAAATATGCGTAGCCGTGCGCGCCAAGTCCGTGCCGCTTTCCCTTAGCTTCCAGCGTCACTGCTCCATCCATCACATAAATAAAACGCTGCGCCGGCGTATCTCCCAATTTGCCCTTTGGCTCGAATTCAGCGGTATATTCCGTAAACGCTGCTCCTAGCGCCGGGCCAATGTGAACGATCGCCGTAGCATTCTTCATCCCGGGCAAAGGAGTGCGCACAAAAGTATCGGGAGTGAGCAACAAGTGATTGCGCTCATGAGAGCTGCGCGTTTGACCGAGATTATGCACGGCACGTCCTTCCCAAGAATTCCTGTGAAGCTGCAAGCTGTACTAGCAAATGATGCCCGCACTCCAACGCTTTCGCGACGTCATCCCGATGTGCCGATTCTGAAGGATCGTGGCTGATCCCCCCCGGCGTCCGCACAAAAATCATCGCCGCCGGAACTTTTTCCGCCAGGATCATAGCATCATGGCCGGCGCCGCTCGCCATGCGATGGGCCTCGCATCCGGCTTTCTGAATCGCCTGCTCAATCTGTCCCGTTAGAAAGGGATCCATCGCCACTGCATGTTGCGCGAGGAGCGTTCGCCACTTCACCGTCACGCCACGCCGCGCACCGATCGACTCTGCCAGTCGGATCAATTCATCAAGCGCTTCCGTTCGCGCGCGATCCGAAGCATGGCGAATATCCAGCGTCGTCCGCGCGTCTCCTGCAATTACATTCGTCGCCCCCGGTTTTGCTTCCACGAATCCAACGGTTGCTACGATTCCTTCGGTGCGTTGTGCTAGTTTCTCGACTGCGACAATCCACTCCGCCGCCGCAGCCAGTGCATCGTGCCGCAAAGTCATCGGCGTTGTCCCCGCATGATTTGCCTGCCCCGAAAATATGAATTCCAGCCGGTTTTGTCCAACGATTGCTTCGACGACTCCAAGCGGACGTCCCAAACTCTCCAGCACCGGTCCCTGCTCAATGTGAAATTCAAGAAACCCCAACACGTCTTCGCTCATCGCCGCCTTGGAAATCTCATTCGGGTTCAATCCAAAATCCTGAATTGCATTGCGCACCGATATTCCTTGCGCATCCTTGCGGCCCAGAAGTTCTTCATCCGCTCGTCCCACCAGCGCCCGGCTTCCGATAAACGGAATTCCAAACCGCACTCCCTCTTCTTCTGAAAAGCCAATGACCTCGATCCCAAACGGCTGCTTCATCCCAGCGAGCGATTCCACCAGCCCAACCGCGAGGACAACGCCTAATATCCCGTCAAACGCTCCCGCATTTGGCACCGTGTCCAGATGTGATCCAATCAAGATTCGCGGCGCACCGGGCGAAGCAGCCGGATAAAATCCCCGTAAGTTTCCAACCGCATCCACGGACACAGTCATTTCCAGAGCGTTCATCCACGAAGAAACTTCTCGGTGGCAATCCTGCATCGGCGCCGAAAGAAAAGTCCTTCGCGTGCTGATCGTGTCTTCCGAAAACGTCGCTAGCTTCCGGCAGCGTGCAATCACTTGCTCCGCGAGTTTCGTAAAATCACTGCTCGTCTGCACTTGAGTCAACCTCTGCTCGCCGCACACGCCTCGTCGGATCAGAATTCCCGAATCAACTTCGCCGCTCCCCACCCCACAACAACAAGCGCCAACAAAACTTCCCACCCATAGTGGTTCCCATAAGTCGCCACCGGGTAATGAGAACTCAGCATCAGAAACACAACCGGCACCGCCATAAACGTATTGTGCTTGGATCGCAACTTCGCTTGCGCGCCCAGCGAGGCATCTAGTTTCTCTCCCGCTGCTGCTGCCGCAATCATTTTCCGCTGCGCGGGAAGAATCCGCATCCACACATTCAAAGTCATGATCGTGCCGAAAATTGCTCCCACGTGAATGTAAGCGGCGCGCCCGCTAAACACGTGCATCAATCCCCGCGCCGCCACTGCCGTCATCACCAATCCAAATACCGCGAACGCCCCTTGCGATTTTCCGAGGGCCGACCGCACTGCCAAATCGTAAATCACCCAACCCGCCGCTAGTGAACCCAACCCAATCGCAATCCCCGCCGCTTTCGAAATATTCGCAACGTCTTGATCGATCAACCCATCTCCCATGTAATAAACAAGGACGAGCAGAATAATTCCCGCCAGCCATGTGACAAATGCTTCCCAGCGAAACCAGTGCACCCGGTCCGGAGCGATGCCCAGTGTTTCTTGTTTTTCGACCGTGTAGAAGCCGCCGCTATGTACCATCCACAAAGTCGAATCTGTCCCGCCTGCCACCGCTTTTTTCTCGATTTTTCCGAACTGCCCGTCGAGCCAAGTGAAGTAATAAGTTTGTCCAACCCACATGATCCCCGCGAAAACGTGAATCCATCGCACGCCGAGGTTCAGCCATTCGCGAATCGCAGAACCCATCTCAGCTCCCCCGGTAGGTGGTGTACCCGTTCGGGCTCAGCAGCAGTGGTATATGAAAATGCGATTCGCCGCCGCGCACTCGAAACGTAATCTCCACCATCGGATACAACCCTTCTTGATTCGTTGCCGTGAAATAGTCTGCGGTGTCAAACGCCACGCGATAAAGCCCTTCGTGCAAAGTCGTGCCTTCCGGCAACAGTTGGCCGCAACGTCCGTCTTGATCTGTCTGCCCGGAGCCGAGCGAGGCCCACTCGCCGTCAGTGTCCCGGCGCTCCAATCGTACAGGCACACCCGCTGCAGGCGCGCCCTTGGCCGTATCCAAAATGTGCGTGGAAATGCGATTCATTGCGCGAGCCACTTTTTCATTCGAATGTGCATGATCTTTCTTTGCTCCTCTACTGCCTGCTGCAATTCCGTTGCGTCATCATTGTGCAACCGGCGCCGCAGAATCTCCAGAATTTCGCTGGCCGATTTTCCCGTCGCGCACACGATGAAAATTCGCCCGAACTTTTGCTCGTACTCGCGATTGCCCCATTTCAGTGCCGTTTTCACCGCTTCTTCGGCCACTGCCGCTTTCTGCTGTTCCTGCTCCGACCATGCCGAAGATTGCACCACCACATGTTGCTCTGTGTACGTCTCGCCAATTCGCGGGTGACTGCGAAATGCTTCCAACCAATCCGCTTCGCTCAGGCCGCGCCAAATTTCATCTGAAGCCGAAAGCAGCGCGGCTTCTTCGTGAATCGGTCTTCTCGACGCCATCGCCATGGCCCACGCATTCGAACCGCAGCAAGGCAAGAGCTCACGAGCAGCATCATCGAGCGGTAAGGCGTTCCAGCGAGCGAGCACCTCGTTCACGCGCTTGCACCCTCAGCCGCGAGCTTTTCCAAAAACTCTGCGACGAGATTGCCTGCCACCGCTGCGCGATACCTCGCATTCGAACGGATATCGTCGATGGGTCGAATCTCTTTCATCACGCTCTTTCGCGCTGCATCGATCAGCGATGAATTGATTTCTTTTCCGGCGATCACGCGCTCCGTTTCGTTCAAGCGCAGCGGAACAGGTGCAACACTGCCCAGCGCAAGCCGGACATCCTGGATTGCTCCGTGCGAAAGCTGCCCTAAACCGGCAAGGCAAACTTTCGAAATTGCCTGCGCATTGCGCGCGCCTACTTTTCGTGCATGCGAAAAATATCCCGCAAATCGTCGCGGCAGCGAAATATCTCGAATCAATTCGTCCCCAGCTAGGGCCGTCTTTTTGTAACCCGTGTGAAAAGTTTCATAAGCCACGCGGCGTTCCCCGCGCACGGAAATCAACGTCACCTCGGCGTCGTACACCAAAAGCGAAGGCAGGGAATCAGCTGCCGGAGAAGCATTTGCGATGTTGCCCCCCAGTGTTCCTCTATTCTGATTTGCAATTCCACCCGTCCACGAAGCTGCCCTGGCCAGCAGTGGAAATTCCTGCGCCACAATCTCATGCGCGCGAAGCGCAGAATAAGTGCACGCCGCACCGATTCGAATCCGATCCGCAAATACTCCAATCTGTCGAAGCTCCGGAATATTCCAAATATTCACCAATTTCCGGTTAGCCAGTTTGCCAGCCGAATACAAAACCATCACGTCCGTTCCGCCCGCGATAGGCAGCCACTGCGCCGGCTCCCCAGCAATCAGCGAAAGCACTGCCTGCAAATTTCCCGGCGAAGCGAGTCGATAATCCGCGGGGTCTGCTCTCATCGCGCAACCCTCTCCCGCGCCGCTTTCGCAACCGCCTCAAAAATCTGCATGTACCCCGTGCATCGGCAAAGATTGCCCGAAAGTCCCTCCTTAATATCAGCAAGGTCGGGTTTGGGTTTTCTCTCGAGCAGATGCACCGCCGCCAGAATCATTCCCGGAGTGCAAATCCCGCACTGCGCCCCGCCGCATTCGAGAAACGCCTCTTGCAGAGGTTTCATCAAGTCATCCGCTGAAATTCCTTCGATAGTAACGATGCTCGCTCCGCTCGCTTGCGCCACGGGAACAAGACAGCTATTCACCAGTATCCCGTCCAACAAAACCGAACACGACCCGCATTCCCCTTCGCCGCATCCTTCTTTCGTCCCCGTCAGCTCTAGCTCGTTCCGCAATACATCCAACAATCTTTCCATTGGGTGAGCGAGCACTTTCTTTGCCACGCCGTTGACAGTCAGCAAAACTTCGCACTTCGCGCTCGGCTCTACGGGAGAATTCACGCTGTGCCTCTCGTCGAAGAGACTGCACCTTGCTCAACCGTGTTACTCCCCAAAGCCTCAAACAGATCTTCCGGCATCAGCGGAATCGAACGAAAACAAACACCAGTCGCGTCTTCCACCGCATTTACTATTGCTGGCGCAGGTCCATCCATCGGCAACTCACCAATCCCCTTAGCGCCATGCGCGCCGTGCAAATTTCCCAGCTCCTCAAAAAATACTCGTATCCGCGGCAGGTCCGCGGAAGTCGGCATGATGTAGTTCGTCATCTGGTTGTTGATCATGCGTCCATTTTGCCAGACCACTTTTTCGTAAAGCGCAAAGCCGATCCCTTGCGCCACCCCGCCGATAATTTGGCCATCGGCCAAAACTGGGTGCAGCACCTTACCGATTTCCTGCAGTGCCACAAAGTCATCCACCGTCACGTTGTAAGTTGTCAGATCCACCGTGACTTCCGCCACGTAGACCGCCCACGCAAACGCCGCGTACGCCTCACCGCGATATTTTTCATCGTCCCAGTAAACATCTCCAGGCGCTTCATATCGCGCATAAGATTTCAACGCCCCGTGCATCGCAACGTACTCTCCACACGCCACGCGAAATTGTTCTGCGCTGTATTCTTCACGGAGCAAGTCACTCTTCGTCAGCGTTTCCGAAATTCCCCTCGCCGCCGACTGCACCAGTTTTCCCACAATCATCGCCGTGCGCGACGCCACCGTCGGCCCGCTATTCGGTACTGCCGTAGTATCCGGCCGCGCGATCTCCACACTTTCATACGGAATCCTTAACGCCTCCGCCGCGATCTGGCAAAGCACCGTATTCGTTCCCTGACCAAACTCCACGCTGGAGACCAACACTCGCACCACGCCGTCCGCCCCCGCTTCCACCCCCACCAGCGAATTCAGATACCGTTCGCCGGAGCCCGTAAACCCAGCGCCATGCAGAAAGGCCGCAACGCCTATTCCTTTTTTCTTCATCCCTCGCTTATTTTCTTCCGCAAATCGTTTTTTCTTTGCGTCGTAGTCTGAAAGTTCCAGCGCCCGCCCCAGCAAGCGATCCAAATCTATTTTTTCCCGAATGGCCTGCTGTGTAGTCGTAGTTTCGCCGGGCTTCAGAAAATTCCGCCGGCGGACCTCAATCGGAGAAATCCCCACGACTTGTGCAATGCGGTCCATGTGCCGCTCCATCGCAAAAAGGCACTGTGGCGCGCCAAATCCGCGAAACGCTCCATGCGGCGGCGTATTCGTTGCCACCGCCTTGGTTCGAATGCGCACGCTCGGCCAATAATAAGGACCACCCGCGTGAATCGTCCCGCGCGAAAGCACCACCGAAGAAAGAGTCGCGTAAGCCCCGCCGTCAATCGTGAACTCGATTTCGCCCCCAAGAATTTTCCCATCCGCACTCACCGCCGTGCGATGCCGCGTTCTTGAAGGGTGCCGCTTCGTCGTCGCCGCCATGTCCTCCATGCGGTCGTAAATAATCTTCACGGGTCGCCCCGATTTCATCGCCAGTAGCGCCGCGTGCCCCGCGATCATCGAGGGATATTCTTCCTTCCCGCCGAACGCGCCTCCCGTTTCCATCTGCACCACGCGAATCTTATCCTCCGGCAATCCAAAAAGGGCCATCAGCGCCTTGTGAACGTAGTAAGGACATTGCAGCGACCCCCACACCGTGACGCCATGCTTCGCGTCGTACGCGGCAATCATTCCATTATTTTCGATGTACAGTTGTTCTTGCGCGCCGGTGAAGTACTCACCTTCCACAATGTGCGCCGCGTCTTTCCACACCGCATCCACGTCGCCCTTTTCCACCAAAAACGTTTTCAGGGTATTGTCTTTGCCCCAGATGATTGCCGTTTGCCGTTCGCTCTCCTCGATGGAGTGCACCGCCGGCAGCGGCTCGTACTCAACGGAGATCGCCTCCACAGCTTTGCGAAGTTTGTGTCGATCCGCATGTGCCAGCAGTAGAATCGGTTCTTCGGGATGATTCACCGCTTCGGCGGCCAGGCAAGGTTGGTCGTCCAAAATCAGCGCGATGCAATTTTTCCCAGGAATGTCTTTCGACGATACGACCACGAACTCGTTCCAGTTAATTTGCGAATCAAAAGAAATCTTTTTGATTTTCCCGCGCGCCACGCTACTGCGCACCGTTGCACCGTAAAGCATTCCAGGCAAAGTCATGTCGTCCACGTAGCGCGCTGCGCCCGTAACTTTGTCCCAGCCTTCCTTACGCGGCACCGCTGTCCCGACGATATGGCGGACGGTCATAATTTTCTTTGCCGGCGATATTCTGTACGAAATGGCAGGAGTTTGAAATCTCTATTTGAGGTTTCCTTGCGCCGCTTAGCGCCGGAATTCACGCCCACTGGGCTCTTCCGCAAATTGTCCATCCGCAAAAACACATTTTCCTCGCAGGTAAGTCGCCTTCACCACCCCGCGAAGTTTTTCTCCCAGGTAAGGCGAGATGCGATGACGATAGGGAAGCAGCTCCTCCGTCACCAAGAATTCCTTTTCCGGCTCAAACACCACAAAGTCCGCATCGAAATCTTTAGCAATGTGCCCCTTGCGCAACTCGCACCCAGCCAACCGCGCCGGACCTTCCGCCATCCACTGCGCAATATCTGCAAGCGTAAATCCGCGCCGCCTCGCCTCCGTCCACATCACTGGCAGCGCCAGCGAGAGACAGGCAATCCCGCCCCATGCCGTTCGAAAGCTCCGCTCGCTCAATCGCTTCATCTCCGGCGGACACGGCGAATGATCCGTCGCTACCAGATCGATCACGCCCTCTCGAAGTCCCTTCCAAAGTTCTTCGCGATTCTCCCCGCTGCGAATCGGCGGAGCGCATTTAAAGAGTGTCTGCCCGTCCGCAATGTTCTCAGAACTGAAATGTAGATAGTGCGGACAAGTTTCCACGCTTAACGGCAACTCTTCCGATTTCGCCGCGCGCAAAAGTTCCAGTGCCCCGCTCGTCGCCAGATGCACAATGTGCAACGGAAAATGATATTCGCGGCAAAGAGCGAGCATCAGCCGGATCGCCGAAAGCTCCGCCTCATCCGGGCGCGATTGCAGATACGTTGCGTACTTGCTCCAATCCGCCCCCGCCAATTTGCTCGCCGCCTCGTCCACCGGCCCCGGCAATTCTGCATGAACCAGCAGCGGCAAGCCAGTCTTCGCCACATGCGGCAACGCCGCGCGCAGCTCTTGCTCCGTGACCATCGTGAAGCCGTCAATCCCCGGATGAACGAGGAAGCATTTGAATCCCGGCACGCCCGCTGCCGCCAAGTCTTCAATGTGCTCTTGGTTGTCGCTTACCACTCCGCCCCACGCTATCCAATCCACATAACACTGCCCGCTAGCTGCCTGGCGTTTCGCTTCCAGCGCGGCCACGGTCGTCGTCGCCGGTAAACAATTCAGCGGCATATCCACCAGCATCGCGCAACCGCCCGCCGCCGCGGCGCGCGTCGCCGTCCGGAATCCTTCCCATTCCGTCCGCCCCGGCTCATTAATATGCACGTGAGTATCCACCAGCCCTGGCAGAATCGCGGCGTCGCCAAAATCCGTCACCGAAATCTCCGCCGGCACTTGCTCCAGAGCAACAACATCAACAATCCGCCCGTCTTGCACGAGCACAGCCGCCGCCTTGATTCCCGTCGGCGTCACAACTCGTCGTGAAAAAAATGCTTCGAGTTTCATGCTGCGACTTTGATCCCTTGTGTTGTGGATTTCGTACACAACAGCAGCCTACCGCAACGAGCTTCAACTCCCAAGGCTCCGCACGCACTGGCGGGAAAGCTTCCGATTCCTGGACTTAACAGACACATGGGAGCAAATGGCTCGTGAGACTCACGATAGCTTATGGTGCCCTCTGCCCTCAAGGGTTGAAGGAGTAGGTCCATTTCACCGCAAATCGGGTCTCACGGACTTGCGGGGGGTTCGCGGGGGCGATGCTGGCGAATTGCGTGCCGACGTTGTAGATGATGTAAAGGTCGCTGTCCGGCCGATAGTTATAACGGAAGCGGACATTGGCACTGACAGCTTGGTTGTTTGAGGTATCGACCTGAATGAGACTTGTGAAAGTCAAGAAGCGATTGAAGGAATAGTTTCCCTGCACGCTGGCAAGCACAACGGAGAAATTGCCATTGGGCAGCGGCAGTCGAAATCGGTCCCAAGTCTCCGAAGCCGAAATTGAGAACTTCGCTGTGGGGCGATAGTTGACCCTGATACGAAATTCATTCAGGGTGCCTCCGTAGTACCCGCCAAACCTTTCAAAAAAGTTGTACGTAAATCGCCGATTTTGCCCCGACCCATACGTTAACTGATGGCGAGCGAAGTGATACAGACCGTTTGGAATGAAGACATTCTTGTAAATGTGAAGAGGCGTTGTGATTCGCTGCGTAAACACATCAGCGATATCGTCGTCAGTGTATCCGCCGTTGTTTAAATCGGCCCGAAAAGTTCCCTGCCACTCTTGAGTTTGCACAACACCCTGAGTATCTGGCGCATGTAAGATGAATCCCTCAAACTGCAACTCTCGGACGCCAGTGATTTTGGGCCTCACCTTGAAAGTCAAATCCCCATAGGTTTCATTGGAATCAGTGCGTTCGATGAATCCCACTTCCGGATTGAAATTCGGTCCGATTTTCCTGCGCTCGAATTTTCCTTCCACCCAGTTCGACCGATAGGATACGGAAGCGCCAACATCACTGTTTCCACTTGGGTGTCCTGGCGACTGCGTTCCGGCCATATGGGCATCAACAAACCAGTCTTTAAAGAAAACGAGTCGCGTGTCGATTCCACCGGTTTGATTGAAGCTGTCCAGCACATCGCCGGACTGCTTATCAATGCCCATTACACCGATGTAGGAACCACCCCACAACGATTCCTTCAGTCGGACGACTGCATAATTTGCATATGGATTCGGGCCACTGGAGCGAGTGTCCACATCCATGACACCGAATTGCAAACGACCTAAGGTGCCGGTCAGCTTGGCACCGCCATTGATAGGCACCTGGTTTCCAGTTACAGAATCGATACCAATCTGGCGGCTGAAAAACAACTGGTCCTGGTCGCCGATATCGAAGTTGAAGATTCCTGCGTTTTCGAGAAAGAACTGACGTTTCTCAGGGATGAAGATCGGAAACGGCGTCAAATTGAACTGCTCTTGATCCACGTCAGTTGCAGAAAAATCTGTGTTCCCCGTGAGATTCAAGACGACGTTCGAGCGAATTCCGTATTTCAGATCCAGCCCGCCGGTAAGAGGAAATTCTGGGTTTTGCCCAGTCTGCTTGTCGTATTGAGCCAACCCATAAGGCTTCACGACAAAGAGCTTTCCACTTCCGATGTCCGTTATGCCGGTAAGTTCGCCCGCCTCAGAGACTTTCGCAATCCCGTAGGTTCGTCGGTAGGCAGCCCAGAGATCTTCTTCGTTCTTTCTGCGGATAAATCGCTTGAAATTCAATCCCCAGATGACATCTTTTGACTTTGCAAAATTTAATGTCGAGAACGGAACCTCGATCGTCGCAGTCCAACCGTCTTGGTCAATGCGGGCCTCTGATATCCAGACGCCATCCCAGCCCGAATCGAAATCGGTTGCCTCTGATCCGCTCTGCTCTTCGACAACCAAACCGTCACTTTGCGTTCCCAGCGGATTGATTTCGAAAACATACCCGCCACGGCGGTCATGGTTGGAATTGATAAGAATCTCGAAGTGATCGTCCAGGTCTTGACTCACATCGCGTCGCAGTTCCGTCGCTATGATTCGAGAAGGGGCGGAATCGTAGCAGTGAATCCCAAAATAGACAGCATGTCTGGTGTAAAGGATTCGCACCTCCGTCTTTTCGGTTGCGGGTTCACCTTCACGGGGCTCTCGCTGCCGAAAATCGGTGATCGGTTTGGCAGATTGCCAGAGCGGGTCGTCCAAAGTTCCGTCCAGCTTTGGAGCATGGTCAAGACGCGCCGCTTCCGCTATGTGCGTTACCTCCTGCGGACCTGGACGAGCCGCTTTCGGAAACGCACGTGCGTCAACATTACAGGACAGAATAAGCACGGAAGTGAGAAGCGTGCAGATGTGAAAGTAGCCGGGATTATTGAAACGTCCTGTTCTCACGCGGTCTGCGTTTGCCTTCTTGTTGACCAGCATCATTTTCTTCAATAGTTATAGAGAAAGAGTTGCGCTTGAGACCTCGAAATCGTAGCTTACCTGTTTCGCAAGTTTACAAGCCAAAGCCTAACTAACGTGCAAACCGAACAAGTGGAATTGTCCCCAAAGTACGTGTCCGACAATACTACTCATCAGAACTTTGCCTGCCCAGGTGTTCGGAGTTGCCTTCTGGCGAGGGTTGCGCTGTAATGCTTTCCGGAATGAAAGCTTGGAAGCTAGTTCTCTTGCTCTCCAGCCTGGCGTTGATCGCCGTCGGCTTTTATGCGGTGCGGCTAATTTGGCATGGGTTTAGCACTGCGGACGAGCCGTCTTATATTGAGAGAGTTGCTGCTCGCACTACCCGAAACTTAGCCATTCCACGAAAAGCTCGATTGGAAGCAAACCCTTGGAAACCCGCGCCTGACGTCCTGAAAGAAGCGCGCGAGAATTTCCTTGACCACTGCGCGGTATGCCACGGCCAGGACGGCTCAGGAGAGACAGAAGTTGGCCGCAACTTATATCCAAAAGTTCCGGACTTGCGTTTGCCGCGTACACAGAACCTCACCGACGGCGAGATTCGCTACATCATTCGCAACGGCGTGCGCCTCACCGGTATGCCGGGCTGGGCTAAACCTCACGACGAGCAGAGCGACGATAGCTGGAAGTTGGTTCTCTTCATCCGCCACTTGCGGCAACTAACGCCTGAAGAAGAGCATCAACAGGCCACCACTGCGACTTCCGCTCACTACCTCGGTTCGCCATCCTGCAAAGCCTGCCACCAGCAAATTTACGAACACTGGCAAAAAACGCCCATGGCTAACGTCGTCCGCGACCCGCGGGAACATCCCGAGGCCATTCTTCCCGACCTTTCCACAAATAAGATCGCCAAGTTTACAAAGGAACAGGTTGCGCTCATTTATGGCAGCCTCTGGAAGCAGCGTTACTTCACAAAGATTGGCGACGATTATTTTCCCGAGCCCGCGCAGTGGGACGTGACCAACAAAGTTTGGCGCCCGTATTTCGTCGCAAACGGCACCGACTGGTGGGTGCCATTCTATCCTCCAGACAATATGCGGCGGCCCACCGGTCCGACCTGCGATGGCTGCCATTCCGTGGATTACAACATCCACACCAAGCAGGTGGCGGAGTGGAACGTGGGCTGCGAAAAATGTCACGGCCCCGGAAGCGAGCACGCGGAGCATCCTACTCGCGGAAATATCCTGAATCCGTCACGCATGAATTATGTTCAGGCCAACGATAGCTGCATCCAGTGCCATTCCCAGGGGCGTCCGCTCACTAGTCCCATCGAGGGGAAATATTACGACTGGCCCGTTGGTTATCGTGTGGGCTTGAATCTCCGCGATTATTGGCAGCTTGAGGAACATTCTCTGGGCCAGGCGAGCTTCACACATTACGCCGATGGCACTGCTCACAAGAACCGGATGCAAGGAAATGACTTTATCCAAAGTGTGATGTACCGCCGCGGAGTGACCTGTTTTAGTTGTCACGATGTGCACGGCACGGACCATTACGCTCAATTACGAAAGCCCGCGGACCAACTCTGTATGGATTGCCACGGACCGCTTTCCTTGAATGGTCCGCGCACCGCTACCATCGAAGAACATACACATCACAAAAAAGGATCTACGGGAAGCAGTTGCATTGCTTGTCACATGCCGAAGATTGAGACCACGATTGCAGAAGTGAAGGTGCGAGCCCATACGTTTGCATTCATAACGCCCGCGATGACCGACAAATACAAAATCCCGAATCCCTGCACGGCGTGCCATGTGGACAAGACCACTGCTTGGGCCGCTGAAGCTTTGCGGCATTGGCCGGAACGCTCGCCTTGGCGCATGGATTGAGCAGCTTACTTCAGGGCAATCTCGAACTGCCCGCGTCATTCAAGGTTTCGGGTGTGGCGGCTGGTCCTGTGACACGGCGGCGAACCCGCATCCAAGTGGGACCCACACGGCCATCATGGATGCCACGACGCTGTTATGAGAGATTTGGGGAGCCCTTTGAAGCAATTCGTAGATCAGCATTACTGTCGAAGAAGAGACAATCAGTACGCTAACGCATCGAGCCGCAATCCGATCCTCGGGTTCGTTGAAACACTTCCACACCCATAGCGCGGCAATCGCGAGGCCAGACGCAAGATAAAGGTTCTGAGATAACTCTATGACAAAGCGCGCGAGTAACTTGTCGCTCGAAGACGACGCGTTTGAAAAACTGATCACGGCCGCTACAAGTAGTGCGGCCGCGCAACCTCGCACAATGTTCTTGCGGTAAACCCTGGTTCCGAGAAGACGCAAACTCAGTTCAGAAATGCTGAGGAATAGAAAAACTGTCAAAAGGGAGTCGCTGAAGTAATAGAAATAAGCATATTCGGAAGAGTAAGAGCCAAAATAATAGAAGACAGCAAGCCGGCTTGCTGTGATTATGGCGCACAGCAGCAAATACAGTGTGAGCAGCATAAACTTGCGGAATAGTCTTTGAACCAAGAAAAGATACACGGCGAATGCTTCGACCAGGGCGGTCAGCAGCCAGAGCGTCAGTTCTGCGGGTGACGGCACGCGTTCCTACAACCAGGGCAGCTCCCAGTTTCGATGCGGGACTGACCCAGCTTTTGGCCAGTATGTCACATCGGAAAACCAACCCGGTGACGCGGTACCAGCCCGTTGTCCAATCCCCAACGAAGGCACAACCCGGAGACTGACTGGCTATCCGCAAGCCACGTACATCGTTCACAAATTCTCAAACTCAAATAATGCAAATCTGTGATAATACCCGACATTGAAGACACCCCTGCAAATTCTGGACGGATTCAAGGCCCGCTTCGGGACCACGGCGAACGTTTACCGCGCCCCGGGTCGCGTCAACCTTATCGGCGAACACACCGACTATAACGAGGGGTTCGTACTGCCCGCTGCCATCGAATTCTATTGCTGGGCGGCCGTTGCTTCCCGCACTGACCGCAAGATCGTCATCCATTCCGAAAATTACAACGAGAGCGTAGAAGAGCCGCTCGATTCCTTGTCACCTCTAGCGAAAAAGCATTGGGCCAATTATTCGCTGGGCGTGGCGTGGGCGCTGCGTCAAGCAGGTGAAACGCTTAACGGAGCAAATATCTTTATTTCCGGTGAAGTTCCGCTCGGCGCTGGATTGAGTTCGTCGGCAGCCCTGGAAGTCTCCACAGGCTTTGGACTTTTGACGGAGAGCGGGCAGACCGTCGACCGCGCCCAGCTAGCCCAAATTTGTCAGAAGGCAGAGAACGATTTCGTCGGCGCGCATGTCGGGATCATGGACCAGTTCGTCTCCTGCTATGGCCGCGCCTCGCACGCCCTCTTGCTGGACTGCCGTTCGCTCGAACACAAATATGTCAAACTTCCGGCTGACATCCAATTGGTCATTTGCAACTCGATGGTCAAGCACGAACTCGCTTCCGGCGAATACAACGCCCGTCGCGCGGAGTGCGAAGAAGGCGTTCGAATCCTGCGCATCGTTTTGCCGCATATTCGCGCGCTTCGCGACGTCACCCTTGCTCAATTGGAAGAGCACCGCCAAATCCTGCCGCCGAAAGTCATTGCTCGATGCCGGCATGTCATTACGGAAAACGGGCGCGTGAAAAGCGCCGTTGACGCATTTCAGTCTGGAAACATCAAGGCCCTCGGACCATTGATGCAGGAATCGCACCGCAGTCTTCGCGACGACTATGAAGTCAGCTGTAAGGAACTCGATTTGATGGTGGAAATCGCTGCCGGGCAACCGGGCTTGATTGGCGCGCGCATGACTGGCGGGGGTTTTGGCGGCTGCACCATCAATCTTGTGGAGTCCACAGCCGTGGCCGATTTCAAGTGCAAGGTTGCCGCGGAGTATTCTTCCAAAACCGGATTGGCTCCCGAAATTTACGTTTCTCCCGCATCCGAAGGCGCGCAACAGATGGACCTCGGAAAAGACAAACCCGCTAAATGACTGGAACTGGCGGAGAAGGGAATCACGAAGCGTCATTGAGCTTCGCGATGGTTTCACCTGCAAAATGAGTTTTGACGAACTAAATCGTCTTCCGCACCGCCGTTACAACCCGCTCCTGCGGGAATGGATTTTGGTGTCTCCCCATCGCACGCAACGTCCCTGGCTCGGAAAAGTCGAGAAAGTTCAGCCACCCGCCACACGCACATTCGATCCAACTTGCTATTTGTGCCCTGGAAATAAGCGCGCCGGCGGAGCACAAACGCCGCACTATACGGAAACGTACGTCTTCGACAACGACTATCCCGCGATGTTGCCGGATGTTCCGCCTCTCGAATTTGATCAAGCCGGATTGCTCATAGGAAAGTCCGAACGCGGAATTTGCCGCGTGATGTGTTTTTCACCGCGCCACGATCTCGTCGTGCCGCGCATGAGCCTGCCGGAATTGCGTGGAGTCGTGAATGGCTGGGTCGAGCAGTATTCCACACTCGGCCAGATTCCCTGGATTCGTCACGTGCAGATTTTCGAAAATCGCGGCGAAATGATGGGCGCCAGCAATCCCCACCCGCATTGCCAGATCTGGGCAAGTAGTTCGCTGCCGAATCTGCCATCGCGCGAGCTGGCCGCATTCGAATCGTATCGCACCGAAAAACATTCCTGCCTGCTCTGCGACTATCTGAAGTTGGAGCTGCAATTGAACGAACGTATCGTCTGCCAGAACGACGCCTTTGCCGTCCTCGTCCCTTTCTGGGCCGTCTGGCCGTTCGAATCGCTCGTACTGAGCAAGCGCCATCTCGCTTCCATCGATCAACTCACCACCGAAGAGCGTGATCTCCTCAGCGACATCATTAAGCGCATCACTACTCGTTACGACAACGTGTTCGAAACCGCGTTTCCCTATTCCATGGGTTTCCATCAAAAGCCCACCGACGGCCTCGCCTACGAAGGGTGGCATTTTCACGGGCACTACTTTCCGCCGCTCCTCCGCTCCGCAACCATCCAAAAATTCATGGTTGGCTACGAGCTCCTCGGCTCCCCGCAGCGCGATCTGACGCCAGAGTCTGCCGCCACACGTCTCCGCGAAGCCGGCGAGATTCATTATCTCGACCGTGCCTAGAAGATTTAGAACGCTTGAATTTAGGCGAGCTTTAAGTTGTAAGAAGAATCTGTAGAGAATCGAGACCAACGATGCGCATTCGAATGACGCCAAAACTTTTCACTACTCTCCTGATCTTGTTTAGTCTTTCCTTTTCCGCCCAAGCAGCGCCTCCTCCACCGCCGGCGCGCTGGTCGGAGGCCACTGCCAACGCCTGGTACGCCAAGCAGCCCTGGCTCGTCGGCAGCAACTACATCCCTTCCACCGCCATCAACGAACTCGAAATGTGGCAAGCCGATTCCTTCGATCCTAAACGCATCGACGTCGAACTCGGCTGGGCCGAATCCATTGGTCTCAACACCATGCGCGTTTTTCTCCACGATCTCCCGTGGCGGCAGGACTCCGAAGCCTTTCGAAAGCGCATTGACACGTTTCTCCAAATCGCCGCGAAGCACCACATCAAGCCGCTCCTCGTTCTCTTCGATTCTTGCTGGGACGCCAATCCTCAACTCGGCAAGCAACGCGACCCCCGCCCTGGCGTCCACAATTCCGGCTGGGTGCAAAGTCCCGGCACAAAAGCCCTCCAGGATCCCGCGCAATATCCGCGCCTCGAAAAATATGTGGAAGGCGTCGTCGGCGCCTTTGCCAACGACGATCGCATCCTCGCCTGGGACATCTGGAACGAGCCCGACAATTCGAACGGCGGCCGCGACGGTGATCTAGCACCTGAAGCGAAAACACAAATCATCGCCAACCTTCTCCCCCGCGCATTCGAATGGGCACGCGCCGCGCACCCCACCCAACCTCTTACCAGCGGCGTCTGGCACGACGAGTGGTCTTCCCCGGAAAAGCTCAACCCTGTCGAAAAAGTTCAAATTGAAATGTCCGACGTCATTTCCTTCCACAGCTACGACAAGCCCGAGGAATTCGAGCGCCGCGTCCTCTCTCTCCAGCAATTTCATCGCCCCATTCTTTGCACCGAATACATAGCGCGCGGCAACGGCAGCACGTTCGAAAGCACTCTGCCCATCGCCAGAAAATACCGCGTTGCCGCCATCAATTGGGGCTTCGTCGCCGGGAAAACGCAAACCTATTACCCCTGGGATTCCTGGCAGCATCCTTATATAGACCATCAGCCCGCCGTCTGGTTTCACGACATTTTCCGCACCACTGGCCAGCCCTACGATGAAAAGGAAGTCATGTTCATCAAGCGCAGCATTGCCGACGAAACCGCGGCTCGCCGTTCGCATTAGTAAACGTGTACTCTTGGCACTTTCGCGCCTCCGTGCTAACGTCTCGCCAAGCGCGCGATTACGGGCCGATCACTCGCCGCCCCTATACCTCGGAGGTAATGGATGACCAAGCTGCGTTTCCTGGTTTCGCTGATCACCAAGGACAACGACTACCAGACGGAACAAGCCGCTGCCGCGAAAGCCGCCGCCGCGGAGCAAGGCATCGAAGCGCAAATCATTTACGCTGACAACGATCCCATCACGCAAAGCACGCAAGTCCTCAAGGCCATCCAGTCCGATCCCACTCTTCGCCCAAACGGAATTGTTATCGAGCCGGTCGGCGCCACTTCTTTTCCGCAAGTCGCCAAGACCGCCGTTGCCGCCGGAATCGGCTGGGCCATTCTCAGCCGCGAAGCCGAATACACGCGCGAACTCCGCAAAACTTCCACCGCCCCCGTTTTTTCCGTAAGCGCCGATCAAATTGAAGTCGGCCGCATTCAAGGCCGCCAAATTGCCGCGCTTCTTCCACGCGGCGGTTCCGTTCTTCTGATTCAAGGGCCGTCGGTTAGTTCCGTTTCAAAGGATCGTCTCACCGGCCTTCAGGAATCCCTCGCGCCCAGCATTCATGTCACCAATTTGCGTGGACGATGGACGGACGAAAGCGCTTATCAGAGCGTCTGTTCTTGGCTCAAATTAATTGCCGCGCAAAAAATTCGCATTGATCTGATCGTTGCGCAAAATGACGCCATGGGCATGGGTGCGCGCAAAGCGATCTCGGACCTTATTCTGGATGCCGAGCGCGATCATTGGCTCAGCATCCCCGTCACCGGTTGTGATGGCGTTCCAAAAACCGGCCAAGCGTGGGTGCGCACCGGGCAGTTGGCTGCGACCGTTATCGTGCCGCCCAGCGCGGGAGTTGCTGTCACGTTGATGGCTAAAGCCATGATCTCCCGCGTCAGCGCTCCTGAACATTTCGTGACGACGCCCGAGCCATTTCCTGGAATTGATAAACTCGTTCCACGGCGCTCGGGAGAAAAATAGGGTAGCGGTTGAAAAAAAATATCGCGCCAAATCGCGCGCCACACAGTAAACTTACTGGCACTTCGAAGTGGTGCGCTAAGAAAAATTTGGGTGTGAGGAAAATCACATGAATCGCTGGATAAAATTTTTTGCGTTCACGGGAGCATTGCTGATGACCAATCTGGCCAGGACTGATGCCGCGCCGCAACCCGGTTCCACCACCAAGAAGGCTTTCGGGAAAACTCCCGACGGCCAGCCGATCGATCTCTACGTGCTAACAAATAAAACGGGCGCGCAAGTCTCCATCACCAATTTTGGCGGAGCCGTTGTCTCGCTCACCGTGCCGGACCGCTCCGGCAAACTTGCCGACGTCGTGCTCGGCTTCGACTCCGGCGAAGAATATGTCACCGAGAAGAATTTTTTTGGCGCGCTCATCGGCCGCTACGGCAATCGCATCGGCCACGCGCAATTCGAACTAGACGGCAAAACCTATACGCTCCCAAAAAATAACGGCGAGAACACCCTTCATGGCGGCACCAAGGGCTTCAATAAAATGGTGTGGACCGCCAAACCCATTTCCGCGAAAGGTGGCCAGGCGCTCGAACTTTCCTACCTCAGCAAAGACGGCGAGGAAGGTTTTCCCGGCAACTTGAAAGTCACCGTCACCTATACCTGGACGGACGCCAACGCTTTGAACATCGATTATTCCGCCACCACCGACAAAAAAACCGTCGTCAATCTCACCAATCACTCCTACTTCAATCTCGCCGGCCAGGGTAACGGCGACATTCTCGCCCACCAACTGATGATTCCCGCCGACCAATTCACTCCCGTGGATGCCGGCCTGATTCCGACTGGAGAGCTGCGCGATGTAACCGGCACGCCCTTTGACTTTCGCAAATCCACCGCCATCGGCGCGCGCATCAATGCCGACGATGAGCAGATCAAACTCGGCGGCGGCTACGACCACAACTTTGTCCTGCGCATGCCCACGGGCCACAAGGAATTTCTTGCCGCGCGCGTCACGGAGCTCACCTCCGGCCGCGTAATGGAAGTTTGGACCACCGAACCCGGCGTCCAGTTTTACACCGGAAATTTCCTCGACGGCAAAGTCACTGGCAAAGGCGGCGCCACCTATCCCAAGCGCTCCGCCCTCTGCCTCGAAACCCAGCACTTTCCCGATTCCCCCAACAAGCCGAAATTCCCGTCCACCGTCCTCAGCCCGGGCCAGACGTACCGCACTGTCACCAAGTATCAATTTTCGACTGAAAAATAAAAATCCGCCCCACGGCGACGGATCGAAATCGCAGGAGTTCGTGGTCCTGCTGACAAAGTAGAGCCCCGTTTTCAGAAACTAGACCCGAAGCTGTTTTGCACAGTTAAGCATTCGCCATACACCACATTGATTATTTCTTCGCAGGTGTGAGAACTCTAGAGAGGCACCGCGTGGCGGACAATGTAGTCGTCCAGGGAATGGTCGGGGCCGATGTAGTGGAAGGCTTCGGCATAGTCGAGGCCGTATTTTCGACCGACGGCACCGGCGCCGGATTCAATCGCCACTTTCGTAAACTCATCGATGGCCGCGCTGTCGGCTCCAGATAATGCTGGCACGCGCAGCTTCCGCTCGACGAGAGCGGCATTCAGATCCTTGATCATGTGGGTCACCATGGTTCGGCAGGACCTGAGGCAAGCGAGTTTGGTTTCGAGAGTAGGGCCAATATCCACCACACGATTCACTAACTGCGGGCCTCTGGCAAAATAGTATTTCTCCGTCACGCTGTGCGTTTTCAAACCGGCGGCGAAATGTTCCGGCATGTCCAGATGCCCGCCTGACATCCAGCAGGACGCCTCCACCGCCTGAGCAGTCACATAGTGATCCGGATTCTCCTCGTAGTGCCCCCAGGGATCGTAGCTGAAGATGGTGTCCACCTTGAGTAAACGAAACAGAAAGATGAGCCGAGCACGTATTTCGGTGCGAGTGACATCGTCCATGCGGTGGTTTCGATAGCCGAGGTCGAAGATCTGCTTCAGCCCGGACGTTTGCAAGAAAGCCTTTGCATCGCGCTCGTTGCCGAGCACGGTTTCACCCAGAGTCAGGTCGTAGGAGTCCTTCTCGTCATTGCTGGTCCGGATGAAGTATCCGGTATAGCCCTCGCCGAGGAGTTTGGCGATGGTGCCGAGAGCAAAAAAAGGCCCGTCATCCAGGTGAGGCGTGATCAGGGCCAGTACTTTTCCTTTATGCGGCGTTCCAGGCACAGCTCGCTCGATCACGATATCGGCGGCAGGCACCTTTTGGTCCGGCGCTTGCGGCGCCCCAAACAATCCTGCGGCGAGAGCCCCTCTAAACAAGTCGCGCCGTTCCACTGTGCCATTCCTCCATTGAATACAAGAAGCGGTTTGTTCCGTGCGGCGCGGATTATAGCGCAGGAATGCCTTTGGGCGATTGGTTCTGGCATTGCATACGAAGTCTACGAAGTGTACCTTTGTCGTTCGACCCGCGTCGTAAGAACGGAATCTCCGAGTACATTGGCCGCCACATCAAGTATGCCCCGGACTCGCCTGCAGCGCCGTCTCCTCCACCACATCCTTATCGGTGTTGGGAGTGTCGGGCTGACCATGCTCTTCATGCATTTGTTTCCCAAGCGTGATTTTGTCTCTCAACTCAGCATCGCGACCGCATACGCCGGGCTGTTTCTTACGGCAGCCACACTCCTATTGGGCCCCTTCAAGGTGCTGCAGCGGAAACCCAACCCGATCAGCACTGACCTGCGCCGTGACTTTGGTATCTGGGCGGGGATTTTAGCCTTGCTGCATACGGCAGTCGGCCTGAACGTACATTTGCGGGGCAAGATGTGGTTGTATTTCGTAGATACTCGCCATCACCTGCGGCGCGACGCTTTCGGGTTTGGAAATTACACCGGTGCCATCGCGGCACTTGTGTTCACCCTGCTCCTGGCACTGTCCAATGATGTTTCCTTGCGGAAGCTTGGCCTCGACCGCTGGAAATTCCTTCAGCGATGGGCGTACGCAGGGATCTTGCTTACCATGGCGCATGCCATCGCCTATCAGCAGATCGAGGAGCGCAGTTCACCCTTTCAAGTAGTTCTTTACCTCGCATTTGGAATTGTGTTGGCCTTCCAGGTTGCGGGTGCTCTCAAGACACGGCAAATGAAGCTCATGTAGTAGGTTCGCTCCCCATCTTAATTAGTGCATAGAACTTGGCCTTGGGTTAGAAGTCGCGCCTAGGGCACTGGAAATTAATTTGTATGGTTACTTCCAGGGAAGCTTTTTGTTTTGGGGAAGGCGCGAGAGTTTGTGCGCTCCAACGGGGACGGGTTTTGCGACCGGAATGGGGGGCGCGGTGATTTGCTTGGCCTCGGGGCTGTTGGCGCTCCAGTCCTCGGGAGGAAACGAGACTCGCCAAAAGCGGGGGGCGGGCTCGAGGAATTCGAGTGCCACTTCGCTCATTCCAGCCTCAGCAGTTTCAATTTGGACCACCCGGCACATCTGCTCTTCGCCAGATTTTAAGTGTTTTATGGTGACCAACTGGGCCACGTGAAGTTCCTCGGCGGCAACGATCAGGGCGCCGTGGGCGTTGACGACGACGGTGGAAACTTCCTCTGAAAATGCCTGTCCCGTGGGCCGATTGCCGCTGACAAGAACGCGGACGGAGAGCATGACACGCTGGCTGCGTCGGCGGGGCGCGTTTTTTTTTGGCGCGGCGTCGGTGGAATTCATAGTGGAACTGTGCGCTCCTTTGTATAAATGGGAGCAATCGGAGTACCAAGAGTCGATGCGGTATTGGTTTCGAATTGGGACGGGTCCGGGAGTCTTGGATGAGCGAATTCTAAGAAAGTTGCGGAGGAGTGAAGCGAGGGGGAGGGCGACGTCTGGAGCTGTGTCGGTAGTGACGACGCCCAATGGCGTGACTTCGAAAGATGAAGCTGGCGGCGGAGGCGTTTCTAGTTAACAATTCCAAATCATGAGCGGATTCGAAGGATTACGAGTGCTGGCGCTGGAGAGCCGGCGCGGGCCGGAGCTTGCCAAATTGATTTCGAATTATGGAGGCGAGGCAGTCGTTGCGCCGGCGATGCGCGAAGTGCCGCTGGATTCGAACACGGAAGCACTGGCGTTTGCGGCGGGGCTTTTCGCGGGCGAATTCGACATGGTGATTTTCTTGACGGGCGTAGGTGCGCGCGCAATTCTCAGCGTGGTCGAGACGGCGTACAAGCGCGAGGATTACATTACTGCGCTGCAGCGCGTTACGGTTGTTCCACGCGGGCCGAAGCCGGTGGCGGTTTTGCGCGAGCTTGGTGTGACTCCTGCTGTCACGGTTCCTGAACCAAATACGTGGCGCGAACTTTTGCAAACGCTGGATGAGGCTGGCCGTTCGAACGAGAAGCTGCGTTTCCGCGGGACACGTGTGGCAGTGCAGGAATACGGCGTGTCCAATCCTGAGTTGTTGAGCGGACTTCGTGAACGCGGGGCGTTGGTCACTCGAGTGCCGGTTTACCAGTGGGCGTTGCCGGACGATTGCGTACCGCTCCGAGCGGCCGTCAGATCACTGGCTGAAGAAAAGATTGATGTGGTTTTTTTTACGACCAGCGTGCAGGCCGCGCACCTTTTCCAAATTGCGGCAGAGATGAAAATGGAAGAGGCGATGGTGCGCGGGCTTCGTCGCACGATGGTGGCTTCGATTGGACCGACTACATCGGAGGAGTTGCAGAGGCGGGGGATTCCTGCTGACATCGAGCCATCGCATCCGAAAATGGGTTTTTTGGTGAAGGAAGCTGCGGAGCAATCTGCGGAACTGTTGATTCGAAAGCGGTCGAGCAATTCCGCGACGAGCGGCACCTAGTTGCAGGACTAACTCGAGGGTTTGGATCGCGGATGATTTCTGCGAAACGATTCGAAAGCTTCTTCGCTGGCATCTTCGCGCAACAAGCGCTTGCGTTCCTCTGAATCAAGACTTGCAGAGTGGAGTTTTTCGCGTGCCTCGCCTAGGTGGGCGAGCCAATCTTCGTATTCGGGGCCGAATTGTTCTTCGAGTTGTTTTCTGAGGCGCTGGGCGAGGGCGGGGCTTTGCCCCGAGGTGGAAATGGCAATCTGCAGAGCTCCGCGCTGTACGACGGCGGGATAATAGAAATCGCAGAGCCGGGGAACATCCACGATGTTGCAGAGCACACCGCGTTTTGTCGCTTCGTCGAATATTCGCTCGTGAAGTTCGGTGGATGAGGTGGCGGCGACGACGAGAAACTTTCCTTCGAGGTCGTCTGGTTCGAATGGGCGCTGATTCCATACGATCTTTTTCGAACGCGCCCAGTTTTGTATTTGCGAGGTCGCTTCGGGAGCCACCACCGAAATTTTTGCTCCAGCCTCCAAGAGGTTGGTGATTTTGGATTCACCGATAGTTCCCGCGCCGACGACGAGACAGGGCCTTGCGGAAAGCTTGAGGAACATCGGAAAGAGTTTTGCAGGTTTCATGCTTTAGCCAGTCCGCGCTTGGATAAAGACTGCCACCACATCCAGGATAAATCTGACCTGTAATTGTACGCGCGGTCAAGCCATGAAGCAGGGAATCGGGACTCAGGAGAGCCTTTCGGGAGTCAACAATGCGGTCATTTCGAGGACGCGGTGATAGTAGTCGCGCTGGGTGAGCTGGGCGGCCGCGGCGTCATCAATGATAAATGTTACGTCGGGATGGAGCTGAAGGGCGGAGGCAGAGACTGCCGCAGTGACCGGGCCTTCGATGGATTTGGCGACCGGGGCAGCTTTGGATGGCCCCGTGGCAAGCAAAAGGATTTTGCGCGCCTCCAGAATCGTGCCGATGCCCATGGTGATGGCACAGCGGGGGCTTTCTTCGCCAGGGCCGAAGAATTTGGAATTGTCGTCGGTGGTTTCCTTGCTTAAAACCTTTAAGCGTGTGCGAGAGCCGATGCTGGACGTGGGTTCGTTGAAACCGATGTGTCCATTGCGTCCGATTCCCAGAAGTTGAAGATCAATTCCGCCGGCCTGCCGAATGGTTTCTTCATACGAGGCGCAGTACTCGTCGTAGTTACCGCGAATGGTTCCGTCAGGGATATGGATATTGCGGGGTTCGATGTTGACGTGAGCGAAGAGGTTTTCACGCATGAAATGATGAAAGCTCTGAGAATGCGTGGCGGCAAGGCCGAGGTATTCATCGAGATTAAAGGTGACGACACGAGAAAAATCAAGAGTGCCTTGTTTATGGAGTGCTACAAGATGTTTGTAAACGCCGACCATGGTGTTGCCGGTGGCCAAGCCCAGCGTCAATAACGGTTTCCTGCGTACGGCGCTGGCGACGAGCTGCGCGGCCTGGCGGCTGATTTCTTCGTCGTTGCGCTTCAGAATAACCAGCATACTGCTTCCTCTCTGAACCGTTCCATTGCGATTGCCTGAAACAATATTGAATCAGTGGAGAAAATTCGGCGCGTTAGCGGAAGCGGCGAATGACGAGATTGTGCCGGTCCGAGCGATAAAAGCCGAGCACGTACATGATGGCTTTGCCTTTGGTGGAATAGATGAGCTGGCGAATCCGCAAAAGAGGTTCGCGGCGGGGAATCGCGAGAATTTCCGCGATGCGCGGGTCCGCGGCAGTCGCATCAATCTCTTCGTCAGCATAGCCGAGTTCGATTTTGTAATTTCGTTCGAGGATGCCAAACAGGGATTCCCGTCCGATGGGAGCGTCCAAAAGCCCAGAAAACTCCGTGGCACAGAGGTAGCAAGTTTCCAGAGCGAAGGGCTCGCCTGCGGCATGGCGCAAGCGTTCGAGCTTGATGATGCTGCTGGTTGGGGGAAGGGAGAGGCGGGCGGCAGCTTCGTTTTCGTTTTCCAGAACTTTGGCGAAGAGCACTTTGGAGGCAGCGGTGAGGCTGCGGCTGGACATTTGCTCGGTATAGCTCATCAATTTATTGAAGTGAATCTTAGGGGCGGCGACAAAAGTGCCAATGCCGCGGCGGCGCTCGACGATGCCCTCTTGTTCAAGAGAGGCCAGGGCATGGCGCGCGGTCATCAAGCTGACTTGATGGATTTTGGCGAGGTCGCGCTCGGAAGCAACGGCGTCGCCAGGATGCAAGTGACCCGCATCAATGCGTTTGCGGATGGCGCCCTGAATCCTCTGGTAGGCCGGTAAGCCGTTGCGATTCTTAACTGGCATTCTTTCCCTCGAACTGGCCCATGACTGTTTTGCAGGCACCTGAAAAGTACTTGAACCCATGACAAGAACGATATTCCAAATCTTACTTGGGTCAAGGCACAAAGGTACCGAGCGTTCCAAATAGCATCCCAGGGTGTTATAGAGCGGGGGATAACCGGTGCTATAGTCCGCTCTCCTGCATACCTATATAAAGCACAATTTAATGCTTGACAACAGAAAAATGGTGCTATATAGCTATTCGTCATTCGGACCTATAGCTGCATTGGGGTGCACTTTGCGAGTCGAGAATTTTAGCCAAGAGGAGAAGCGGTTGGACGGCCAACGGCTTCGAATCGGAGGAATGAACATGAGAACGATGAAGTGCTTGGGGCTGGTAATGGTGGTAGTGGCGCTGGTAGCGCTGCTGTGCAGCGCGAACGCAGCGTGGGGACAGGATGTAACGGGGTCGATCACGGGGACGGTAACAGATCCGACTGGCGGGGCCATCGCTGGGGCGACGGTAACCGTGAAGGATGCGTCGCGAGGGCTGACCTATACGACGGTGAGCAATGAGTCCGGACTGTACCGGTTCTCACAAGTTCCCGTTGGCAACTACGATCTGAGAGTCGAGAAGCAGGGCTTTCAGACTTCGATCCATGAGTCGTTTGTACTGGTGTTGAACCAGACCGCGCGTATCGACTTTGAAATGAAAGTTGGCCAGGTGACCCAAACGGTAGAGGTGACCGGCGCGCCACCGCTCTTGAAGACCGAAAGCACCCAAGTTGACACCGTCATTGATGCGGCCACCAACGATGCACTACCCTTGGCGACTCGCAATTACGTGCAATTAACGCTGTTAGCCCCAGGGTCGATCACTACCAATCCCGGAGGCTTCAATAACGGAGACAACGTCAATAGCGGTGAGCGGCCGTATATCAACGGCAATCGCGAGCAATCGAACAACTTTCTTCTCGATGGCATGGACAACAACGAGGTTTCCGATAACTTGCTGGGTTACACGCCGGCACCGGATGCCATCCAGGAATTCAACCTCATTACGAACAATGCTTCGGCAGAGTTTGGCAATTTCCAGGGCGGGATTGTGAGTGCCACCATCAAATCGGGTACGAACGGCTACCATGGCGATGTCTGGGAGTATTTCCGCAACGACAAGCTGAATGCGAATAGCTGGTCCAATAATTTCAATCTTGATGCAGCAGGGAATTCGGACCCAATTGCGCGGGACAAGCTTCGCTGGAATATGTTCGGCGCCACAGGGGGCGGCCCGGTGATCAAGAACAAGCTTTTCTTCTTTGCGGATTACCAGGGACAACGATTTGATCACCCCAGTTCGTCCAGCACGTTCACGATTTACAACACGGCTGAACAAGGTGGAAATTTCGGGGATCTCTGCCAGACAAGTTTTGTGGGCGGCATTTGCCAACCAGCTCCGGCGGGTTCCGGACTCACGGCGATCCAACTCTACAACCCGTGCGCGGCGGGAACTGGCGTTACGGGAACTCCCTGTGTGGCGGCAACCACACGTCAGCCCTTTGCGAACAACGTGATTCCGCTGAACATGATCAGCCCCGTGGCGCAGGCTTTATTCAGCTCCAATTTTTACCCCACGGTGGCAAACGCCCAGTTGCGGGACAATGCTATAAATACTTCGACCTCGGCTCTCAACGCGAATCAAGGCGATCTCAAGATGGATTATGTCCTTTCAAACAAGGACCGAATCTCCGGGCGGTTCACGCGAGCTTACCAGACCGATCCGACGGTGAACTCACAAGCACTGTTCGGCAATGGTTTTGTGACGGCACCGGTATGGAACGTTGTCGGCGATTGGTCTCGCACGGTCAATTCGAATCTAGTGAATGATGTGCGATTTGGCTGGAGCCATATCACTCTAAATACCGGTACAACTTTCGATCCGTCGCTAGGTGCATTTGGAAACACGATCGGAATCGGAAATGGAAACCCATCCAACCTAGACGGATTGCTCGGCCTTGGAGTGGGCAACGTCGTAACTGGCTTGGGAAATAGCCTGGTTACCCAGAGCTTTGACAGCAAAGTGTGGCAGGCGGAAGACTCCCTGACCTATACGCACGGACGGCATGCCCTCAAATTTGGCGCGCAATTCATGCGGGATATCATTACGGTCTTCTACTCCGGCAACAACGGTGAGTTGGGTTTCATGAATTTCTCGAACAACTTCACTGCATCCGCCCCAGCTGCGACCAACGGTTCCGGTGAGGGTATGGCGGACTTTTTCCTCGGGTTACCCACTGAGTACGGCCGTGGGGTGAGTACGGGTCAAACCTGGCAACAAAGTTCTAACGTTTTCGCGGGCTATGTCCAGGATACCTGGCGAATCTCAGACCGATTGACACTGAATCTCGGTTTGCGCTACGAAGCCCATACGCCGTGGGTGGAAGCCAACAACCAGCAGGACAATTACGACCTCGCGACACAGCAGATTGTGTATGCCAACCAAAACGGCAACAGCCGGGCGCTTTACAATGGCGTCTATGGTGGCAAGGACTTCCAGCCGCGACTAGGTTTTGCTTGGACACCTGCGATGCTGGGCGGCCACACGGTTGTACGTGGGGCGTTTACAATCTCATCCTATCTGGAAGGAACGGGTACGAACCTGCGACTGCCGATTAACCCGCCGTTCAGCCCGGCCGAAATCGATGTTCCCTATAAGGGAGCTGCGTTTTCGTTACCTAGTACGAATGCCACACAAGGCATCGTGGCACCACCACCACCGCCGGCGGGATGCCCGAATTATTCCTGCTTTGCAGACGCACAGCTCCGAATCTGGGACCCAGATGTGCAGCCTGCCATTTCCGATCAGTGGAACCTGACGGTTCAACACCAGTTCTGGGGCAAAACCACAGTCCAACTCGGTTACGTTGGCCAGCGTGGAACTCACCTGATGGTGCCGTTTGACTACGCTCAACTAGTTCTGGAACCCAACGGTACTGTTGGGCCGAGCCCTTTCTTTGCAAACAACACTCAGCTTGCAAACACCATGTCCGTGTATTCCTCGGGAACGCAATCGAACGGCAACATGTCGTATAACGGGTTGCAGGCCGTGGTCCAGAAGCAGATGAGCGACGGATTGCAATATCAGGTGGCATACACCTATTCCAAGTGCATGACCAACAACAGCGGTTACTACGGTTCTTGGGGGGCGCAAGCGGCTACTGCCTCTCCCTACTGGCAAAACACTTACGATCCCAAGGCTGAATGGGCGCCGTGCTACTACGATTCGACGCACGTTCTCAGCTCTTATGCAATTTACGAACTGCCATTCGGGCATGGTAAGAAATTTGGCAGAGATCTGAACAAGGCGGTCGATGCGGTGGTCGGCGGCTGGGCAGTGAGCCCGATCATTTCGATCTACACTGGCTTCCCGCTGGCACCATACGGAAACGATAACTCCGGCACCAACTCGCGTGGCGCAAGGCCGGATTGCAACGCGATCATTCCAGTCCAAGGCAAGGTTGCCGCTACGGGTACGCAAGGCTTTCAGTGGTTCGTGAACAGCAACAACGCCTTCACGAATGCTGCGGCCGGGACGTTCGGGTCTTGTCCGGCTTCTCTTGGCTGGCTACGCGGACCAGGCTTCGGCAACCTCGATCTTGGTGTTCAAAAAAACTTCCAGTTGACGGAGCGGTTCAAATTGCAGTTCCGATCCGACTTCCTGAACGCTTTCAACCACGTCAACCTCAACGCGCCAAATACCGGCGTCGGAAGCGGGATGGGATTGATTCAAAGCGCCCAGCCGCCGAGAAACGTCCAGTTTGCGCTGAAACTCTACTACTAACCCCAAAGCACGTATAATGGGGCAGGCGAACACCCCCGCCTGCCCCATTTTTTTATGCCTAGAAAACTTCAAGCCGCACTCGTCATATCCACCTTTTTTGCGCTATTCCCGGCAACAATCTGTCCACAGGGATCGTCGAGAAGCACGATGTCCGAAACAGCCGCCCTCACGACGAATCGCGGAATTGACCTAGCCGAAACAGGACACTGCAAAGAAGCGCTCCCCGTTCTTAGGAAGTCCGCTCCGCTGACCACGGACAAACAACTGAAATTGAAGACCGGCTTGGCGACAATTCGCTGCGCGCTTTCCCTCGGGCAGACAGACACTGCAGTTAATGCACTGCTCTGGATGAATAGGGAATTTCCGGACGATCCTGAAGTCCTGTACGTCACGACCCACGCGTATTCCGATCTCTCCGCGAACGCTTCGTTGCGGCTTGCGAGGGCTGCTGCTGGCTCTTACCAGGCGCATGAACTGAATGCTGAGTCGCTGGAGATGCAGGGAAAATGGGATGAGGCAGCCGCAGAATATCGAGGGATTCTTGAACAGGACGCGCATTTACCAGGAATTCATTTTCGAATAGCAAGGCTAATACTCTCGAAGCCGGAGACTCCTACCACCTCGGCAGACGCGGCGAAGGAACTCGAAGAAGAACTGAAGATCAATCCCAACAATGCAGGCGCGGAATACGTGTTAGGCGAGCTTTCCGCCCGAGCGCAACAATGGGATGAGGCAATCGGTCATTTCTCTCGCGCTACGAAACTGGATCCAGGCTTCACTGATGCGTACCTGGGGCTTGGCAGCTCGTATGTGTCGGCTGGGAAATCTGCGGAGGCAATTCCCCCGCTGGAAACCTACGTTAAGATTCAGCCGGGGAACCCGGCCGGACACTATCAGTTGGCAATTGCATACAACCGTGCCGGGCGGAAAGATGATGCAAAGCGGGAAGCAATGCTCCAGAAAGAAGCTAGCGAGCGCCTCGAGCGGGAAAAGCAGAGAGCTTCAGATGCTATTCATAGACAATCCTCTGGACAATCGATACAAAAGCCGGAGACCCCGAATTAGGCACTCCACCATCCCCGAAATTTGCGGAAAAAACCAGTGAGGAAGATGTGCAAAAAAGGAGTCTGTCACTGCGTCAAGAACGAGTGAGACACTGGGTTGTAAGGCGTGCGTCCAGAGCCGCCTCCCTCCGCACCTGGTACAGAGGAGTGATTTACTCTTCCGCTTGCTTCTCGGCGATGATGGCTGCTGGGTTTATTTTCAGTGCGCAATCGCGTGCGCAGACCACTCGGCCGTCTCCGATACAATTCACGAACGCAACCGCCGAGGCGGGAATCAAGTTCACCCACTTTCGCGGTAACGACGGGATTCCGATCAATCGAGAAATATTTGGTCCCGGTGTTTGCGTTGCGGACTTCGACGGGGACGGATTTCCGGACATTTATTTTGTCAACGGGCGCGATCTTTACAATCGCGGCATTTCGACGCGCAACGCGCTTTACCACAACAATGGCGATGGCACTTTTACGGATGTTACGGAGGCAGCGGGTGTTCCGGGCACTGGCTATGGCCTCGGTTGTGTTTGGGGAGACTACGATAACGATGGATTTCCGGACCTGTATGTCACGCAATACGGGCGTAACGTGCTGTATCACAACAACGGCAACGGCACTTTTACGGATATAACCGAAAAGGCGGGAGTAGGGGGAACAGAATTCGGCACACTCTTTCATTCGGGCGCGACATTCTTTGACTATGACCGCGATGGCCGGCTGGATCTTTACGTGGGCGGATATGTAGATCTGGGGCCGGACGCTCCGCGTTACTGCGTGATTAGCGGCGCGCGAACAAGCTGTCCTCCTTCTGCTTATAAAGGCACTTCCGACATCCTGTACCACAACAATGGCGACGGGACTTTCACAAACGTCACAAAAGCCGCGGGGATCTACCAGCCGCGGGGCAAAAACCTGGCGGTGGGTGCGGGGGACTACGACAACGACGGCTGGCCTGATTTGTTTGTGGCCAACGATGGGCTCAACGCATACCTGTACCACAACGAGCGGAATGGGAAGTTTGATGAGATTGGGACCATCACCGGAATGGGTCTTACCGCACGGGGCAGCACGATGGCGGCTATGTGCATTTCACTGGGCGACTACGACAACGATGGCTGGCTCGATCTCTTCATCACGGATTTTCAAAAAAACTCAGATCATCTTTGGCATAACGATGGAAAAGGTTCTTTTGACGAAGTTAGCGATCAGGCGGGCATCACGGTTCCCACACGGGACGTGCTGAGCTTTGGCGGGGGCTTTTTCGATTACGACAATGATGGCTGGCTGGATCTTTTTATCGCGAATGGGCATGTGTATCCGGAAGTGGAGCAGGTCTCACCGGAGGTACATTTTAAGCAGCTCAATTCTCTGTTTCACAACGAGGGCAACGGCAAGTTTACGGAAACGACGAAGATCGCTGGAAGTGGTTTCCAAACACCGTATGTCGGGCGTGGCGTGGCCTTTGCGGATTTTGACAACGACGGTTTCATGGATGTAGTCGTGGGGAACAACGGAGACCCGCCGCTGTTGCTGCACAACAGTGGTGGCAACGGGAATCACTTTCTAAATTTCAAGCTTGCAGGGACGAAGAGCAATCGTGACGCGATGGGCTCCCGCATTCGCGTTCAGGCAGGCAGCGTATCGCAAATTCGTGAGGTCGCGGGGGGCGGGAGCTATCTTTCACAAAGTGATCTTCGCGCTCATTTCGGATTGGGGCGAGCGACGAGAGCGGAGACCGTCGAGGTAAAGTGGCCCAGCGGACTGCGGCAAGTGTTTCATGATGTGGATGCTGATAAGTTTTATTTAATTGAGGAAGGGAAGGATCAATTGGGGCCGCAGCGAATTGCAAGACGTATGGTCAATCACTGAACCACAATCATTCCTTCTGGGAAGAATTGTAGAGGTCCCTCCGCTGGCCGGCGGAACGGGAGCAGACCGAGAACTCGTAAAAGAGGAGATTACTTGTCCTGCTGGGCGAAGACTTCCTGGGCGAGATGAAATGCGGCGTTTGCGGCGGGGACTCCGCAATAAATGGCGGTTTGCAGGAGGACTTCGCGAATCTCGTCGCGGGTCACTCCGTTGTTCAGGGCGGCGCGGATGTGCATTTGCAATTCGTCGGCGTGATTCAGCGCGACCATCATTGCTAGCGTAATCATGCTGCGCGTCTGCTTAGGGAGGCCTGGGCGGGTCCAGATTTCTCCCCAGGCGTAGCGGGTGATCAGGTCCTGGAATGCTTCGTTGAATTCATTACGGTTTTTCAGCGAGGCATCTACGTGGGCATCGCCCAACACAGCACGCCGCACCTTCATTCCTTGTTCGTAGCGTTGGCGATCATCCATGGGCGGGCCTCCTTAGACGTTTAAGAACGCGGCGACTTCTTTGTTGAATTGGTCTTCACATTCGAGATTGGAAAGATGCGCGGCATTGAGTTCGGCGTATCGCGCTCCCGGGACATGTTCTGCAATGAAGCGGCCGTCCGCGGGCGGCGTGGCCGGATCATGGGCTCCGGCAATGACAAGTGTTGGGACGCGAATTTTGCCCAACTCCGTGCGGAAATCGAAATCGCGGATGGCGGCACAGCACGATACGTAGCCTTCAGGGTTTACTGCCTCCAACATTTTTTGTGTATTTGAGATTGTGGCGGGAGCTTTCGCGCGGAAAGCGGGCGTGAACCACCGGTCGAGTACGGCGGAAGAAATTGATTTCATACCGGTCTTTCGAACGGTTTCGATGCGGGTACTCCAGCTTTCGGGATTTCCAATTGTGGCCCCTGTGTTGCAAAGGATTAGCTTGTTCAGCTTTTCTGGTGCGTTCGCACCCAGCCACATTCCGATCATTCCGCCCATGGATAGCCCGCAAAGATTCACGCGGTCCAGTTTCAAAGCGTCCAGCATGGTTAGAACATCTTTCGAAAGCTGTTCGATCGAATAGGAACCCGGCGTGGATGATGATTGTCCGTGACCTCTCGTGTCATAGCGTAGGATGCGGAAATCCTTTCCAAATTTGAGCGCTTGAGGATCCCACATGGAAAGGTTCGTACCGAGCGAGTTGGAGAACACTAGTACGGGCGACGCGCTGTGGCCTTCGAGCGAGTAATGAATCTGGGCTTCTCCGGACTTGATGAAAGGCATCGCGGTTACTCTTCCCCTGCAGGAATCTTGCCACGGCTAGCGGCGACCACGCGGTAGACATATTCTTCCGCGGCTCCCAAGTAATTGCGAGCGTCGAACAAGCGATCCAGATCAACAGTCGCAAGTTCGGCTGAAACTTTTGGATCGGCGCTCAGAATCGTTCGCAAGTCACGCTTATCCTTGCGCGCGCGCGTGCATGCGGCCTCCACGATTTCGTGAGCCTGGGCTTTGCCGATTTTTTCGCCAAGCGCCATGCTCACGGCTTCGGCAAAGATCAAGCCGTGGGTCATGTCTAGATTCTTGCGCATGCGGTGCATATCTACTTCCAGGCCCGGGACGATGGTAGCAAAGTGATGTACAGAGCCAGCTGTCAACTGGACAATGTCCGGTAAGGTTTCCCACTCGGCATGCCAACCACCCAGGCCGCGTTCGTCTTCTTGCACCATTGCTGAGAGCAAGGTGCTAACAAGTCCGGGAACACGCATGGCTGCCTGCAGCATCACCGCGCAACTTACGGGATTGCGTTTGTGCGGCATGGTGGATGAACTGCCGCGGCCTTCGCCGGCGGGCTCGAAAAGTTCAGCGACTTCGGTTTGCATGTGCAAGGAAATGTCGCGCGCAATTTTCCCGAGCGTTCCGGTGCACAGGCTTAGAGTGAGCGCAATCTCCACCACGCGATCGCGGTGGCTGTGCCACGGGATGTCCGGCAACCCGAGGCCGAGTTCCGCGGCGAGTAGGCTGGCGACATCGGGGCCACGGCTTCCGAGCGCGGCGAGTGTTCCCACTGCGCCGCCAAACTGCAACACGATGCAGCGCTTTTTCGTTTCCGCCAGACGCGCGCGATGACGGAGGATGGCATCGAGCCAGCCAGCGATCTTGACTCCTAGCGTAGTGGGCAACGCATGTTGCATCCAGGTGCGGCCGGTGATGAGCGTGGAGCGATGTTTTTGGGCGAGCGCGCCGAGAGGCTGGGCGAGGCTATCCAAATCGCGGGCGATCAGGTCCAGCGCCTGGCGCAGTTGAAGAATGCGGCCGGTATCAATGGCATCCTGGCTGGTCGCGCCCCAATGGACGAAGTGCGCAGCTTGTTTGTCTTTCTTGGCGACTAGCGCGGTGAGGTGCTTTACGAGCGGGATCGCAAGATTTCCGGCGCGAGCGGCGGCTTGCGCTATTGCGGCGGTGTCGATCATTTCCGCTCTGCATTTTGTGACAATGGCGGCGGCTGCGGATCCAGGAATGACGCCGATGCGGGCTTCGGCGCGGGCCAACGCAGCTTCGAAGTCGAGCATCCCTTGGAGTGTCGCACGATCGGTAAAGAGGTTATCAACGGCCGATGAGCGGAAGAGAGGATCGAGAAGATTCATGCGATGAGTGTAATCACTCCGGTCAAACAAAGAAAACGGTTTCCTCGCGTTTTTTGCAAAACGCAAATCCTTCTTGATGGATTCGCGCGCTCCGCGAAAACCCGATGGAGCTAGACCCGTTCCAGAACTACGGCGATTCCTTGACCCACACCGATGCACATGGTGCAGAGCGCATACTTGCCATTGGTCCGCATGAGTTGGTAGAGCGCCGTGGTTACGAGGCGTGCGCCGCTGGCGCCTAACGGATGACCGAGCGCGATCGCGCCACCGTTTGGATTCACGTGCGCCGCATCGTCGGGAATTTGCAATTCGCGCAAGACTGCCAGCGCCTGCGACGCGAAGGCTTCATTTAATTCCACGACGTCCATTTGCGCGAGCGACAAACCCGCCTTCGCCAGAACCTTATGGGTTGCGGGGACCGGACCCATTCCCATGATTCGCGGAGCGACTCCGGCGGCGGCAGCGGTAACGACTCTTGCTCTGGGCGTTAGTCCGTGGAGCTTCACAGCAGCTTCGGATGCAAGCAACAACGCACAAGAGCCGTCGTTCACTCCTGAAGCGTTTCCGGCAGTGATGGTGCCGTCCGATTTAACCACGGGTTTCAATTTCGAAAGCGCTTCGAGGGTCGTGTCTGGCCGGGGATGTTCGTCTTGAGAGAAAAGGAAGGGGTCGCCTTTTTTCTGGGGTATGGGCACGGCGACGATTTCCTGCTTCAGCCGGCAATTTTGCATGGCGTTGGCGGCACGTTGCTGGCTTCTGAATGCGAAAAGATCCTGATCTTTGCGGGAGACATGAAATTCTTGAGCGACGTTTTCGCCGGTTTCCGGCATGGAATCAACGCCGTATTTGGATTTCATCAAGGGATTGATGAATCGCCAGCCGAGGGTGGTGTCTTCCATTTTCAGAGAACGGGAGAAGGCGCTGTCTGCCTTCGCAACCACGAAGGGTGCTCGCGACATGCTCTCCACGCCGCCGGCGATCACCAAGTCGGCTTCGCCGGATTTGATGGCGCGCGCGGCGGTGGCGATGGCATCCATGCTTGAGCCGCACAACCGGTTGACCGTGGTGCCGGAAGCTTCTTTCGGCAGACCTGCCAGCAAAAGAGCCATACGCGCAACGTTGCGATTGTCTTCGCCGGCCTGATTGGCGCATCCGAAGACGACATCGTCCACAGCGCTCCAATCGACGCCTGCGTTGCGTTCGAATAGAGCGCGGAGTGGGATGGCGGCGAGATCATCGGTTCGAATTGAAGCCAGCGATCCTCCGTACCGGCCGAACGGCGTTCGAATCGCGTCACAAATGTATGCAGTCCCCATCGGTGTCCTTGGAAATTCAGCGCAGCTATATCTTATACAGAAGCCGGACGACGCGCGAATGCAACATAGTTTTCATTGGTTCGAAATCAAGCGAAAATATGGGCAATCGAATGCACCGTTCGAAGGCAGGTTGATTACACGACCGAGTGAAACCCATGTATGCTCTTGCATCTTAAGCCAAATCGCGCGCGAACCGCGGGAGAGAAACACGTTCCGGAATTTGTGCGGTAATCGAATATGTGGGAGTTTCGAATGTACGATAGCGAGACAATAATTCACTCTGGCGGTTGAAGAAAGTGCGCTAGCTTTCACATTGCAAATGTCCAAGGGATTTCTGAATAGCGAGGCAATTCGTTGATTCGAACGCAGGTGGGAATTATCGGGGCTGGTCCGGCGGGATTGATGCTGTCGCATCTACTGCACCTGCAGGGAATCGAATCGGTGGTGCTCGAGAGCCACCGGCGCGAATACGTCGAGCAGCGAATCCGCGCTGGGGTGCTGGAGCAGGGCACCGTCGATCTGCTGGTGGAGTCCGGCGTGGGAGAGCGATTGAAACGGGAGGGACTCGTTCATCATGGGATTGAGCTTCGATTTGGAGGAATTGGTAAACGGATCGACTTGACGGAACTTACGGGCGGGAAGTCCATAACGATTTACGCGCAGCACGAAGTCCTGAAGGACCTTATTGAAGCCAGGCTTGCCGCAAAGGGGCAAATTCTTTTTGATGCGGAGGCTTTGCGAGTTAGCGATATTGAGAGCAATCCCAAGATTCAATTCACGCACAAGGGAGAAAGGAAAGAACTCGCCTGCGATTTTATAGCTGGCTGCGATGGCTTTCACGGCATCTGCCGCCCTGCGATTCCCGCGAGCATTCTTCGAGTGCATGAGAGGATTTACCCTTTCGCGTGGCTCGGAATTCTCGCGCAAGTTCCACCAGCTTCTGACGAATTGATTTACACATACCACGAGCGCGGATTCGCGCTTCTGAGCATGCGATCGCCGGAAGTTTCGCGCCTCTATTTGCAATGCGCGCCGGAAGAGGATATCGCCAACTGGTCGGATGATCGGATCTGGGGAGAACTTCGGCTGCGGATGGCGACGCACGATGGATGGGTGCTGAAGGATGGGCCCGTGCTTCATAAGGGAATTACGCCCATGCGCAGTTTTGTTGCTGAGCCGATGCAGTACGGAAAGCTCTTTATTCTAGGAGATGCTGCTCACATCGTGCCACCCACTGGCGCCAAAGGACTGAACCTGGCGGTTTCGGATGTGCGAGTACTTACGCGGGCACTTGTGGATTTTTACGAAGCAGGGAAGAAGGAAGCGTTGGAGCGTTATGGGGAAACATGCTCGCGACGCGTGTGGAAAGTGCAGCGATTCTCATGGTGGATGACCTCTATGCTGCACCGCTTCCAAAACGAAGACAGTTTTTCGCACAACATTCATCTTGCTGAATTGGATTACGTAACGAGTTCGCGCGCGGCGGCGACTTCGCTAGCGGAAAACTACGTCGGCCTCCCCTACGAATGACAGTCGTGGCCGCTTGCTCGCCGCAGAGAGCTCCCGCATTATTGAGACGCGCGGGCTGGGAAAACCAGGCGCTACTTTTGTTTGATACTAACAGCTTCCAACAACTTGAAATCGAGAGCCGTTTCCGCGGCCAGGGTGATGTCGCGATTACCTGTTAATCCCGCGCCGCCGGTTCCAGCCGCCGCGCCTATCAACGCACCGATGCCCGCGCCTTTGCCGCCACCAGCGATCGCACCGATAGCAGCTCCGCCGGCCGCTCCTCCGCCCACCATCACCGCCGTGCGCTTGCCTTTTCCTTTGGTGGAGGACATTGCGGAAGAAGTCTGAAGATCATATTCCTTCCCGTTGACAGTGACGCTGGTGAGCGTCAGTGCCAGCGAGGCGCCCCCTTTGAACCGGCCAGCGGCTTTCGCATCCTTCACGACTCCGTCCGCGCGAGCACCCTTCGGAATGGCAATCTTTCCGTCGACTTCAACGGGGGCTTCGACCGTCGCCGAAAACTTATCGCCAGGCTTGCTGCTTTTCGAACTGATGGTCTGATCCAAAACCGTAGAGATGACCGTGTCCGCTGGAACGACAAGAGGCCTCGGTTCGATGGCCCTTTTCACAGCATTCTTTGCCGCCTCCGCCACGGATGGCGAAGCGTTAGCGTCCTGGCCGGATGCCTGGTCTGCCGGCTTCGCGCAGCTGATTGCCAGCAGGCATACAAAGAGCGATGACACGAATGCCGAAGCATTTCTAACATTCATTGGAAGTCTCCGTGAGGCTGGGTACCTGTTCCTTTAAACATACGCTAAAGAAAAACGAAGTCAATTTCAGTCGCGCAAAATTATTTCTAAAGTCTTGTTCTTTTGAGCACAAGGCAGTTCCATGATTTCGCATACGAGGAATTCAAAAGGCTGATGTAAAACCCTAGAACTCGCTCGTTGAACTCGGTTTTCTGTTCCATTGCGGAACAGAATTCGGATTTGAAACAAATGTTCGCAGCTTGCGCTTTGTGGGTTCAAGCACTGCGACTAATCGATTGAAACTACAAAGGATTCTGGTTCATGAGTATCGAACAGTGTGGTCTCCGCCCTGCAAGAAGATACTTGTCATTTTGCCGATCATTCCGAACATTTGAAATATTTCATGACGCCCAGGGGATGTTCAGCGGAGCAAGAAAACATCGTCATGACACACCTAAAGGCATCTACTAGCGCTATCTTGGATTGCGAAACAGGGTCAGCCACTCGGACCCCACCCAAAACTCTGCGAGTGCTAATCGTTGACGATGAGCCAGCATCACGCAGGATGCTGGCTGTCGTGCTCTCTCAAATCGGTATTCGTTGCACGCAAGCCGAAAGTGGCGATGAAGCGTTGCGCCTACTCAGAGATCAGTCGCTGGACGCCGTGATTTCTGACCTGCGAATGCCGGGAATGTCTGGAATGGAGCTACTGGAGGAGGTACGACGGCTCTATCCCCACACGGTATTTCTGGTGGTCACCGGGACGGATGATATTCAAGTCGGGATCAAAGCAATGCAGCAGGGTGCAGACGACTATCTAGTAAAACCCTTTCAAGTGGACGCAGGCATTGTCTCCGCAAGTCTGTCGCGTGCATTGCACAAAAAGCATCTGGAGGAAGAAATCGAGAGTTACCGGCGCCACCTCGAGGAAATGGTTGCGGAGCGGACGCAGCAACTTCAAGAAGCCTTAAGCCAGGTCGAGCGGAGCTACGATCACACTCTGGAAGTTCTTGGGGCAGCCATTGATTTGCGAGACAGCCCGACCGCAGGCCACTCCCGACGCGTTTTCTTGTACTCCTTAGAGATGGCGAAAGCCGTGGGCGGTTTGGATCATCAGCTCAAAAATATCGCCATGGGGGCGTGGCTGCACGACATCGGCAAGCTGGCGATTTCAGATTCAATTCTGCTCAAGCCGGGACCGCTTACCGACGAAGAACGCGAAATCATGCAAGGGCACGTGCAAATTGGGTATGACCTGGTGAAAGGCATCCCGTTTCTCGCCGATGCAGCGGAAATCATCTATGCCCATCACGAGCGAGGCGACGGAAGCGGATATCCAAGAGGCCTGATGGCTGCGGAAATTCCAATGGGTGCGAAGATTTTTGCGATTGCGGATACGTTCGATGCCATGACTTCCGACCGGCCCTATCGCCGCGCGCTTCCGTTTGCGGTCTCCCGAGAAGTAATCGAACGAGGAGCAGGAAAACAGTACGATCAGCAAGTGGCGAATACGTTCTTGAGAATTCCCGAAGAGACCTGGGAGGCAATACGCCGAGAGACTGCTGCGATTCAAAGTCTTTCGTTAGCAGCTGCCAACGACATTCAGGAGCTCAGCAAGTTGGTCAAATCCAAGAGTTGATGAAAAAATGGAATGGTTTGCTGGAGCGCGTTGTTGAGGTTGTCTTCTTGCGCGCGCCATGCCACTACTGCAAAACCCAAGGGCCTTTTTTTTCAGTGAAGCGACATCCATAGCGATACACCGGGGAGGCCTTCGCCTCGGAGTGCATGATTTCCGCTTTGCCCACAAATTCGTCACGCACCCCTACCATGAATACGTCAACACTCGAAAGAACGGGGATTTCTCGGCTGCAATTACAGAGAAAACCGCTAAGACTGACGTTCTCCGTTGTGGCTGCCTCTTCAAATTCTTTCCCTTGGGTATCTTTTCCTCGAAGCTTCAACGGCACGCGTAAGCGCACGCGCACTTCCGCACGTGGAACGTGGCGGGCTGTTTTTACGATTCCTTTGAGGAATGCCTTCAGGGCATCGAAGTCCAATGGCTTTTCGAAATACGCTGCAGCACCCAACTGCCTGCAATGTTCCTTGGTCTGCGCACCACCTTCTCCGCTGACGATAATTACCGGAATTGATTGAGTGCGGCTGAAGGAAGTGAAGGTTTGGCAGAGTTCATAACCGGAATATTTTGCCATACGCAAATCGAGAAGGATGGCGTCGGGATGGTGCTCGAGTGCTAGACCAAGGCCGAGTTCGGGTTTTCCGGTATCAATGATTTCATAGGTCTCGCCGAGTTCCAGTTGCATCAGCCGCCGCAGAGCGTCGTCGTCGTCCACAATCAACAGCTTGCCCAGCGCGCGGGCCTTCTTATCGGTGAGAACGGGCGCTTTAACGGAGAGAACGGACGGCGCTTCCGGCATGGTCTAATTCTCCTTTTGCATCTGGAGGAGCATTCTTTGCGCCATCCAGAACTTCTCGAACCTTGCTGATGAAGATTTCTTCGGTGAAGGGTTTGTGGAGAAGATTGGTACCTTGTTGCAGAACTCCGTGCCCGGCAATAAAGCTATCCGTATAGCCGGACATGAAGAGAACCTTTAGCCCGGGCTGCCGCAACGACAATTGCTCCGCCAAAACACGGCCGTTCATCCCGGGCATGACCACATCGGTAAGAAGTAGGTCGAAGATGCCCGAATGATGAGCCGCAATTTCCAGCGCAGCTTCACCGTTGGCGGCCGAAAGCACGCGAAATCCGTTTGATTCAAGGAAGGCTTGCGCGAGTTTGCGCAGAGGTTCCGCGTCCTCTACAAGGAGAATCATTTCTGATCCTTGAGGCCTCTCCGCTAATTTGATTTCAGGCGTGACGACCGGGACCCTCTCGGAATCCAGGTGCCTTGGAAGATAGATCTCAAATGTCGCTCCTTTATTTGGCGCGCTAACCACCCAGATGTATCCGTTGCTTTGTTTCACTACGCCGTACACGGTCGCAAGGCCGAGGCCGGTGCCCTCGCCAACTCCTTTGGTGGTAAAGAAGGGTTCGAAGATATGGGTGATAGTCTCTGGAGTCATACCGCTGCCAGAGTCCGAGATCGCAAGCATCACATAGCTCCCGGTGTTCGAACCGGGATGATCTCTCGTGAACGCATAGTCCATTTCTACGTTGGCCGTCTTAATCTCGAGTTTTCCGCCCGAAGGCATGGCGTCGCGCGCATTCACTGCCAGGTTCATGATTACCTGCTCGATCTGGCTCTGGTCGGCTTTGACATTTCCGAGCTGAGGATCGAGCGACACGGAGACGTCGATATCTTCACCGAGCAGGCGTGGGAGCATTTTTTCCATATCCGTTACCAGCGAATTCAAGTTTAGGACGGAGGGTGTCAAAACCTGCTGGCGACTGAAAGCCAGCAACTGACGCGTCAAGGAAGCGGCGCGCTGGCCGGCTTTCTCGATTTCCAGGGCGAATTCGTAGTTGGGCGCGCTCTTGTCCAGGGACTTTTTAAGAACGCCGCTGTATCCAATGATGACTCCAAGCAAATTGTTAAAGTCATGGGCGATTCCTCCCGACAGTCTTCCGATGGCTTCCATTTTTTGAGCCATTCTTAACTGGCGTTCCATGGTGCGTTTTTCGGTAACGTCTTCCGCGAATACCTCGAAATATCCCGCGCCGTCTTTGACTTCGACATGGTGTCCCGAGCAACGCACCATGATCGGCTCACCGTTGTACCGTTTCCATTCCATCTCGATGTCTTTTAATTCCTTAGACTGGGACAAAAAATCGTTCATTCGTTGGTAGTCAGCGGTGTGGCGGAAGATTTGCGTTGCGAGATCTGCTTTGAAGAGTTCCTGCACAGATTCATATCCGAGCATTCTTTGAAGGGCCGGATTCACTTCCAGGAATTTGCCTGTGACCGTTGCACGGTAAATGCCGTGAGGCGCGCCCTCGACCAGAGAACGAAAACTCGCTTCCGAGTGTGACAGTGCTTCCTGCGCTTTTTTGCGCTCTGTGACGTCGCGGTTCACAATGACCAGTTTTTCGGGCTCGCCCTCTTCGTTGCGGATCACGCTGGCAACGGATTCCAGCACCATCCAATTGCCATTCTTGTGCCGGAATCGGTATTCCAGAAGTGTTCCTGTTCCCGATTGACGAGCTTCCTTCGCTGCATTCTTTACCCGGTCGCGGTCTTCCGGATGGATCTGCTCGAAGCCCGATGACTCCTGAAGTTCGCCGGGCGTATATCCCAGAATTTTTTGATAAGAGAGACTGTTGAAGAGTCTACGGCCTTCCAAATCCACGACGGCAATCATGTCCGCGGCATTCTCGCTGATCAGATGAAAGAGTTCTTCTCTTTCGATGAGCTGCCGGCGAATGCGATGGATTTGCAGGTGCTGATAAATAGTGTAGAGGTCGAAGAGGAACACTAGACCGACTAGACCACGGAGCGCTTGAGGGAGGACATACTGGGTGTGAAAGTCTATATGCGAGGTGACATTCGGAAGCAGGAAGGAAGCCAGCGCGATGGTGAGCAATAACGTAATAAGGGCTGCCGCAACCCACAAACCCCATTCACGCCGCTCGATCTTTCGAAAGTTCGCACGTAGAACAGCCGCCCCCACGCCTCGAAAGCTGCCCGTTTTCTCCTTGTCCTTATTTTTCATAATTCGGAAAAATTGACGCTCCCGACTCGCGCACTGGAGCTCTATGTCCCAGACGTCTTTTGGCACGTACCTATCCCGAACTTAATCTCCTGCACGCGGCCGCCCATGCAACGCACTCCTTTTGTGAAAAGGGTTTGTAGGTCGTTGTAAATCCACGAAATACTTTTCCTGCGAATTATCAACAATCGGTGCGAGTGGTGGGCGGTCCCAAATCGGGTCAAGAGTCGCAGTTTGGAACGCGGCTTTATTAATCGTTAGCAGAGCGGACCATCAAATGCCGATTAGCTGCTGAGAGCGACGGCGTGCATAACCAACACGACGCTGATGCTCTTTGCGATATCAGACGCACGCATTGTCTTGACACTCTAACGCGCTCCGTCCAAACTCAGTTCACCCCTTCCAAAATCTACGTGTTTCGTGAGAGCCGATGCGCATTCTTGTCGCTGAAGATGACGCGCCGCTGGCAGAATTTTTGCAGCAGCGCCTGGAGCAAGAGCATTTCTCCGTTCAAACAGTTTCGAGTGGGCCCGAGGCGGAACAGATGACCGCCGACCACCCGTACGATCTCGCAATCCTGGATCTCAATTTGCCGGGAGCCGGCGGGCTCGAGGTGCTGCGGCGCATTCGCACTAGAAAGCCGGACCTACCCGTGGTCATCCTGACATGCGCTAGCATGGTGGAGGAGCGCGTGCGCGGTCTGGATGCCGGAGCGGATGATTACATGGCAAAGCCTTTTGCGTTTGACGAACTGGCTGCGCGCATTCGCGCTGTTCTGCGAAGAGGGAACCGGCAGGTGAGCGCGGTACTGCAGATCGGCGATCTCGAGCTCGACCGCCTCAGCCACAGCGTCCGCAGGGGAACCCACGACATCGAGCTCAGTCCGAAAGAATTTGCTTTGCTTGAACTCCTGATGCGCCATGAGGGCCAGCCGGTTTCGCGCACGGAGATTGTCGAGCAGGTATGGAAACTCAATCTGGATACGATGACAAACGTGGTGGATGTGTACATCAACTATCTGCGCCGCAAAGTGGATGTTGGCTATGAGCGCGCTCTGATTCGAACGATTCGGGGCGTCGGCTATCAGATCGGCGCAAAGGTCCAGCACGCAGAGTTAGCGCGAAGTACGACCGGCGCGTAGAGTTGCTACGCGAATTCTCATCGAACTAAGATTATTTGCGGACGCGGCAATGCCCCGAGTTTGCTATCCTACGCCGCGTGAAACCTCTTTTCCTGATTGACACCGATACTGCTTCCGATGACGCCGTGGCGCTCATCATGGCGCTTCGCTCTCCCGCGGTTCGCGTTGTGGCGATTACCACGGTTGCCGGAAACGTTTCCGTTGAACAGTCCACTCGCAATGCGCTTTACACTGCGGAACTTTGCAGCATGGATGTTCCTGTTTTCATGGGCGCGGAAAAACCGCTGAATCGTGTGCACCAGAGCGCGCACTGGTTTCACGGCCGCGACGGCCTGGGAGACCGCGGTTATCCGGCTCCGAAAAAGGCTCCTGAAAAACAACACGCCCCAGAAGCGATCATTGCGACCATCGAAGCCAACCCGGGCCTCGTGCTGGTGACTTTGGGGCCCCTCACAAACGTAGCGTTAGCTCTACAACGAAATCCAGGCATTGCAGCCAAGGTCGGGCGCAGTGTGGTCATGGGCGGCGCTCCTTGTTGCGAAGGAAACGTCACACCGGCCGCCGAATACAACATCTGGTGTGATCCCGAGGCTGCGAGAATCGTGTTGCGCAGCGGACTGCCGGTGGAGTTGGTGGGCTGGCATTTGTGCCGCGGCGAAGCCATTCTGAATCCCGACGACATTAAGTATGTCTTGGGCTTAGGCACGCCGCACGCGCGCTTCGCGATTGAGTGCAACAGTCGGGCGCAGGAAGCCTACCTTGAGCAGACTGGCGAACATGGAATTTCGTTGCCGGACCCGGTGGCAATGGCCATTGCGCTGGACCCTTCGATCGTAACGCAACAAAGTGAGCACTTTGTGGACATAGAGACCACCAGCGAACTGACATTAGGCATGACCGTAGTGGATCACCTCAATGTGGCTGGCAATGACCGCAATCGAGCGGTCTGGGGGCCCCTCCTCGAGAGGGGGAAGAAAGCTAAGGTCGACTGGACCATTGATAACGCTAGATGGAAGCAAGCGCTCTACGCTGCCCTGAAGTAGAACGGATGGGTGGGCCTGGCCAGTGGGCCAGTTGGGACATAACTTGTTTACAATAAATGACTTACATGTGACAGCAGATGTCCCGCTGAGCACCCGGTGTCCAGGGGGCAACTTCTTTCCTATTGTGGGGTTCTACACTACGGGTGCGATAATAGAGTTCGGCACCCATCGGCCAACAGATCAGCTAAAGCCGCTTGGAAACGCCAGCGGTCCGGCCGAAGAACAGAGGGCACGTCATGATGACATTCACCGGTAAGAGCAGGCTAAGCATACTGCTTTGCTTGGCCGGTATTCTTGGTTTTGCGACGCCGAAAGCGCGAGCGGATGAAGACAAAGATCCGCCAACGCGCGCGGCGCGCATCAGCTTCGTGGATGGCACGGTTTCGTTGCAACCCGGTGGTGAGGGCGATTGGGGCAGCGCCGCCAGAAACCGGCCGATGACCATCGGCGACAAGATTTGGGCTGACAAAGATTCCCGCGCTGAGTTGCAAGCCGGCACGGTCTCCATTCATCTCGGAAGCATGACCGCGCTTTCGTTTTTGAATCTCGACCAGGGCGTCACGCAAATGCGGCTTGCGGAAGGCAGCATCAATTTCCGTGTCAGCGAAATGCGCGAAGGCGACGTCAATGAAGTGGATACGCCGAACATGGCCTTTATTGTGAAACAAGCCGGAGCATTTCGTATTGATGTTACTGAGAACGGCGACGGCTCCCGTGTGACGGTGATTCGCGGTGAAGGGGAAGTTACCGCGGGCGGCAAGACATATCCGATCCATGCTGGCGAGCGTGCTGAATTCAAAGGTACGGAAACCGTCGAATACGGCATTGAAAAGGCGCCTGGTCCTGATGGCCTGGACCGCTGGGCTGCTGAGCGCGACTTGAAGGAAGACAATTCGGTCTCTGCGCAATACGTTTCGCGCGACACCGACGGATACTCGGACTTGGACGACAACGGAACTTGGAGTGAAAACCCGGACTACGGCCATGTTTGGTATCCCAACAACGTCGATCCGGGCTGGGCTCCTTACAGCAATGGGTATTGGAATTATGTTGGCCCGTGGGGTTGGACGTGGGTTGACTATGCGCCGTGGGGCTTCGCTCCCTTCCACTACGGACGATGGAATTATTTGGGCAATCGGTGGGGTTGGTGCCCTGGTCCATACTATGGTGGTGCGATTTACGGCCCGGCATTTGTCGGCTTCTATGGCGGCGGATTCGGTCTCGGAGTCGGCTGGTTCCCGCTGGGATTCGGCGAACCGTTCTACCCGTGGTATCACAGCCGTGGTGCATACATTCGGAATATCAACATCCACAATACGGTCATCCGGAACACAAATGTGTTTAACGGTGGCGCTCACAACTTCAATTACGTGAATTCACATAACGTGCATGCGGTGACCACGGCCAATCGCAACGTCTTCGCGAATGGCCAGGCTATCAACCGTGGAGAAGGCCGCCTAAACGCAGGTTCGTTGCGAGGCGCGCGTGTGACCAACTCAGTGGGAATAAATCCGACGCAACACAGCTCGCTGGGTTCAGTGAATATGAGATCGAACGTGGCCCGGCCGTCGGCAGCCGTTCAGAACCGCACCGTGATCGCGCGCAACGCGCCGGCGCAAGGAACGTCGCAAATGCGAGTGCGTACCATCAATAGCGCGGGTCTGACCTCGGGCCGCAGTGGCAACGGGTCTGCGAACAGCGCCATCAATCAGCATGGCGCCATGCGGAATAGCCCATCGCACAACGCCGGAACAATGAACGACCGTCCGGGCAGCCAGCCCAACACTTACGGAAATGCTTCACGACAGCGGGATTTGTCGCAGAACCGGCCGCCTTCAGAGATGACCAATTCGAACAGGACGTCTGCGTCTCCTACGGGCAACAATGGATCTCAGCGATCTGGCAACAGCTCGCGCACTTGGGAAGCGCAGGGAAACGCGAGCGATCGTGGCCGTCCGCCAGCAGGTTTCGGAAGCTCAAGCCGGCAGGGCAACGCACCCTCGCAAACAACCCGCGATACCCAGGGCAATCGTCCGCAAGGAGCCGTCAGCGGCACCCGTTCAAATTCGTCGAGCAACGGACGTTCTTACGAACCGCAGCAAACGCAGCGCGACACGCCCGCTTACAACAACAACCGAGGCTCATCGCAGCGCGACACCCCCACTTACAATAACAACCGCGGCTCATCGCAGCCACGTTCCTATAATCCACCGTCGAATCGTTCCTACTCAGCGCCGCGGACTTATTCGGCGCCAAGCCGCAGCTATCCGGCTCCATCACGTTCCTATTCCCCGCCCAGCCATAGCAGTGGGGGTGGCGGGAGCCGAGGCAGCAGTGGCGGTGGCAGCAGCCGGGGTAGCAGTAGTGGCGGGAGCCGAGGCAGTAGTGGTGGCGGCGGTTCTCACGGTGGCAGCAGCCCACACGGTGGAGGCTCGACCTCTCACGGGCGGCACTAAACTCTCTGCCAATGAGCTGGCCCGCCCGATCTTTCGGGCGGGCTTTTGTTTTTCGAACGGTTCCTCTTTCAGTCATCCCGCACAGCCAAATCGGCCCGCAAAAAACTCCCGCTCTCGTTCTTCTGTTCTAGTTCTGGCCTGACTTGCATCTACCTGTGTGGTCCTCGCGGCTCCGAAATTCGTGGTTTGCAACTCTTTCACTCGCTGCGTGTTAGATGAAGTGAAGCACTTCCTGTCAGGCATTTCCTATTTCGACATGCGGGAAAGGCCCGATAGCTGCAGCCACCTGTCGAAGTGCTAATGTGCAGAAAGGGACAGCGACCGGGTACCGTGACATGACAAAATCCGGCCGAAAATCAAGAAACGCCTTTCGTAATTCAGGAGAGAATTCGATATGCGTAAAAATCTGCTTAAATTAACGAGCCTCGTCAGCGTGGCGCTGGCGGTAGCTCTTTTTGTGCCGCAACGCGCCAAAGCTGATGACGACGACGATCCCCCCAGCCGCGTCGCGCGGCTCAGCTTCGCAAGCGGCCCGGTATCATTTAATCCGGCGGGCACTGATGATTGGGTGACCGCGGTCCTCAACCGGCCCATCACTACCGGCGACAAGCTTTGGACCGACAATGGAGCGCGCGCCGAGCTGCACATTGGTTCCGCGGCGATTCGCCTCTCGGGCAACACTGGTTTTTCGTTTTTGAATTTGGATGACAACACCGTGCAGATCCGGCTGACCGAAGGCACCATAGACGTCCGCGTAAGGAGCCTCGACCAGGACGAGACTTTCGAAATCGACACTCCCAATCTGGCTTTCTCGATCCTTCGTGCGGGCAATTACAAAGTCGACGTCAATGAAGCCGGCGATGCCACGCTCGTCACTGTTCGAGACGGTCAAGGCGAAGTCACAGGTGGCGGCTCCGCTTATACCGTTCATGCGCGGGAAACCGGTACGTTTGCCGGGACCGACCAGCTCGACGCCGATATTCAAGGTTACGGCGATAACGACGACGACTTCGATCACTGGTGCAGTGACCGCGACCGGCGCGAAGTCCATTCCGAATCCGCGCGCTACGTTTCTTCCGATGTGATTGGCTACGAAGACCTCGACGACAATGGTGGCTGGCGGCCGGTGCCGGAGTACGGCAACGTTTGGTTTCCGCACACCACGATCGTTGGTTGGGCGCCTTATCGGTACGGCCACTGGGTATGGATTTCACCCTGGGGCTGGACTTGGGTAGACGATGCTTCTTGGGGTTTTGCGCCATTTCACTACGGCCGGTGGGTTACTGTCCGCGGAGTTTGGGGCTGGGTGCCATGCGCGCCTCGCGTTGTAGGCGTCGCTTATGTACGCCCGGTTTATGCTCCCGCGCTGGTCGCGTGGGTGGGCGGACCACACTTTAGCGTTGGCGTTGGAATCGGTGGAGGCGGTGGAGTTGGCGTAGGCGTGGCTTGGTTTCCACTCGCGCCGCGTGAAGTATTTGTGCCTTCCTATCGCGTGAGCAGGACTTACGTTACAAGAGTGAACGTGTCCAACACGACGGTGACTAACGTTGTCGTCAACAATTACTACAACAACGTCGTCGTCAACAAAAACGTTACTAACATCAGGTACGTGAACCAGTCCGCGCCCAATGGCGTGACCGCGACGTCTCAGGAGAATTTCAGGTCCGCACAGCCCGTCGGACGGAACATGATGCGCGTCGATCGCCGGGAAGTGGAGACTGCGCAGGTCAACGTGAATACCCCAACGGTCGCGCCAGAACAGAGAAGCGTGCTTGGCGCCGGCGTTGCGGTTAACAGAAGGCCTCCAGCGCGGTTCCAAGAACGACCCGTCGTGGCCAAGACTGCTCCACCTCCCGCTCCGGTCTCTTTCGCAAGACAGCAGCAGGAGATACAGACTAATGGAGGCAGGCCGCCAGCAGTATCAGAGATGCGGAGAGTGCAGACCGATAACACTCCACAGGCTCGTCCAAACATCCGGATCGCTCCGCCGGCTCAACCGGGCACGCCGCGAAACGCCCAGGTGAATCGCCCAGCGGGCAACATGCAGAACAACCAAGGCAACAATCGGGGCAACGTACCGAACAATCAAGGCAACGCACAGAACAACCAGGGCAACGTACAGAACAACAACAATCGCCCGCCGGCAGTGAACAATGTCTCTCCGGCGAATCCGCCGGTCCGGACTGCGGCGCCTCCTGCGGTCACCCCCGGAAACGCGCCTGCCAATGCTGGGAACGTTCCGGCCAACACCGGAAATGGGCGCGGCTCCAACGATCGTCCATCCTCATCGCGGCCGGATAACACGAATAGGTCGGACACTGTGAATCCGCGGCTGGATCAACGGCAGCAACAGCAACAGGAGCAACTCCGGCAGAAGCAGGATCAGGAGCGCCAGAGAGTCGAGCAGCAGCAGGTTCAGCAGCAGCAGAAGATTCAGCAGAAAAATGCTGAAGACGCCAAGAGACAGCAGGTGGAGCAGCGACAACAGCAACAGCTCAAACAGCTTGAACAAAAGCATGGCCAGGAACAACAGAAGCTCCAACAAAAACAGCAACAGGAACGCCAGAAGGACAAGCCAGCGGACAAGCCTCCCAAAAAGGACAAGGATCAGAAAGACAAACCCCACAGTAGGTAGAACTCAGTTTTAGCAGTTGTTTTCGGGCGGAGCGCTTACCAAAACGCTCCGCTCATATTTTTTTGTGGGCGTGCATCTTCTTTGGTGAAAGGATCTGTTGTGTCGCGTAAGATTATTTTTCTGTGCTAATGGCGAAACGATCCAAATCCCGAGCTTCCTCTGCGAGTATTTCGGCGACGTCCGAGCTGCGGTTGATTCCAATTCCTGGAATACCGGAGATTCACAACGGAAATGATCTGGTCAAAATCGTGAAAGCTGCCGCGGGTCGAGCAAACATCCAGTTCGAACACGGCGACATTCTCGTTGTTGCCCAGAAAATTGTTTCGAAGGCGGAAGGCGCTCTCGTTCGGTTTACAACCGTAAAACCTTCCCCGCAAGCTCTAATCCTCGCCGAGCGGCTAAAAAAAGATCCTCGCGCGATGGAAGTGGTTTTGAAGGAGTCGCGGCGCATCGTTCGCAGCGACCATGTGTTGATTGCGGAGACTCGCCACGGTTTTGTTTGCGCCAATGCGGGCGTGGACCATTCAAACGTTCCCGGTGAGGATGTCGTGACACTGCTTCCGCGAAATCCGGACCGGTCTGCAAAGAGACTCTCAGTTGTGTTGCGCAAGCAGACTGGGAAGCGCATTGCCGTCATCATTAGCGACACGTTCGGCCGCCCCTGGCGACTTGGTTTGACGAATGTGGCCATCGGCGCGGCCGGCGTGCCGGTTCTTCAGGACTTGCGCGGCTCGCTCGACCGTGACGGCAAGCCCTTAACCGCCACGATTCTCGCGGTTGCCGACGAGCTCGCCGCTGCCGCTGGCCTCTTAATGGGCAAATCACAAGGTTGCCCGGTGATTCTCATTCGGGGCTATCGTTACAAGCCTGCATCCGAGCTGGCTGCTCGTATCATTCGACCAGCTGCCGAAGATTTGTTCCGTTAGTCTTCTCTTCTCTGCAGCTTCTGCGTTCACTACGCCCACTGTGTTAAATTCTTTTAGTATCCGAAGCAGGCTCGCACATGCAAACCACACTCCATCCGCTCACTCGCGATGATGTCCTGGCACTAGCCGCACAGCCCTCCCTTGCCGAACTCCTCAGCGCCGCCACTGAACTGCGCGCGCACGGCAAAGGGAATGTCATTACCTATTCGAAAAAGGTTTTCATCCCGCTGACTACGCTGTGCCGCGACTATTGCAGCTACTGCACCTTTCGAAAGGACCCGGGGCAGCCTGGTGCCCACTTCATGACTCCGGATGAAGTGCTCGCGCTTGCCGAACAAGGACGCCGCGCGGGTTGCAAGGAAGCGCTTTTCAGTCTCGGAGATCAACCCGAACGGATATTCCCCGAAGCCGCGGAATTTCTCCGCAAGCAGGGATTTGCACGCACGCTGGACTACCTTGCGGCGAAGTCCGAACTCGTGCTCGAAAAGACGGGCCTGCTTCCGCACGCCAATCCCGGCGTGATGGACCATGCTGCTCTTGTCCGTTTGAAGGATTCGAACGCCAGCGTTGGCTTGATGCTCGAAAACGTCAGCCCACGCTTAATGCGGGATGGTTTACCCCACGCAAAGGCTCCCGACAAAGTGCCCGCGTTGCGTCTGCGCACCATCGAAGAGGCAGGAAAACTTTCTATTGCCTTCACCACAGGAATTTTAATCGGCATCGGCGAAACGATGGAGGAACGCATTGACTCTCTCATTGCGATTCGAACGCTCCAGGAAAAGTACGGCCACATCCAGGAAGTCATCATTCAGAATTTTCGCGCCAAACCAGAGATTCCGATGGCCGCGCATCCCGAGCCCTCGCTCGACGACATGCTGCGCACCATCGCCCTCGCGCGACTGATTCTCGGCCCGCAAATGAACATCCAGGCGCCGCCAAATTTGAGCTATGACGATTTCCCTCGATTGCTCGAAGCCGGCATCAACGACTGGGGTGGTATTTCTCCTGTCACGAAGGATTTCATAAATCCGGAGGCGGCTTGGCCGCAGATCGCGCGGCTGCAATTCGAAACAGAGGCTCGCGGTTTTATTTTACGAGAACGCCTGGCGATTTACCCGGAGTTTGTCGCCCGAAACGGGTTTCTTTCGCCGCGCGTGCGCGAACGCGTCGCGGGACTTTCGACCGAAGATGGATTTGCGCGTGACGCTTCCCGCGTAGCCTGCATCTGAATTCTCCATGGCCTCAAAAAGAAAACTGAAAATTACCGCTCTCGCAGGCGGGGTTGGTGCTTCAAAGCTGCTACTCGGTCTTTACGCAGTGATGGACCCGAGCCTCTTGACGATTATCGTCAACACCGGCGACGACATCGTGATGCACGGCTTGAAGATTTCGCCAGACCTCGACATCGTGACGTACACACTGGCCGGAGTGGTCGATGCCGCAAAAGGCTGGGGCCTTCGCGCAGAAACGTTTCATGCGCTGAAACATCTCGCCGGCTTTGGACGCGCCAATTGGTTCAATCTGGGCGACCGCGACCTTGCCACTCACATCCATCGAACTGCTATGCTTACTGACGGAAAAACTTTGTCACAGGCCGCCGATTCGATTCGAACGAGCCTTGGCGTGAAATCCCGGATATTGCCGATGTCGGACAGTCCTATTCCTACAATGATCGATTCGAACGAAGGATCGCTTCATTTCCAGGAATATCTGGTTAAGCGACGCACTGAACCTGTCGTGAAGGGAATTCGCTTCGCAGGAGTAGAATCGGCGCAGCCTGCGCCTGGTGTTCTCGATGCAATTCGTGATGCCGACCGCATCATCGTTTGCCCCAGCAATCCATTGATCAGCATCGGGCCGATTCTTGCTGTGCCCCAGATCCGCAATCAGCTTCGCGTTAACAAAGAAAAAGTTTTCGCCGTGTGCCCGATTGTTGGTGGAAAATCGCTGAAAGGCCCCTCAGACAAAATGCTTGCACAGCTCGGGCACGATCCGACTGCGCTGGGCGTCGCAGGACTCTACGCGGACTTCACCGGCACATTCGTGATCGATCCCCTAGACAAATCCCAATCCGCCGCCATCGCGGCCCTTGGCATGAAAGTAGCAATCCTCCCGACTGTGATGAAAACTCCTGCCCAGAAGCGCAAACTCGCTGGCGCTCTCTTATCTTTATCGCCTTTGTAAGAGCGCAATCAAACCCTCATCTCGGAGAGTTGAGATGAAGCGCTGTCCATCGGAGGTTCAGTGCTTGATCGCAGTTGAGGGGACGCCCCGAGTCAAATAGACTAGCAAGGAAATCCGATGTGGGTCTTATACCTGCTTTCTCACATATGGCTGTCCGGGTCTCTTCTTCTGCCACTCATGCTCCTCCTGCGTTGGGGTGGAACCAAGTGGAAAGGATTGCGCTGGCTAACGGGTAACAAGAAACGTTGGGTATTGCTTTTGGGAGGCTACGGCTTTGTGAAGGTGATTGGTGTCGGGATGCTCCTTTGGGTTAAGTATTTTCCTGAGATGGTTGGTGGATTCGATTTTCTGGGGTGGGCAGGGGTGGCTGTCTGGAGCGTTCTTAACGCACTTCATATCCACAGCGGCTATGTTGCAATTGAGTTCCTGATTGGTCTCTCACTAAAAGCAATCGTTGAAGGAGCAGTAGATTGCGGTCTAGCTGCGATAGCCTGGTGGGTCTACGGTTTGCTAAGGCGAGAAGCAGAAACAAATCTGAGAATAATAGCAATGGAAAGGTATGGCATTAGCTTGCTGTTCTCCGCCTGTGCGTTTGGTATCGCGAATAACCTGTACTTCTGGCGGCCCGCCAAATGCTATGACTGTCATCGTCCGGATGGTATACCGTTCACGTTTTTCCAAGAAGGTGGGTTTCTTGGAGATTCGGGGTTTATCTGGACCGGTGTAATCGGAGATTCCCTTGTTATGCTTGTCCTCGGTTTCGTCTTAGGTTCGGTTTGGAACAAACTGGTTCAAAGACACTTAAACTCGCACATTACTACGGGCTAGGAGCTGTGTAGATTCGCTGGCTGAGCATTTTGGTTGGCGCGCCTACTTTTGTCGAACCTCCGAAGGAAGGCCCGTGAAACGAATCCCGGCACCGTGAACTTTGTAGCGCATATTCAAGCCAATCAGGAGTGCCGTAAGTGATTCCACAATACGCGCATTCTCCAGTTTCCCACCATTCAACGGCCGCGCTCCCGGAATTTTGCTGACTAATTCGAAGGCCACCTGCTTCGCATTCTCATCGTCACCGCAAACCAGAACGTCGCAATCGACGGGTTCATTTCCTGAAAGAAGTTCCGCTCCAAGATTCTGAAGTGCGGCCGCCATGCTCACTCCCGCAGGCAGCAATTCCCTTGTTTGCTCGGCTGCGGAGCCTTGCCAGACTCCAAGCATGCGCGTGGGTGTCCCACCAACCGTTGCCGCCAGCGGGACCGTTGTATCAATCACAATTATTCCTGGTTTCCAGGTTGTTTTGAGTTGCTTGAGCAGCGCTGCCGCGCCAGAGAAAGGAACAGTCAGCACGGCGACGTCGCATGCAGCCGCTGCGGAGAAATTGTCCAGGCCTTCGATTTGTGCGGTAGTGCCGATGCGCTCGCGCAATAGTTTTGCAGTTTCCTGCGCACGCGCGGCATCCCGCGAGCCGATCAGGATATGTTCGCCGGCTTTTGCAAGCCGAAACGCGAGCCCGGTGCCTTCGGCTCCCGTCCCACCCAGAATCGCGATCTTTCGCGCCATTGTCTTTTGCTCCGTTCAGAATTTGGCAAGCAGATCAAGCGCGCACCGCAGCATGTTGTTAGACATGCGCTGCTTCGCTTTTCCCGCACTCAGTATGGTATCTTCAAAAACTTCCAAGATGCTAACGCCACCTCTTACCGCGCTCGAATTCCGCAAAGCCCTAGGGCATTTCTCCACTGGCGTAACGGTGGTAACCGTGGAACGCGAACTCGGCAAGATTCATGGCATGACCGCCAACTCGTTTACCTCAGTCTCGCTTGTTCCGATGCTAATTCTGGTTTGTGTGGACCAGCGCGCGAAAATGCTTTCGTATTTGGAGGCAAAAAAGCGATTTGGCATTAGCGTCCTTAAAGCCGGGCAAGAGGCCCTCTCGGAATACTTTGCCAAAGGCGAACAGAGTGCAGAGGCGGAAGAGCGATTGTCCCTTCGCTACAGATGGACGCCTAGCGGCACACCGGTGCTGGAGAATGCGATGCTGCAGTTGAGTTGCCAGCTTGTCGCGTCGCACGTTGCTGGCGATCACACGATTTTTATCGGCGAAGTAGAAGACGCGGAAATACACGAGGGCGAGCCCCTGCTCTATTTCCGCGGCGAATACCGGCGGATTGCGCGCCACTCCTGAAGAATTCCTTGTTAGGATTTCGCTATCGTTCAGGATTGCCAGAGGGTCGTGTGGACTCGGTTGAATCGCCCATTTCCTTGCGATGGCTCTTTACTTCGCGCAACGCGTAAATCGGTTTGTTCTGCGATTCGTAATAGGTACGCGCGATGATCTCGCCGAGCAATCCCATAGAGAAAAACTGGACGCCGCTGATAAACAAGGCGACCGCGAGCATCATCAACGGCCCGTGTTCGGCCATGACGGCTTTGTGCAGGTAGAACTTTTCGTATGCCAGGAAGAATCCTAGCAGCGTGCCCAGACCTGCCCCTGCAATGCCGAGTAAGCCAAAGAACTGCAACGGCCGCGTCGAATAATCAAGTAAGAATTTGACGATCAGCAAATCCAGGAATACGCGGATGGTCCGGCCGATTCCGTAGTTGGACTTCCCGCTCTTGCGATCGAGATTCTCGATGGGGACTTCCGTGATTTTCGCGCCTGCCGAACTTGCCAACGCAGGAATAAACCTGTGAAGCTCCCCGTAGAGCTGAATTTCCTGAATAATTTCGCGGCGGTAGGCCTTGAAGGTGGTTCCAAAATCGTGGAGTTCAAGCCCCGACAGCTTGGCCATCATCCAGTTGGCGGCGCGGCTGGGAAGCTGGCGCATCAGCCAGTGATCTCGCCGATGGTGGCGCCAGCCACTGACGAGGTCGTAGCCTTCTTCAATTTTTTCCAGAAAGCGGGGTATTTCTTCAGGGTCGTGCTGCAGGTCGCCGTCCATGGAAATGATGATTTCGCCGCGCGCAAAATCAAATCCCGCCTTCAACGCCGCGGTCTGGCCGAAATTTCTGCGCAACCGCACCAGGTTCACGCGCCGGTCGTGTTCGTAGATTTCCGCGAGCACCTTGAAAGAGTCGTCCTTGCTGCCGTCATCCACAAACACGAGTTCGTAAGGCTCGCCGATTCCATCCATAACTTCGGTGAGCTTCATGTAGAGAGGTGGGATGTTTTCCTGTTCGTTGAAGAACGGAACGACAATGGAGTACTGGATGAGAGGGTCGCTTCCCATTATTTCCCGCGAAGTCCTTTTCAAGCTTCCTGGGCCACGAAACCATAGTCTATCAGGCGAATCCCTAATGAGGCGACAAGATTTCGAATCCCCGTGTCGGTCAGAATCTCCAGCTCGGTTTGGCGCGAATCCTGAAGCCGAGTAGCTGTTTTTTGCAGTGCGGCATCCGCGTAGCCGGGGTGGCACATCAATTCAGTGGTTCCATCGGGCAAGTTCTTCACGAATTGCATCACGCCTTCGCGCGTCAGCTCGCCGGTTTGCGCGATCCCGCAAAAATAATCGGCGGTGGAAACCCCTGCGCGATCGGCTTGCTCGCGGGCGTCACGCGCCAGCAGCTTCAATCCACGCGCCTGGACACCTTGCTTCATAACCATCCCGGAATTTTTTTGTGAACCCGAAGAAAGAGCTGCGCGGAGGCTGGAGGCCTCCAGGGAAACACGAATCGCTCCGATTTCATGTTGCTTAGCGAGTTTCAGCGCAATCTCAAACAGCCCGGGGAGCATGTGCACGTGCTTATGCCCGTCGAGGTGAGTCGGCGCAATCCCAGTGCCGCGGATTTTCCGGATTTGCGCGTCCCACTCGCTCTCCACTTCCTTAAGTAATAGGCTGCGCCGTGCTCTCCGCAGAAGCAGGCTCTCTGGACTCCCTGCGAATTCGCCGCGGTCATTCAGAAGGCTCGCGACACTTTCCCGGTCGGCCACGGGCGGGCCATCGGTCAGGTTCAGATGCACGCCTATTCCCAAGCCGGGAGCCGTCCGGGCGGCTTCCACACCCTCATCAAATGCGGCACCGTTCGCGAGCAGGGAGGTGCTGGTCACAATTCCGTGGTGAAATGCTTCGAGGATGCCGCGGTTCACTCCCGCGGTCCACCCCAGATCATCGGCATTGACGATCAGATTCTTCACGGCCTGTCCCGCTCCGGCACTTTTACCTGTCCATAAGGACAGCTATTCTTTTGCGCGCCCGCTCGAATTCGTACCATTGACCCTTCTTGCCCTCAACTCTAGCATGGCCTACTAGAGGCGAAAATGCCCGTTAAGCAGCGTGAATCCAGCACATTGGTTCGCGGCACCACGAGAAGCGCCGTGGGCGCCGTATGAATTCCCGAGTACCCGTCCGTCTCGAATGGGACGACGAGGCCGGCAAGCGCATCACTTCAGAGGCGCACACGCGCGTAATTAATCCGTACGGTTGCATGGTCGTTCTTTCGTATTCGCTGGACCTTGAGCACCGCCTCGCGCTTACAAATCTTGCCGTCGAAACTGCGACCAGCAATGCAGCGGTCGTGGTATGGAAGGGCAATCAGAGGCCCGACGGTTGGGAATACGGGATTGAGTTGGTCGCGCCCGAGATGGATTTCTGGGGGCTGGACCTGTGAAGCCTTCACCCTACGCAAAGCCTGGTGCGATGAATGTGGCAAATGCGCCGCGCCCTGCTCTGACTCGGCAACCCACCGCGGAAGAACGGCGCCGCGCTCAACGCGTTCTCCTGCGCATGCGCGTGCTCGTTCATCTTGCGGGTAAGCCTGAGCCGCTAGAAGGCCATACACATACGGTCAGCGCTAGCGGTGCGATGATCATTCTTCATGAAGGGCTTTCGCAGGGAACCAAGTTCATTCTTGAAAATCCGAAGACGCAGCAGCGCGTGGAAGTGAACGTGGTCCGTTCGCCCCAGATGAATCAGGAAGGTTCGCTCGTTCCGATCGAGTTCCTTTCCGAAGCGCCGCACTTCTGGAATATCTTCTTTCCGCCAAACGTCAACTAACGATAAGAGAAGAGCCGAGATCCTTGTGCGTCTGGGTGTACCTCATCAGATAAAGGCACGTTATCGTGCAGGATCGTCAACCATAATAGCCCCCCACCCCTATGTTTTTCGCAAGTGTTGATTATGAAGGAGTTTAAAGCACTCTAGAATCAACACTTCCGTAAGTGTTGATTCTACGGATAGTTAGGCGAACCCTCTGTCACCCATTATTGGACAGAGACGACAACTGCAGCCGAAGTGGAACCGGAATAATTTGTGTCGCCGCCGTAGACGGCGGTGATGCTGTCGGTGTGACCTCCTCCGCCTCCTCCCACACTGCCGCTACTACTGCCACAACCCGCGATTCCCGCTGCTGCGACCATGAACAGTACAAGAGCCGCAAAAACATATGCTCGCCGCGTTGGCGGGACGCGTCTCAGGATCAGCAGAAACGTAATCAGGAAGAGGAACGATACGATCCAGATGGGCTCGGCTGGAATGCGAGGCATTTGGTGTGGAACGGATAGAGGCATCAAGGAAGTGAACGTGGTAACGAGTGTTGCAGTGCAAGACGCGGCCGTGGAGCTTGATGCTGCCGTTGGAGTGCATGTCACCGGGCTCATGAGAGTGCTTGATCCATTCTTAAATTGTATTGTTCCGGTCGGCCCTGCCCCATTGCTGTTCGTTGCAACGGTCGCGGTAAGTGTTACGCTGCCTCCTGAGACGACGCTACTTGGGTTTGGAACGACCTGCGTGGTCGTCGCCGCCTTGGTTACCATCACGGTGTCCGTCACGGCAGTGGCAACGGGGGTGTAACTTATGTCTCCCGAATAAGTCGCCGACAGTGGGTGCGTTCCTGGCGCAAGTTGAATCGGCTGGTCCTCCGCACTTCCCGCGCTATTGAGGATGAAGGTCCCGGTGTCGAGATGGCTTGAACCATCGTTGATGGTCACTGTTCCCGTTGCGTCGAACGCACAGCCCGTGATGGTTCCTCCGTTGACGAGAGGCTGGCAGGCGTTGCCCGAGCTATTCAGAATGTCCATTCGCAAGATGTATGGCGAGCCATAGGCGACTGAAGTTGCGTTGGTGCTGGTGATATTGCCGCTGACTGGATCGAAAGTGACGATGCCGTACTGCAATCTGCTAGGTTCCGGATTCACCTTCACGGGTACCGCATTTGAGTTGCTTGCAGAAAAATTCCCATCTCCAGCGTAGTGCGCCGCCACGGAGTAGCTCCCGCCCGGCAAAATCAAAGCTTGGCCTGTCGGTGGGAAGCTTGCAGTGCTGTTTGTGGTGCCCACGGTGAGGGACCCCGCTGCAATTCCCCCATTTACTGATGTAGATGCCAGCAAGGAAACTTCCCCGGTTGGCATAACTGTGCCCGACGTTGGCGATACAGTTGCCACCGAAGCCACGGAGGTGCCATGCGTGATGTTGACGGTGGATATTCCCCCGTTAATTTTCAGTGTGGTCGTTGTTCCTTTGAATGCGCCGACAGCGGTGCCCCACGCGGTCGCCAAGTTTGCCACATTCACGGTGCCAAGGCCTGTGGCGAAATCGTATCCTGATGTCGTGCTGAAGGCTGGCGTCTTGGTTGTACCGACAGTTGTGAACAGCACGCCGTTCGACCCGCTTGTGGTACTGCTGCAATTGGGCGAGTTCCCGGCGCACGGCACTGAGTTATTGCCTTTTGTCACGTCGTTGAATACGCATCCCGCGGGAGGTGGGAGCGTTGGGATTGTCCGGCTGCTCGAATTGCATGAATTGCTCGCAGTCTGGGCAATTTTGTAGAGCGTGAGGTTGGCGTTCCCCTGACGACCAATCTTACCTGCATTGACTTGCGATTGATTGATCAAGGCCATGATGCCTGCAAAAGCTGGCGACGAGGCAGAAGTGCCTCCTGCTCCAAAGAAACTAAAGTGGCCGGTAGAATCTGGCGCACACGACGGCGCACTTCCGGCCGAAATCCCATCTGCCTGGCACAGAAGATAGAAGCTCTGACTTTGTGGTCCATCGCTAGCAAACAAAGAGACATCGGGGATGTCGCGATGGCCATCAGCCGGAGTCATTCCATTTTGCCAAGACGGTTTTGGGTTGCCCGCAGTGCAGGTTCCTGCGGAGTTTTGCGTTGCGCAAGTACTCGGACCGCCGCTTCCCCCAACGATATTTAATAATGACGACGGGGTTGGATTCACGCAGACGGTATTGAGTGTCGCGCTAGTGGCGGTTGCGGCGCAGGAATCATTCCAGGGGACTTCGGGAATGTATCCCAAAGCGGACTCTCGCGTCACCGCGGCGTTGTTTGCGCTCGTGTTCCAGAAGCTCGTCTGTGTTGTTGCATCGTCAAAATCAGTACCTCCGACGGCCACGTTGAAAGGAGTGGAAGCAATTCCGCTTATGGCAAGTCCGAGAGTCGCGACCGATGCATTGTTGAAGTCATCGCATCCTGCGGAACCTGGGTCTCCGGCAGCTACCATCACACTAATCCCTTGGGCAGCCGCCTGCTCCCAAAGCGAATTGTAGAAAGCGTTGCCAGCATTTCCTAGACCGGCTTCACACGCGCCGAAACTTAAGCTCATGACATCAGCAGCATTGTTGTCGATGATGTAAAAAGACGAGAGATCAATTCCAGCGGCGGTCAGCGTCGATTCAGACACCACGAGATTTACGACTGCCTTGGGAGCGACCATGCTCGCCATTTGAACGTCCAGATCCGCCTCTCCTTCGCTTCCTGATATTCCAGGGTCTGGGCCGTTAAGGACAATATTTTGCGACGTGAAGTTGGCAGGCAGGCCAAATAAGTTCTGAAAATCAATCACATCCTGCGCGTTAATGTTGGAATCCGCAACAATGGCAATGTTTACGCCTGTTCCGTCAAGTGAAGGAGGGATATTGTAGATTTTGGCGAAGTCCGCCGGTCCAACAACGAAGGAGCCTCCGCTCGTGGTGAACTGAGGGATGACACGCCCGTCCGCGGTTCTCGTAAACACCCCAACAATGTGCCTCAATGACTTTCTCGGAAAATCGTGCAACGACACGATGCCTGACACCACAGGCATCAGCGCTGCAGGAACTTGCGGATCGCTTACGTTGGCCTGGCGGGATTCCCCGTTAACATTGAAGCGGTGAATTTCCGAATGGAACGCGTTTCGTACCTGCCCTACGTTTCCGGAAAATTCGATGGCAGTGCGTCCCGCGCCCACTTTGATGTCTTGGAAACCCTGGCGAGTCAGCCAGGCCGTCACGGTTTGAATATCCGCATCCGCAGGCCCGAACTGTTTTCCAAACTGATCCGGCGTCAGCCACTTATGAAAATTGGGCGAGTCTTTGCTCAATTGCTCGTCCATGAACTGCGCCAATGCGGCCTGCTGTTCGGGGCTTCGCTGCAAAACCAGCATCATCCTTTTCATTGGAGTAGCGTCAGACACGATTCCCTGATCAAACTCCGCGCGCGCTAGCGGATGTACGTTGCCCTTGAGACGGACGAGTTGCGTTTCGTCGATGGCTTGAGTGATGCGGGCGGGAACTGGGGCGGCGATGGACACAGATTGGGCGGCGGTGTCTGGCTTGGTTTGCGCGGCGGCATGAAACGCTGGGAGTGCCAAAGTTAAAACAGGAATGAAAAGGAAATTGTGAAGCGTCGAAGATTTGAGTTTCATATTCCGCCCAGACTGCAGATTTGAATTCGATTCCAACAAAACGCCACCAGTTTCCTGACGGGATCCCCCGAGATGCTCTCGACCTGATCGGGAAAGGTCGGGGCAGGTGTTACAACTTGCGGCGCTGCCACTTAGACTAAGGGACATCGTACCCAAATGGTATCTCGCGGGCTGGGGCTTGAACCAGAAGCGGGTGACCGCAAAACGCGTAAAATTTATCGCAAGCAAGAAAAAGAGTTTTCAAATAACACGCTAGCAGAACTCACTCAAAGTAGCGACTCACGACGGGTGCTTTGGTCACTCATCAAATGCATGCCAATTCTGATGCATCCGGGATTCCGCAGGATGCTCTGACCGGTTATGGATGAGCGCCGCGCCTCTCCATGATGCTCGCAGCGCTCACGTTCGCAACAACTGTCCCTTTGCTTAGATTAAACCGCCCCAGCACAATTATTATTCCCCCAAAACAGCGAAGGCGTTCCCGGAAATCGGAACGCCCGCGCTTACCATTTCAATTTTGTTAGAAAGGTCACATTTCATACTCAATGATAGAAGCCATGCCGCGCGTAGTAACCCCGGCCCCAGCCGTAGCTGCCATAGAATCCGCCAAGGACGGGATAGGGATAGCAAGGAGCGTAGTAGCCGCACGGATACCCTACAGGTCCGGGATAGCCTACTGCCACGCGGCGCGGCCCTCGGCGATCCATTCTGCCGCCGTCAAGGTCTTGCTGCGTAACGGGCTGAAAGGCTTGCTGGTTTGGGCCAGTGTTAACGCTGACGTGCTCAACCAGCCGGAAGGTCAACTGGTCCTCAGGAGAGAGGATTGTGGGGCGGCCACGAGTAAGCAATACGGTGCCAATGCCAAGAGCAGCGCCAGCTCCAGCGCCTATGGCCGCGCCGGTGCCCCAATCCGCCGCCGATCCGATTAGTGCGCCAATCCCTGTGGTGGTGCCAATCGTCGCCGCGTCTTGACCGTGCGAAGTCCCACCCGAAGCTTTCCAAAGTTCAGTCAGAATCGGCAATTGGCTGCCATCCACGATGGTCAAGTCCGTGAGTTCAACGCCAAGTTCAGAGGTGCCTTTGACGCGGCCGGCTTTCTTGGCTTCCATAACTTTGCCAATGATCGTCTGGCCGCGCCGCGCGACCACCCAGCCATTTACCACAATGGGCCGGTCCAGCACAGCGGTGAAAGAGTCGCCGATTTGGTTTTTGTCACTGGAGAGAAAATCATTGATTCGGATTGTCAGAATCGTTCCCGCAGGAATGGACAAAGTCTCGGGGAGCGGTTGACTCGGCTGAGCCGGCAGACGCGGTTGCGAATTCTGGTATCGACCGTTTGGAGCACCCTGTGGCGAACCCTGGGACGCGACCTGCCCTGGGCGGTCGTGCGTGTAGGGAGGCCTGTCGGCATCCTGAGGGACATAAGTTGGCTTGGATTGCGAATCTTGAGATTGCTGTTGCTGCTGGGCGGGCGGCTGGTCCTGCTGTTGATCTTGTTGTTGCTGGTCTTGTTGTTGTTGTTGTTGCTGCTGCTCCTGCGCGTATGCGCCTGCGCTGAGGAAAAAAGCGAGCACCAAAGCTCCCGAGCCTCGCGAAATATATCCCAAGTTCCTCGACTTTGCTGGGTACTTCTCCATGGTCTTTTCTCCCTCGACCTGGACTGTAACTGGTTCTCCTGGCCGATGTTAGCACCTACACTAATAGGATGGCATCGCTACTTCTTAGGGATGCCCAAAGTCCTTCCAGACTGCTCCCAATGATGTAACCCGGTGGGGGCGATTAAGTTTCGGTCGAGATGGGCCCAGAATCGCCGGACTTTCGGCGTTCGAACGCATCCCAGTAGGCTTCCCCCATTTGCAGAAGCCCTGCCATTCCCAGGTCCTGTCCATCACCTTTCGAAAGCGTGAGGCGCTCGGCACGCAGATATAGTTCGCGAAATTCCGTGTAGTTGAGGAGCCCGCTGATGCGCAGCGCAACGGAGTTGTCGGCGGCCGTAGCCATCGTTGCGTCGGCAATATCAATCACTTGTTTGCATTCCGTGGTGATGGCGCTTTCCAATTCGCTCCAACTCAGCGATTCTTCGCGCCACTTGGATTGATACTCGGCGACGAGCCGCGCTTGGTCTTCGTGTGAGACGCCCGTGGGAACAGAAAACTCTCCCGGCCAAATCGCGTAGTGAGCCACGCGGGCCGATTGCACTCCTTCGAGGCGCAGGAGGAACTGCATATCCAGCGGTAGATGGTGAAATTCCAGCAAATGGTCGCTTTCCAGATGCAGAGTCAGTGTGCGCGCCAGCAGATCGGATTGGATCGAAACGATCTGCGTGTCGTGCAGGGCGGCCCACAGAGACACTTCCTGCACGCCGGGCGGCAGGTGAATCCAATCGAGGGTTTTGGATTGCTCTTCAGCCATGCGCCACCGTTTTCAGCAGAATCGCGCGCAGAGTATAGCCTGCATCCCGCCAAATCGAAACGCATTGTATAATCCAGTTCTGCTCAAACCAGGATAGGAGACGCCATGGCCGAACCAACGTATGAAGAGCTAAAAGCAAAACTAGCGGAAATGGAAAAACAGGGAGGCACACGCCGCACCGGTTCGCTGGAATTCCGCGTCGGGGAAAAAGGAGGCGTCAGCGTTTACGGCCTCGGGCGCTTTCCCGTGACGCTCTATTACGAACAGTGGGTGCGGCTCCTGGAAGCGGTGCCGCAGCTCAAAACTTTCCTCGAAGAAAACAAAGCGGATGGCAAGTTGAAGCTCAAAGAGAAGTAGAATTTCCGACGAAAATCCACTAGTTGCCCTGAGTTTGTCGAAGGCGGCCTGCCTTACCCTTTCGCTGCCGGATTCGCCTAGATAGTCAACCGCTCCGTCTTTATTGACACGTCACAGCGAATGCCTTGAGGAATCTTTCCACTGAGTTGCCCGGTAAACTAATAGGAATTCATCATTTCCGACGGAGGGCAACCTGGTATGAAAAAGCTAGTGATCCGTGCGGGCCTCGCCGTGCTAGGCATGGCAATCACGCTGACTTGGTGGACCATCCATCCCGGCAGCTCTCACACACAATCGTCCAGCCATATTCCGGACAAGGTCTGGAAGGGCGGGCACAGTTTGGAGATCGAAGTCGAAAGTTCCACTGCTGCGACCATGCGAGTCAGCTTCTCCCAGTACGATAAACCTGCCGGCGAACAACAGACGCTCGAAACTTACGAAAAGATCGCCGCTGGCACTCGTTCCTGGACGATCGAAGTGCCTGCCCATGTTGGGGGCTATATCGAGATCCAAGCGGAAACGCCCAGCCCAGGAGACAAACTGTCCATGAAGGTGAAGTCGAATGGCAAACTCGTTGATAACCAGACGGAGAAACTGGAGCAGGCGCTACAGGCAGGGTACGCTTTCTTTCTTCAGGTGCACTTCGACGACTATTCCAATGCCGACGCTGAGCACGAAGAGTCCGACGCCGAAGGCAGCACCTCTTCGTAGCGCTAGTGGCGATTGTCTCGTGACACCCTTGTAGTTCTGCATCGGAGTTCGACTGCGGGATTTGCCAACGTTGACGGTTGTAGACTCGAAGAGTACAGTCCGCCTGTCTAGGGAAGAAAGCCGAGTTCCCATGGATCCTGCTGAGCTGCCGGAGAAGCGCGTAGTTGAGATGATTTCCGGAGTGATGGCCTATTATAGCCAGGAAAGAGCTCTTTACCTTCCCGCAAGCGAGCCGCTGGCTCCGGGATGGAAAAACGCCGTTCAGGCTTATTTTCAAAAACTATTGCTTGATAGCATTAGGACGGTCGTTCTCACCGGGGCCCGCATACCGCCGCCACCTTTTTATGCCGAAGCCATCGCTTTGAGCGATGGCAAGTTTCCTGACTTCGTGCACATGGCTTCGGTCACCTATGTCGACACCATTGTTTTTCACGATGAAATTACGCTTCGCCCACTCTTCCATGGCTTGGTGCATGCCACTCAGATGGCCCTCTTGGGATTTGAGCGCTACATCGAACTTTACGTTCGAGGTTTCGTGAAGACTCGTTCCTGGATCGCCATCCCGCTGGAAGCTCAGGCCTATCAACTCGACACCCGTTTCGCCATGTCTTCGACCACGGTTTTTTCGGTGGAAGAAGAAGTCCAAACCTGGTCGGAGAAGGGCCAGTATTAGCCCGCCGCGCATCGTCTTTTCCAATTTGGGAATTTGACTTGAGGAGGAGACCCCAGGCGCCTGTGGGGAGGCGCCCGGGGTGGGGGGGAGTGAGGAGGAGTCTAGGCAAACTCTCGGGAGGGCCTTGGTGCTACTTGGAAGATTGTGCCGCCAGAAGACAAAGCCGCTGCAACTCGTCGTAGGTGAAAACCACCTGTTCGCCTAGCGCGCTCTTTTCCAGGTGTCCCAGGCCTGCCAGACGCGAAAAGCGCCGGATATCGGCTGTGGGGAGGCCCAGTAGCACCGCTGCTTTATGCTCCTCGACTCGTTCTTGGATATTCATGCTCATTCGTGGCCCCATTCTTTCCACAGGGGATGAAGCATGCGACGGCCCAAACCGGAATTCCTATAAGCCTTTATTTTTCTATGAGATAGTGAAGGCCAGGTTTGGCGCTTGCACAAAGTGCATACTTCCTTGCACAAAGAGTGCATGAACTGGACGAAGTTTGCGGGTTCCAGCACACTGCATTCCCTAGCCCCTAAGCTTAGCCAAGGGTATTATAGGCAGCCGGAGGCTCGGATGACTGAGCGATATGCCGCGTGGGAACACAGGGATGAGCTGAGTCGCTATACCGACAAGCAAAAAATCAGAGATCACTACGACCGAATCAGCCCATTTTACCAGGACCTCTGGGGCATTCATTTGCATCATGGGTATTGGATGAGCGGGAAGGAAACGAAAGAGCAGGCGCAGGATCAGCTAGTCGATTATCTCGCACAGTTGGCTGGAATCAGGCCCGGCTCGAGGGTCCTCGATGTCGGCTGTGGTTACGGCGGCAGCAGCATCCACCTGGCTAAGCAATATGATGCAGACGCGACCGGGATTACGATCTCTCCCGTGCAAGTGGAAATGGCCCAGAAAGCAGCGGCCGCCAATGGCGCGAAGGCAAAGTTTATGGTGATGGACGCGGAAGAGATAAAATTTGAGCAGCCATTTGACGTCGTCTGGTCCGTCGAATCCATCTCGCATTACCCGCATCGAGAAAAGTTCTTTGCCGGGGCCGCGCAATGCTTGAAGTCGGGCGGGACGCTGGTCATCACCGATTGGTTCAAGAAAAAAGATCTCACGGAGCGCGAGTACAAGAAATGCATTCAGTCGATTGAAAAAGGAATGCTCGTTGAATTAGACACCATGGAAGACTATGCGGCATTCCTCAGTGCGAATGGCCTGCAAATAGTTCACAACGAAAACCTAAACAAACACTGCGCCAAAACCTGGGATCTGGGCCTGGACATCATCAAGAACAAATCGCTCTGGAAGATTGCGGCGGAATTCGGCTCGGAATTTATTGATTTCCTCCAGGCCTTTCGCGCCATGCGCGCAGGTTTCAAGTCTGGCAGTTTCGTCTACGGACTTATCGTCGCAAAGAAAATATAAGAGTGCGATTCCACGTATCGCTTTTGGTTGGCTTACGTTACTTCCAGGGAAGGGAAGAAAGATCCACGTTCCCGCCGGAGAAGATCACTCCAAGCTTTGGAGGGCTGCCATCGGTGTGTTTCGGCAGATTCAAAGACGCCACGATTCCTGGCTTTAGAAGCGGGGCAATGGCCACGGCACTCGACGGTTCAATGATAATTTTCATGCGTTCCCAAACCAGTCGTGCTGAAGAAATGATTTCTTCTTCGCTGACCAGAAGAATGCGGTCCAGATTTCTCCGCAGGATGGCGAACGTCCGCGGCGCCAGTGACGCGCGCAAGCCGTCAGCGATAGTGTCGCTGGAGTCCTGCGATTGCAGTGTCCCGCTCGCCAACGAACGATAAGCGTCATCCGCGCGCTCTGGTTCGCAGCCAAACACGCGTACATCCGCGCGAATCCCCTTGGCACCCAGGCATGTCCCGCTCAGCAATCCGCCTCCGCTGACTGGCGCAAACACAGCGTCCAGGTCGCCGATTTCTTCGAGCAATTCCTTCGCGGCGGTGGCTTGTCCTGCAATGATTCGGTCATCGTCATAAGGATGCACCAGGTGGGCGCCCGTCTCTGCCTGAAGACGGTCGCAAGCCGCCTTTCGCGCAGTCACCGTAGGCTCGCAGAAAACAATTTTTCCGCCATATCCTTCGATGGCCTTGGCTTTCACGGCTGGCGCGTTCTTCGGCATGACGATCCACGCCGGCACTCCGCGCCAAGCTGCCGCGCACGCCACTGCAGCGCCGTGGTTGCCGCTCGATTGGGTGACGATTCCCCGCGCGACCTGTTCGTCCGTCAAAGAGAGAATCGCGTTCGACGCCCCACGGATCTTGAACGAGCCGGTTTTCTGCAGGTTGTCGCACTTGAAGAAAAGCTGAGCCCCGGTCATGGCATTCAGAGACGCAGAGGTCATCACCGGCGTGCGATGGATCCTCGGAGCGATGCGCGCATGCGCCGCGACGATGGCTTCCCAACTGGGCGGCTGGTAGGTCGCGGTTTCAACCGATGGAGCTGTGCTCATGGGGCTCACTCTGGGCTCAAAAGGCTAGCCTGATCTTTCAGGTTCAGCGAGCCCTTTTTATAATCCGTTCATCGCCGCAGTTAAAGAGGCATTATGGCATGTTGGGGACTAGTTCTTGCGAGCTGGAGGACGCAAGTCAGGCCTCGGACGAGGCGGTACTGGTATTCCAGAGCCATCCCTGTTTGGTACTTGACCGCACTCCTAGCTCTGTTACGCTGAAAGCCTCTCCCATTGGACTTGCGAGTGTCTGCACGGAGCTTTTCCTCGTGCTAGAAGGACAAAATGAAGGCTTCTGAACGCCGCCAACTAACCCGCCTAAGCCTCCGGACGCCCTTGCGTTTCCGGGCACTTGGCGTAGCCGCCGACAGTACCGAGCACTTTACCGAGGCTCTAAACGTCTCGCGTGGCGGGTTCTTTTTTGCCTCATCGGCTCCCCTGCAGGTTGGAATGCCCATCGAAGCAACGCTTCGCATGCCCGCTGAAGTGACCGGTAACTCGGCCCAGGAGATGCGCTGCACCGCGCGCGTCGTCCACGTCCGCAATGAGCCTTATGGAGACGGCCGCATCGGCTTTGGCGCCGAAATCGAGAAATTCCAGACCATTCCTCCCGTAGACCGTTGGGCGAACTGAACTTCAGTTCTCAGTTATCCGATATGAACTTTCACTTGTAGAGGCCGGCTTCAGCCCGGCAAGCACTTCCGCGCCTTGAGCTTCAGGGCTTTGTGGCCGGAACGGTGAAGGTAGTCTTCGCGCTACCCACATTTTCGAATCGATCGTAGGCACGCACCGCAATTGTATGTTCTCCCGGGGCAGGCCCGCTAAGTGAGAATTCGTAGTGTTCTTCCATCGAATCGCTGATGCGGCTGGCTGGGGCGACAAGAGTCCAATCGCCGCCGTCAACGCTGTACTGAGCCCGCTCGATGCTGCTCCCTGCGTCTCGCGCCATGAAATTTACCAGAACGGTGTGAATTCTCGGCAGGGTTCCAAAACTGCTGGTCGCCATATTTGCTTCCAGGTGTTCAATGGTTGGTGGCGTGTTGTCCACCTCGAAGCGCTCGCTTTCGCGGTCAGTCTTGAGTGCGATGGCAGGGGGATTTGACTGGACGTCGGTTGCCACAATCTTCAGGTAGTAAGCTCCATCGGGGAGCACAGCGGTATCCCAGGAATAGAATTTCTGATCGAGATTGTCTTTCAATAATTTCCACTCGTGTTCGTTTTCACCATGGAAGTAAACCGCGTAGCGCAGGTCGTCGTCATTGTCGTCGTGCGCGCTCCAAAGGACTGCTTGGTAGCCCTTTTGCAAAGTCCCTTGCGGCGGCTGTTCGAACTTGGGTGGAGTGCCCGTTTGCGTGACGATGAGGCCGGAAGTGTTCGGCGACGGCGGCATCTTGAGAGTCACATTCACAGGTTGGCCCGACGAGATGCCCGTTTGGCTCTGTGCGCGCACGCCAGGATCTTGTAGGACGATTCCATCAATGACTGGAGCGACGTTGTGCGGGAGATACGCAATGCTCACCCAATCGATGCCGTCTCCCGGGCGGCCGTCGTGAATGATAGCTTTCCATTGCACGAACCGCGCTGGTGGCGCTTCCGTGGCTGTGCCCGATTTTGTGTACGGGCCGTACCAGCGAGACCACTCGCGGCCAGGGTCTTCCGTATTTCCTGAGCGCACAAAAAATTCCAGCCGCGGTTCATTCGAATGCGCCGCCGCTTTTGCTCCATCGCTCGGCGGAGGACTCCACCACTCGAGCCTGCCCCACTGTGAGAAAAGTTGCGCATCGAAAGAGCGCGATTCGAACGTGCCCTCCGCTTCGTATTCCGGGCCGACGGAAAAGACTTTTCCAGGATTCGCGGTGCACAAGAAAACCTTGCCAGAGGAATTGCGCGCAATGCCGGTGATTTGCCCGGTGCCGGATTTGGCGAGATGCGCGAAAACACCGTGGCCATCAATGGCCAGGAGCGCGCCGCTATTTCCCGTGCCGGCAAGCAGGCGGCCATCGGAAGCGAGTCCCAGCGCATAAACGACATCTTCGCGCGAAGACCAAAGCTCTTCCGGCGCGCCATCAGGACTGACGCGATAAATGCTGCTTGATAGCAACGGAGGAAAGGGTACGAAGGCTTGTTGCGGCTGGAGCTGGCCGCCGCCACTGATGATGCCACCTCCGATGATAGTCGTTGTCCCTTGCGGAGTGGTAATCACTGTGTTGGGTGCTTGGTTGACGCGCTGTTTTTCACCGATTGCGGAGGCGTAAATCACGCCGTTTGCCGCGACCGCCAGAGAAGTGACTTCGCGTTTGGATGTTTCGTACAGCACGAAGCCGTCTGCCTTTGGTGCGCCAGAATCCTTGTAGTCTTTTGCGCGTGACTTCGAGGAACTTCGCGAAATGCGAAGAATGCGCCCGCTCGGCTCCGTGCCGGCGATCAGATTTCCCTGCGACTCGAAAGCCAAAACGCGAATGTGCGCCTCGTCGCTAGAATAGAAGAGTTCGCCCTTTCCATCGGGTGCGACCGCAAAGACCTGTCCTTTGTCGCCGGTGGCGACGTAGAGAGTGCCGTCAGAGGAAAAAGCAAGATCCCAGATGTATTTCGTTTTGGGATCGAAGAAAACTGACTTTTCCCCAGTCGCGGAAACTTTGTAAACCTTGCCGTCCGGTGAAGTGCCAACGTAGAGTGCGCCCTTGGAATCAAAAGCGATTGTTTGCGCCGAGAGGTCCGTGGAATCGAAAACGATTGCCGGTTTGCCGTTCGAATCGAAGCGAAAGACCTTTGCAGGCGAGCCGCCGGCTGCGTAGAGCGTGCCTTTGGGATCGGTCCGGATGGACCAAAGATAGGAAGCATCCGCATCGGCCAACAAAGTAAATTTTGGGGCGAGTTCAAGGCGGCCGTCGCTGCGCACCGCCACGCCGTGCGCGGTGCCTTTCAGAAATTCGTCGTACGTGGACTGGCGCCAGCGGCGGGTGTGCTCGGCGAGAAGAGGTAACGATGTAACGAAGCAAAGAAATAAGGACAAGGAAACGGCGCGGCGCTGTGTCCGTCCGGAGAAGCTTAATTTGAGTGGGCGCTTGGGCGAATGGGTCATTGAAGTGTTCACCGGACTTGCAGATTCAGAGAAATAACGCCGGAGACGGGGCCTCCGAGCGGGATGGAAGCTTCACTGGCCAACGATTCGCGCAGCACCTGAACGCTGCCCGGAGTTGGCCGGCCGTCAACGACGTTGATCTGCGAAAGCGGAATGTTTGGCAGCTCTTTGTCGTCCCAAAGAAGCGTAGGGCTCGGGGCGAAGAGACCGACGTAAAGTCGATCGTTACGCCGCTCACGATTCAAAAGGGCGATTAGCTGATCGAGGCCCGTGGGACCGCTGCCAGCTCCGGCAAAAGCAAACCCGCGCGAGGCGCGATTGAGCAAATCGGCGTCGCTGACCAGAATACGCAACGTGGTGCCGCGCGCAACCTGTTCAGGCACTCGAACCGTGGTCTCTTCGACGCGTGATGCCCCACGGTAGGGACGCAGCAACACGCGAACGTGCAAAGTCTCACCGGGAGCTGCTTCCCCTTTTTCCAGCCACGCGCTCTCAATCGTGAATGATTTCCGCCCCGGCGCGCTTTCGACGCGAAGGCTGATGCGCTCCACTTTCGCGGGTTCAAATGTATTCACGAACAGGCGTGTAAAAACATTCTGCACGCTCAGTGCAATGGGCAGGCCATCGGGAGAAAGAAAATCGCCGGGAGCAAACGTGTTTTCGATTTGCACTGGTGTATGCCCCTGCAGGCGAATCTCTCCGGAAAGATGCAGTGTGGTTCCTTCCCCATACAGAGAGTTCTGCGTAAGCCCGTTAAAAGTCGTCAGTGCCACCAGAAGTGGCGTGAGTTTGGGGTGATTGACGAGTTCGAAATGCAGCGTTTTCTGTTTGGCAGGCTCCGCGCCAGACACCATTAGCGTCAAATCCATCGGAATCATCGGGGGAGGCGCGCCCAGTCTGCCGGTAACCGCTGTGAGATGATCCCCGGTAATCGTGCCGATCGAGCCGCCGACGTTGACGATTTTCGTTGAAGAAAGATCAGAGGAGAGCGTGGTGACCACGCGGCTCCTTGCCATCGGTAGCTGCACGTCACCTAGATTCAAAAATGGATGGCCGCAAAGATAGACGCGGTCGGCCTGCACTGCCGTGACCGTGCAAGCGGAGTTGATGGAGACGTCGCCTTGCACGAGCACCATCCCAGCCATCTCGCCCGCAGCCAGATGCCCATCATCGGGCCGCGGCGCCGCCGTGCCCCCTTGCGCCGCGATGAATCCGTAGCCTTGTAGCTGATTCGCAAATTGCTGCAGCGCCGCAGGCTGAAAGCCAGAGAAAACCAGAGGCGTTTCAATAGGCTCAAGCGCCGAACCCGAAGGCAGGCCAGTCCGTGTGGATGCTTCACTGGGAAGAGAAAGTTGCTGCGTGGCTGCCTGCGCTCCGGCAGGCTCGTACGGAGGGTTCAGCACATCCTGAATAGGTGTCACGCCGCCGATAGGTTCCTTCGTGAATACGCCCAATTTCAGCGATAGCGCACCCGCCAGTTTGCCGTCCAGATAAACCGGGCTGCCGCTCATTCCCGCGACCACTCCAGTATGTTCGACCTTGGGCCCCTTCAACTGCACAAGAATAATCGACTGTTTTGGACCGAGAAAATTGTCCAACACCCCGATAACTTCGAGGTCGAACTTTTCCACCTGATCGCCCGCAAAAATCGTATACGCGTACCCCTGCATTCCCGGGCGCACACCGCTCAGTGGAAGGATTTCGTTGGACATTTGCGCTTGGACCACACCCGGGGCGACACAAAATACGTTGGTGAACGCAAGGAGAGCAACTGAGATAAAGCGACGAGACTTCAACAGATGAGGCTGGACCGTGAGCATGAATCGGCAATCATACGCGGCGCAGTACCGCGAAGCAATGAAACCTACGATGCTCTACCGATGGGAAGAGTTAGCTAGGCGTCCTAGAACTGCCCTCACGGGTCAGCACGTCCCGCGGATGAACTATCGGTGCTCGAAAGCAGTAGTCTAGCGAATAGCGCGTGGGTTGAACTAGTCGTGGTGGTGCATGGCGAAGATTTTGTCGAGCGAGTCTTCGTAGGGATAGACATGCACCATCCATCCGAAAATCACCGGATGAAAACGGCCGCCCGCGGCGTCGCAGGCATCTTCGCTGGCGATGGTGCCCTTGAGGCCAAACTTGGTCATGTCTGCGGTGCCGCGTTTGTCCCTCGGCGGCATGCAAAGATTCGTGTGCAGATGCCACATCGCCACGCTTAGGGGGACGCGGGCGTTGAGCTGATCTTCCGTCGCGCGCTTGGGCATGGTGTACATGGCGCCGACGAGCTCGTAGCCATCGGAAGTTTTCTTGTAGAGCAGGGAAGTCGGGCGCGACGGATCGAATGAGAAAGCTTCCAGGAATCCGTTCACATATTTTGTGAAGTGATATTCGGGCTGCGGCACATTGGGCAGAAAGATCTTGTAACCCTCGTCCAGTGCGACGTGATAGTCCTTGTACTTTTCGATGCCGGAACGCAGCTGCGTGACGATTTCGTTGGCCCGCGCCGTGTCTGCAGGAGTCGCTGGCCGCATCGACGTCATGTGCATGTGCAGGTTGTGTGCATCCATGTGCCCGGGCGTCATATCGTGGACAGCGTGCGCTTCATTGGCCTTGGCATCGTCCATATCCATGCCGGCCATTTTGCTGTGGTCCATTCCTTGCGATTCCTTAGTCTGCGAACTGGACGATTGCTGCGCATCCTGTGCGGGTACCGCTGGCGCGCGATGGCCGGGAATAGCTGCGAGAAGTACGCTTACGAGAAAGAGTGCGCCGAACATGATGCCGGCTCTGGTGGTGATATGAACAAACGTGCTGCGGGCTGACATGACAATTCTCCTCACTCAATAATACGTTTTGAGGAGCCGCCGTGTTTCAACGCGTGGTACAGGGCGTGCCCCGCGAAAAACTGTCCGAATGGACAGGGCTAAAAGCAGAGAATGGAAATATGAAAATCGAAATTAGGGAGCAACCATAGGAATTCGAACACGCGTGACCCTGCATGTTAGAATTTCGTCGTGAAAAAAGAGACTATCCATCCCGCCAAGCATTTGACCGGCGGACTAGATCTTCCTGGCGATAAGTCCATTTCGCATCGATATGCGATGCTGGCGGCGTTGGCCGAAGGCACCAGCGAACTGCGGCATTTTTCGGCGGCTGCGGATTGCCACAGCACGCTGGGTTGCATGAGCGCTCTCAGCGCGGAAGTTAAGACAGACAAGGATACAGTTCGCGTGACCGGCCGCGGGCCGCGCGGATTGAAAAGCAGTTGGCGCGCGCTCGATGCCGGAAATTCCGGCACCACCATGCGGCTGCTGGCAGGAATTCTGGCGGGGCAGGAGTTTTCTTCGAAATTGACCGGCGACGACTCGTTGCAGAAACGTCCGATGAAACGGGTCATCGGGCCGCTGCGAGAAATGGGCGCGGACCTTCGCGCGCGTGATGATAATTTTGCGCCGCTGGAAATTCGCGGCACGAAACTCAACGCCATTGATTACAAAATGCCCATGGCCAGCGCGCAAGTCAAATCTTCAGTTTTGTTGGCAGGTTTGTTCGCAAATGGCGTAACCAGCGTGACCGAGCCAGCGCGAACTCGCGATCACACCGAGTTGGCTTTGGAAGAATTTGGCGCAGTGATTGAAAAAGATGAACGCACGATTCGAATTCACGGCCTCGCCAGTGGAAACGGAAGCGGCAAACTGCTCGCCAAATCGCTTGACGTACCCGGAGATTTATCTTCCGCTATATTTTTCATCGCCGCGGCTTCGCTCTTCCCCGATTCGAACATCCTGATTCACAATGTCGGCTTGAATCCCACGCGCACGGCCATCCTGGATTTATTTGCCTCCATGGGTGCATCCATCCAAATCATCGGGCTCAAGAGTTCTAACGGCGAACTCATCGGCGACCTGGCTGTGAAGGGCGCATCACTAAAGGGTGGCGTGATTGCCGGCGAGCAAATCCCGCTCGTGATAGATGAGCTGCCGATGCTTGCCGCGCTGGGCCCCTACACGGAAGAGGGAATCGAGATTCACGACGCGACCGAGTTGAGAGTGAAGGAAAGCGACCGCATCGCCGCTCTAGCCGAGAATTTGCGACGAATGGGTGCGAGAGTGGAAGAGCGGCCGGACGGATTGAAAGTAGAAGGCCGCAGCACCGGCAAGCTTCGTGGAGCGGAGATTGAGCCGCACGGGGATCACCGCATCGCCATGGCGTTCGCCGTAGCGGGCCTTGCGGCGGAGGGAAACACTGTCATTCGCGATGCGGACTGCGCCGGCGTTTCCTTCCCCACGTTTTACGCGGAATTGAACCGCTTGGCGGAACGCTAGGCGGCGGGGATTTCGGAGCCACACCAGCCAAGAGAATCGGCTAAACTTCAGAAACAGAACTACCAGTTACACCGTCACTGTCCCTGGAGGGTTGCCATGAAAACGCTCTTGCAGGATTTGCGCTACGGCTGGCGAGTGCTGCTGAAGTCTCCCGGTTTTACAATCGTAGCCGTGCTCACGCTGGCTCTGGGGATCGGCGCAAACACCGCGATTTCCACGATCGTTTACGGCGTGCTCCTTCGCCCCCTGCCATTCCCGCAGCCGGACCGTATCGTCCAGCTTTCCGAAAGTTATCAGGGACAATCCGATGAGATGGATCTCTCCTCGAAGGAGCTTCAGGGTCTCCGCGATTATTCTCAGCCGTTCGAACACATCGCCGGCTACACCCCGGTCGGTTTCAATTTTTCCACCGGAACCCAAGCGGAGCATGTGAACGGCCTTCATGTCTCTTCGGAATATTTGAGTGTTCTCGGCGTTCATCCCGTAGTCGGCCGCGATTTCCTCGAAGAGGAAGATCGCGGTGACGGCCAGCGCGTTGCTCTCATTAGCCACAGTCTCTGGGAGCGTCGATTCGCCTCCGATCCTGGAAAACTCGGCCAAAAAATTATCCTAAACGGCGATCCCTACACCTTAATCGGTGTAATGCCTGCGAACTTTAACGCCAACGCCACAACCTTTGATTCTGGCCCCGCGCCGCAGGTCTGGGCGCCGCTGGCGCTGGTGGCCAAGACTGCGGGGAGTGGCGAAAACATCGGCGTAGTCGCACGCCTGAAGAAAGGAACGACCCGCGCTCAACTTGCTTCCCAGATGGATATCGTCACGCGCGATTTCCGCGCGCAATTTCCTAACGTTGTCGGCCAGCAGTTGATCATCAGTTTCGTGCCCTACCAAGTGATGATCAGCGCTGCGGTGCGGCCCTACCTCTTCGTGCTGCTTGGGGCGATCGGTTTTGTGCTGCTCATTGCTTGCGCCAACGTTGCAAATTTATTGCTCGCACGCGGTGGTTCCCGCGGCCGCGAGATCGCCGTGCGTATTTCGCTCGGCGCCTCACGCATGCGGCTCTTCCGCCAACTCTTCACGGAAAGCATGCTCATCGCCCTGATGGGCGGAGCACTCGGCCTGCTGCTCGCCAACGCGGGGCTTAGTTCGCTACTGGCCATCGCGCCCGTCAACTTGCCGCGCGTGGACGACATTCACCTGGACGGCTGGGTCTTCGCCTTCACATTTTTTATTTCACTTTTGACCGGTGCTTTATTTGGTCTCGCACCCGCGTTCTACGCCACCAAGACCAATCTCAACGAAACTCTTAAGGAAGGTGCCGGCCGGGCCAGCGCCGGAACAGGCCGCGCGCGCCTACGCCAAGGATTGGTGATCGGCGAATTTGCTTTGTCACTCGTTCTCCTTACCGGCGCGGGCCTGATGATCGCGACCTTCGCCAAGCTCCTCAACACCAACCCTGGCTTCGATCCGCACCGCGTCCTCACCATGCAATTCTGGCTGAACGGTTCGAAATACAACTCCACGCCCGAGATCGCAAGTTTTTATCGCTCCCTGCAGCAGCGCATCGAATCACTTCCCGGTGTCGAAGCTGTCGGCATTGTCGCCGCAGGTTTGCCTCTCGAGCGCGGTGGAAATAACGGCGTTCGAATCGCTGGCCCCAAGGAATCCGAGTGGATCTCCATGGACTACCGCGAAATCACTCCCGAGTATTTCCGCGCCATTGGCATGCCCTTGAAGCAAGGCCGCGTCTTCACCGACGCCGATTCAGCCGATTCGAATCGCGTCGTCATCATCAACGAAGTCGTCGCTCGCAAATACTTCCCGGATCAGGCGGCCATCGGAAAACACCTCTTCGTCAGCAACGTCCCATGCGAAATCGTGGGTGTCGTCGGAGACGTGAAGAGTTTTCTGGATCAGCCCGCCGAGCCCGCAACTTTTATTCCTGCTTCGCAAGCCGGCTACGGCACCTCAAAACTTTTCGAAGGTTGGTTTCCCCGCAGCATCATCGTCCGCACCAGCGCAAATCCCCTGAGCCTCAGCCAGTCCGTGCGTGAAGCCGTCGCCGAAGTGGATGCGCTCGTGCCCACCGGCCAAATCCGCTCCATGGATCAAGTCCTATCGCGTTCGCTCGCCCTGCGCAGTTTCATGATGCAGCTCTTGAGCATCTTCGGCGCTCTCGCGCTGGTGCTCGCGAGCGTAGGTCTCTACGGTGTGATTTCCTTTGCAGTCTCGCGGCGCACGCGTGAGATCGGGGTGCGCATGGCCATAGGCGCGCGTCCTGCCGATGTCTTGCGGCTCATTCTGGCGGAAGGACTGAAACTCGTTCTCGCGGGAGTGGTGTTGGGAATCGGCGCCGCGCTGCTGCTGACGAAACTTCTCGAGGGCATGGTCTACGGGGTAAGCATGCGCGACCCGCTTATCTTTCTTCTAGTGAATGTGCTGCTGGTGGGAGTTTCGCTGGCCGCATGCTACATCCCCGCGCGGCGCGCCATGCGCGTGGATCCCATCGTCGCACTCCGCTACGAATAGACGCGGCACTCTGCGGGTCCATGAAACGTGCAGGCAAGAATCAGAATAGGATCAGTGCTTTTCTGGCTTTGCGGGAGCAGGCTGTGGAGTTTTCGGCCGCGGCGGCGGTGCGGGAATGTCCGAACTGGTTTTGCGCAGCGAAATCGAACCATAGCTCGTCTTCAACGTGATCTTCGGCCCGCGTCCGCTTCCATACTTTCCTTCCAGATGTGAATCACCTGATTCCGTCGAAGTCTGCTTCAATGAATCCGCGTGAAACTCGCTGTCCGTGTCACCCGAGTGGCAGTCCGAAACAATGTCGAAGCTCGACGTATCTGGCAGCGTGAGAGTGATCGCCGCCGAAGCGTTGGTAATTTCAATGTCGTCCTTCGGCGGAGTCGTAAAGCGCACATCAACGCTTCCCCTGCGATTGTCGACTTTTACTTTTCCGCCCGCATTCTCTAGCGTGATGTCGTCCTGCGTGCGCACACTCAAATTTCCCGGCGCGTCAAAAACCTCAAGGCTCCCCGGCCCAGCTTCCATGTGCCCGGAAAGTTGCGACAGCGTCAGGTCCGTGCGGCTCGAAATAAAGCGCACGCCCTTGGCAATTTTGTCAGCTCGGATCGATCCGTAAAACTCTCCGTCCAGCGTAAGCTGTCCGGTGGCATTCGAGACGCTTATTTCTCCACCGTGCCCCGAAATCTTTACGTTGCCCTTCGTGTCAGAAATTTTGACGTCACCTTTGCGTGTGTCAACGCTAACGTCCCCGCCGGTGTCGCGAATCTCGATGTCGCCTGTTCCATTCGTCACGTTCACCGGAGTCGCCATGTCGGCGACCGTAATGTCGCCGCGATCGTTGCGGATCGTCAGCGAAGCTTTTTTCGGAACCGCCACTTCCAGGTCCAGCCCGATTCGCGAATCACCCGCGCCGGTCGGGCGGATTTCGTAACCGTCACCGTTCTGCACGATCTCCACGCCAACGTGATCGGCAATCTTTTGCGCGTCCTTCTCGCTCCAGGCCTTCACATTCTTCTTGCCGGAAATTCGAATCTGCGCTTCGTCCGAAGAACGCACGCTGATGTCCCAGCGGCCTCCGCGTATCGTGATGCGCGCATCTGCTGGAACGGTCTTTGGAGCAAGATCCAACAAGTCGAAATCGTACTTGTCTCCGATTTCGACCATGCCCGGGCCTTTTTCCTTGACGATTTCCACGCCTACGACGATGCCCAGCAGCGCCAGAAGTCCCAGCACCAGAAATACTTCCCCCACGCCAATCCGTGCCGCATCGGGATCGCCCGTGCGGTTAGCAGTGGTACGCTCATAAATTTTGATCCCGCCCCAAACAATCAGGATTAGCGGCCACCAATGCCCCAGCACATGAAAGATGCTCATGCCTCGGTAGTTGTGCAGGAGCAAGAGTGTTCCTACGAAGAGCAGCAACAGGCCGGGGAAAATCGAGCTGCGTCGTGAAATGCCATTAGCCATAAGAGGTTACTGTCCCTGTCCAGGCAGTGGATTTTGCGGCGGGTTTTGTGTTGGCCCAGGCATCACCGGAGGCGGGCCAGGAGGATAAACATCGCTCACGTGCCCGTCCATCGGCGCAAGGGAAGACGCCAGGCTGATAGCCCCTATCACGATGAGAATCACCGGGAAAGTATTGCTGAACGAAAAATATCCGTGGCGCATTTGGTCCAGAAGAAAAAGCACTCCAACGGTGATAAGAATGGCCGGGCCCATCATCCCGCGAATGGTGCAGCGCCGGCACGCGCAATGGATCCGGTTACTCATTGAAGTTCATCCTCCACAATGTTGCTACGTGCGGTCGCCCAGACGGTTGCGAAACATCATCACGCCGACGCCTATTAGAATGACCGGCCATATCAACCGTCCTACTCGGTGAAACGAAAACCAATCGAAATTGTTCAACAAAAACAAAACTCCCAGTCCGATCAAGATGATCGGTCCAACGGGGCGATTCTTCGTCAACGCTTCCAACGGATCGTTGGTAACTTGGCCGAGACTCCGCGCCCGCGCCACGCGCGAAGCGTCAAACGCCATGTAAAGCACGAATCCTGCAAGCAGAAGACTGAGCGCCACGTCGGCGCCATCGCCCATGTCGCTGTTCAGCCCCACGATCATCGCTATGAAAACGACAATGTGTATCAGCGCTTTGTTGTACTCGCCGTTGTAAACGGCGCCGAGTCCGGGAAAAAGTCCGAGCACGAACGCGACGCCAGGATTGCTGGCTGAGCCACGTGGAAGCGGCGGCGGCAACATGCCCGGCGTTGCAGCAACGTTGTTACTCGCGCCCGCCGGAGCCGGCGCGGGAATGCCCACGATGCCTGCCAGGCATTCTTCGCAGTACAGAACGTCGCGCACCGGGCGCACGCACGTCGAACACATGGCCTTGCCGCAATTGCGGCAGAAACCGACAGCGTCCACATCAGTATGGACGGCACACTTCATGGATTTCTCCTCTCGCCAATCGAGCCGTTCAGGACAAGGAATTCCGAAGCCAGCACCCGCAGATTCCGTTCCACATCGTAGGCCCGGTTCTGTTGCTTCGGTGTCGCAGGTTTGCTGTTATCCGTCTGGCCCGGTTCTTTCTTGGGAGAAGATTGCGGAATTACTTCCTCCCTCGTACTTGGGTTTTGTTCGTTCTCGTTCAAGCGCGTCTGGATTTCATAGACGACGCGTAGATCGCTGACGAATTTTGCGCTGCGTGCATAGACGAGATGCGCTTGACTGTTTGTGTTGCGATAAATCGTCGCGGGACGAAGGTCCGCCAGCTTCGGCTTGCGAAACGAAAAACCGGAAGCCATCAATAACGCCAGGATAGTCGCAGCCACCGACACCGCGCTGTACACAAATCGCGGCGACTGCAATCCGCGCAGCCAGCGCTTGGCTTTCCGCCAGCTCTGTGGTCCCAGCGTTGCCGTCAGGATCGCTTCCTCAAGCCTCGGAGACGGGTCCACTCTTTCCAGTGTGTGGAGCGTGCTCAGCAAATGCGAAACGCTTGCCACTAGCGGCGTGCAGCGCTCGCAGCCATTCACGTGCAGATCAAAAGCGGTTTGCTCGCCCGGCTGTAGAAATCCGTCGAGGTAGTCGCTCAATCGTGCTTCGGTTTGTTCGCAGGTCCAGTTCATGGCTTACTCCGCGCTCGCTTCGAATCTCCACCTTCGATCATGATGGCCGCACTCCCATCTGTCCCAGAATGCGTGCCAGCTCGATGCGTCCGCGATTAATTCTAGATTTTACCGTTCCTTCCGGTACTGCCAAAACTTGCTGAATCTCGCCGTATTCCAATTGTTGCAGGTCCCTCAAGATTACGGCCTCTCGCAATTCCGGCGAAAGCCGCGTCAGCGCCGATTGCACTTGGCCGCTCAATTCGCCCAGCAGCGCTTGCTCGTCCGGTCTCCGTCCCGAAGATTCTTTGTTCTCCACCACCGGCATCGCGTCGTCCAGCGAATCGGTGATGCGATCCCTCTTCGTTCTACGATAATGGTCGATCAATAGATTGCGCGTCACGCTTGTCATCCACGTTGCGAATCCGCCATGAGCCGACCGGTAGCTGCCCAGTGTGCGGTAAATCCGGAGGAAAACATCTTGCGACAGGTCCTCGGATTCCGTGCGGTTTCCGGTGAACCGGTAGCAAATGTTAAACACGCGCCTGCTGTGTCGGCGCACAAGTTCCTCCCAGGCCGACCCGTCGCCCTGGAGGCATTGCTGGACCAGTTGGGCATCCTGCTCCAACGTATCTTCAGCCTCATAACCTGCTACGGTGCAAGGCGCTTCTGCGAATCGGCTACTCTCTCAAAGAGCCGTCCGGCAGTCCATCTCGGCCTGCCAACTATGGAACGCAAAATGCTCCCAAAATGTTCCCCGCGGGACATGGCCTGACTGCCGACCGTTATGTCCGGCATCTTACTCAGCAAACCCCGTAGAGACAAGAGAATCAATGAGCTAGGCGATATTTTGGCCTTGGAGCGATCCCAATTTCTATCAACATTCCGACCTTCATCCCGCGATGGCTGTCTCCGTTCTCCAAAGGCCGTGGCAGGGAACCGCGGATAGCAAGGGCCATGCGTTCGTAAATATAAGATTTAAAACAATATAAACATGCATTGAACATGTTCAGAATTCTCTTGACATTCCTTCGATTGTCAGATAGTATTTGAACATGTTCAAAGAAGTCTCAAACGGCTCGTCTTCCATTACCAAGAGCGCTGGTGAGCACACTAGGGCATTGATCCTGAAAATAGCCTTGGAGCTCTTCCGTCTGCGCGGTTTTGAAGTCACCACCATGCGCGACATCGCGAGCGCGGCGAAGGTCGCCACCGGCGCCGCCTACTACTATTTTCCAAGCAAGGAAGCCATCGTCTCTACCTATTACGACCAGGTCCAGCGCCTGCATGCCGATAAGGTCGTCGAAGATCTGAAAGGGAAGACCGCGCTACGCGAGCGCTTGGGTGTAGTCTTCCACTCAAAACTGGAAATCGTAAAAGAGGACCGCCGCTTTCTAGGGGCACTCTTTCGCTACACCGGAGATTCCGAGCATCCACTTTCCGTTTTTGGAAAGGGCACCCAGAGCCAGCGTACGCAAAGTATGGCCATCTTCCGCGAAGCCATATCGGTTCCCGGCCTCAGCGAGGAAATGCAACAGATTCTTCCCGCCGCTCTTTGGCTGGCACATCTCGGAATGATTCTCTCTCTGATTTACGACGAGTCCGAGGGCCAGCGGAAAACTCACAAGCTGGTGGACGGCGTGCTTGATTTGCTGGCCCAAGCGATTGATTTGAGCAGTACGGTTTTTGTTCGGCCTTTTGTCCAGCCTTTCCAGACCAAAGTCCTACAAATGTTGCAGGATTCCGGTTGGGCTTGAGTGAGCGATCACTATTTTTGTCATCCGGAGCAAAGCGAGGGATCTACTTTTTGGGAAGAGCCAATAAAGTTTGAACATGTCGTGGACTGCGGAAATTAAGTTTCGAATTCGAGGAGAAACGATGACCAGCGCACACCAACCAATCTCCCATTGGTACCCGGGAACGGTGGCCAGCAAGCGGCCGACGGCATGGTGGTATTGGGGACGCGCCGTCTACGTCAGCCGCCGCGACTATTGGAGAATCACGAAAAAGTTTCTCGCCGTCGGAATTCCTCTCGGCGCGATCGGCGTTTTGTTTCATGTGCCGATGGCGCTCAAAGCTGCATGGCTATTGGCTGCGATCGGATTGGTCTTGCTGGCCTTCTCGTTGTTCGGTTTGTACCGCATGTACGGCCATCCTGGCGTTCGTTACATTCGCCGTCTTGTGGAGCTAGGCGGCGTAAAAGGTAAAGTCACCGTAGCGGATTTGCACATCGGCACGTACCGCCACGCATTTCTGCTCTCCGACGTCCTCCCCGAAGCCACCATTCAATCCGTGGATTGCTGGAACGTCGAAGGCGAAGCGGCCGAAGAAGCCGTCCAGGATGTTCGGGACTTGGAATTGCCTCCGAACGGTGACCCGCGAATTGTGCCATCCAAAGCGGAACATTTCAGCATTCCGCTCGCAGACAATTCTTGCGAGGCCGTCTGCTTTGGCTTTGGAACTCACGAGATTCCCACCGGTGGCGCGCGTGAAAAACTCTTTAGCGAAGCGAGCCGCGTCCTCAAGCCCGGAGGAAAAGTTCTCCTCTTCGAACACGGTTGGGACGCGCACAATTACGTCATCTTCGGCCCGGTCATCCATCACGTCACCAAGCGTCAGGATTGGGACAAGTTCTTGCGCGAACGCTTCGACGACGTTAAGTACGCGCGCAGCAACCAGGCCGTGGATCTCTTCGCAGGCACCCGTCGCTAAGGAGAATCGTCATGGCCATCCCCAGCGGAGACCCGGACGTCGTTGTGATCGGTGGAGGAATCGCCGGGGTAGCGGCGGCCCTCCGCCTGAAAGATCGCGGCCTGCAGCCACTTTTGCTGGAAGCGGAGTCGCGTGTCGGAGGCCGCATGACCACCGATCGCGTGAATGGATTTGTGATCGATCGCGGCGTCACCTTGCTCGGAAACGGAATGGCCCGCATGCGCTCGATGGTGCGCCGCTTGGGCTTGTCTTCGCTGGTAGGCAGGGGAAGTTTCAGCGTGGGAATTCAAGATGCCGCTGGTTGCCGCGGATATCGCGGCGGCCGCTTCGAAGATTTGCTCTTCGATCGCGGACTCTCGCTGCGCGCCCGCATTGCTTCTCTGCGATTCGGATTTGATTTGTTGCGAAACTTCCGCGCGTTGCCTCACGGACAGAGTCACCGCAGTTCCTCAATCGACAACGAAGATTGCCAAACCTATTTCCGGAGAATTGGTGGCGAAGAGTTGTTCGAAAGCATCTTCAGTCCTGGCTTGAATGGCCCGATGGGCGGATCGGTTGAAACCTCTTCGCGCGTGATCCTGATGCAAGTCATCTGGAATCTGCTCATACGCGGCCAGTGGACTCTTTCCGACGGCCTTGGTCGCATTCCGGAAACAGCTGCTTCTCACGTAAACGTCATTCATAATGCGCGGGTCTTGCATGTCGAAAAATCCGCTGCCGGCGTGCAAGTCGAAGCCGAAGTTAACGGCAAACAACAAACCTTTCGAACGCGCGCTGTCATTTTCGCCATCCCCGGCCAGCTCGTGCCCCAACTTTGCCCCGAGCTTCCCCCAGATTTTCGCGATGTTCTCGCGCGAACCCAGTACTCAAAAATTGTGAACGCGGCGGTGGCGCTTTCGAAACCACCCAATACTCCCTACGCCGGTTACGCTTTCACACCGGACGTTGTCCCGGGCGTCGAAATTGAAATGGAGCATCTCCGCGCGCCAAATCGTTGCCCTGCAGGCACGGGCATGGCCGGAGTATTTCTTTGGGACACTCCCCGGCGCCGTCGCCTTGATTCGAACGACGATTCCCTCAAACAGCAAGCCAGCGAAGTCGTCGAACAAAATTTCCCCGAATGCCGCGGCAAAGTTTTGTTCGTCCACCTCATTCGCTGGAACATCGGCATCGCGCAATTTCCTCCCGGTCGTCTGCGCGAAATGACCGCCCTGCGCAAACAACTCGCTCATTCGAACGCCCCGTTCGAACTCGCCGGCGACTACCTCGACGGCCTCTCCAGCGAAGGTGCCCTCCGCACCGGCGAAGAAGCCGCCGACCGCCTGGCCACGAAACTGTCGCCGCATTGAACGACGATATCTCCTCGCGTCTTGACGGCAGTCGCCTCTGCCGCTACGCTGGCCAGCACATGAAAACGTCGTCGAGGAAACTTCTTGTCGTCCTTCTCGGACTGCTTGCGCTGGGATTTGTCGTCTACCACTTCATCGGGATGATTCGTCATTCGGAATTTAGCGGCATGGATATGCTGCATGCCGTCCGCAGTGCCAATCCCTACTTTCTGATTCTTTCCCTTATCGCGATTTACGCGTGCTACGCACTCCGGGCGCTTCGCTGGAAAGTTTTTCAAGAAAATCTTGGCCCCTCGAATTTCTGGAATATCTACAAAATGACACTCGCGGGATTTTCCGCTCTGCAGTTGCTCGGCCGGCCTGGAGAGCCCATCCGGCCTTTTTTGCTTGCAAGAAAAGAAAAGCTGCCCGTCTCGGGAATGTTCGGCGTTTATTTGCTGGAAAGGATTTTCGATTTTGTGAGCATGGCGGTGATTGCCACAATCGCGCTGCTTGGATTCCGAGTGAACGCGCAGAGCAGCGAGACAGCCCGGGCGCTGGGAAAAACGGCAAAGCCCGCTGCCGCATTGCTCATTTTGGGCATCCTTGCCGCTATAGGCTTGCTTGTGTATTTGCGCACGCATGGTACGGCACTTCTCGAGAGGCAATTGCTGGGATGGATGCAGGCGCATGGATGGCGCGCCAAAATTGCGGGGATTTTGCTCGAGTTTGCGCGTGGAGTGCAGACGATTCGAAGCTGGCGCGATTTGTCGCTCGCGATATTGTATTCTGCTGCGCATTGGTTTCTCGTGCTCATGATCTATGTTTGGGTGGCGCAGAGTTTTGGCGGTACGCTCGCCACTCTAGATCTTTCTGACGCAATGCTGGTTCTCGCAGTGACTTTAGTCGGTTCCTTGTTGCAGTTGCCTGGAGTTGGCGGAGGGTCGCAAGCGGTTTCGACCATTGCGTATACAAAGGTATTTTTAGTAAAACCGGAGGCAGCTCTTGCGGCTTCGGTTGTGATTTGGCTGATCACGTTTGCGGGAGTTAGTCTGGCGGGGGTGCCGTTGCTGATTCATGAAGGATTCTCGCTGGGGAAATTGCGCGAGATGGCAGTGCACGAAAAAGAAGCGGCGGGTGAAAGTGCAGCCCGGCAAGGAGACTCAGCCCCGTGAAGTGTCCATTTTGCGCGCACATTGACGACAAGGTGATTGATTCGCGGGAAGGCCGGCTGGGCGACACGATTCGGCGTCGGCGCGAATGTTTGAAGTGTGGCCGCCGGTTCACGACGTACGAGCGCATTGACGAAATCCCGTACATGGTCATCAAGAAGGACGGGCGACGGGAACGTTTTGAGCGGCAAAAAATTCTGCAGGGACTTTTGAAAGCTTGCGAAAAACGGCCCGTGCCGACACCGAAACTGGAAGCGATCGTTGATGAAATCGAAGGCGTGGTGCAGGAGTCCACGGAACGCGAGCTGACTACCACGGAAATCGGCGAGATGATCATGCACCGCCTGAAAAAGCTGGACAAGGTTGCGTACGTGCGGTTTGCATCCGTGTACATGGACTTCAAAGACGTGCAGGAGTTCATGAGCGAACTGAAGAATTTGCTCAAAGATCGCGTCAAGAAATAACCTCCCCCACCCCCTGTTTTTTGCAAATGTTGCATCTAAAGGGTTTAGCTGGGACGTAAGTCTTTTGGTTGCAACACTTGCGGGGGAATTTGTAAGTGTTGCAGGTAAAGAACTTAGCGCGAAGGGAATGCGGAGACCCGGCAGGCTGCGGCGGGGTGATAACGGGGGACCCGCCTTCGCTGAGGCTACGGCGGGCGAGGGGGGTATACCCACCCCCATTCCTGCATGAACATGAAAACACATGGGTTGCAAAATGCACTCCTGTAAGCGTTTGAAAGTAAAGGGGATCGGCGATGGGAAAATCGGTGTTCATTAAGTTGATTCGGTGGCTAGAAGGTAACAGTCCGGGGTGGAATGATTTTAAAGGGGTTAGAAGGACTACCTGGCGGGAGGCCATTGGCCGAGGGTGCCGGAAAAGCTTACCGGCGCAATAAAACTATTATAGCTGATCCGTACTGTTTGTCAAGAATTACTTGTAAGTACTTTCGCTAGAGCGAGATGGAAACATCCCATCTGTCTCCGTCCCCCAAACGAGCGAGAAAAAAATCAGAGTCAAAAACCCCACACGCAAAACCGGCGTGATGGGGCACCCAAAGTCGTTTTAGGATTTATCGTCCGGGCCACCCGCCCATGCCGGCAAGATTGCGGCGCTACTACGGCAAAGGTCATCTGCATTTCATTACTTTCAGCTGCTATCGGCGGTTGCCGCTGTTGAAGAGCGTTCGCGCGCGCGACATTTTCGTGGAAGAGCTGGGAAAAGTGCGAGACGAGATGGGGTTTCATCTCCTCGGTTACGTGGTGATGCCGGAGCACGTGCATCTCTTGATGAGCGAACCGCCGCAGGGGACGCCCTCGACGGTGCTGCACAAGTTGAAACTGCGCGTGGCGCGGAAACTTCGGAAGCGTCGAAGGCCGGTGAACGCGGGGCAGATGCGATTGCCTTTTGCGGAGACGGGAGAGCCGCTGCGAGCGTTCTGGCAGGCGCGGTTTTACGATTTCAATGTGTACAGCAGAGGAAAGTGGAAGGAAAAACTAAACTACATGCATGCGAATCCGGTGATTCGCGGACTGGTGAAACATCCGAGAGATTGGCGGTGGAGCAGTTGGGGGTTTTACCACGGAGGAGGGGCGGGACTTGTGGCGATCGATGTGGAAGAGTGAGAAGAGAAAGCAACTGCAAGACCCAGGTTCTCACGACGAACCTGGGGCACCCTTCGTGGTGTTTTGATTTGTGGGGGGGGGGCGAAAGTCTCTGGTTCGATCGATGTGGAAGAGTTAAGAGAGAAGGCAACCTCAAGACCCAGGTTCACACGACGAACATGGGTCAACCTTCGTGGTGTTTTGGTTGTGAGTGTGCAATCTGATGAAATCAATGGGGTTGGACATCGACGGGATCGGGGAGGTGGACGGTGCCGCGCATAAGTTCGCCGACGGTAAGGGTTTGTCCGTGCTGGACATAGCGTGCGAGGACGCCGGGCTTGAGCCATTCAAAGTCCCAGGCGTCTTCGACGGCGACGATGGTGTAGGAGCCAGGAATCACGCCACGTACGAGGAACGTGCCATCGGAGTCGCTTTGGTCCCGGCGGAACAATTCAGTGTGAGATTCAGGGTCTTTCGGCACCAGTGCGACCATGACGCCGGCAACGGGCTTGTCCTTCTTGTGGACAACACCCTCGATGGAGACGACGCCGACGGAGAGGGAAGCGGTCAAGTCCAGCAGCGCGCCAGGCGTGACGTTCACATCATGGCCGGGAGAATCGGCGGCTTGCGAAGAGGTATGCACCACCGAGTAAGGCTTTAGCTGAGACATGATCTGAATCGAATACTTCCCGGGAGCGAGATCCTCAAAAGACACCTGGCCTGAGGCATCGCCTTGCTTGAAAGCCACCATGCGACGGCGGGAATCCTGCAAGCCAACGAAATACTGCCTGGGAAGCGGCTCAGTGGCTGGAAATTTTAGAGAGAGATTGAGGATAGACAAGGGCTCTCCATGTGAATCGCTGAGCTCCTGGCCGTCGTGAACAAGGGTGAGGTCGGTGGATTGCTCTAGTTGCCCGGAGGTGGAGTTCTTGAGCCGGACGCTATAGCGACCGGGTGGAACGCCGGTCAATTCGTAGACGCCGCGTGCCACGGGTCGCATGCCCTCACCGGAAACAGGCTCGGTGGAGTCGAAGACATGCTTTTGCAAAGTTGGCATGCTGAAGTTGTTCCCCTGATCCGGGCGGTCTTCAGGAATGCGAAAAACAAGGTGCAAAGCGGGAGCCGGATTCAGATGCACATCAACCTGTAGACGATCGCCGCCCTTGACTTCGATTCGAGTGGCGCGATCGGCTTCGGTAGCGCCACCGTAATAAGTGGTGGGGTAAGCGACGTCCAAGGCGGGAGAGATTCTTTGCGCGGCATTAGATCCGGCTTCCGAAGCAGTTATGGGATGCATCGCGTACCAGGGCTTTGCGGTGACGGAGACAAAATATGTGCCCGGGCGAAGTAAAAAGAGATCGAAAAACCCGCGATCATCGCTGTTGGAGGAGGAGAGGCGAGTGATGCGGCTCATCCCGCCCGTGTGATTCTCGAAATAGAGAAAGACAGTCGCGTGGTGGATGGGATCGCCGAACTCATCAAGGACATGGCCGGTGATGATGGCCGTAGGGGTAAGGCGAAGAACCAGATTCTCAGTTGGGAATTCCGAGCCAGTCACGATGGCGGTAGAGAACTGTTCATGTTGATCGTAGGCGGCGGAGATGAAACCGCGTTTTGCTCCCTGCAAGGAGTATTTTCCGGCCTTAACGCGGGAGAAATCGAAACGACCGTCTTCCGACGTGATTATCGAAGTAGGCTTTCCAGGGTCTCCGGTGTCTGCGATTGAGATGCGGGCTTGGGGGAGAGGGTCGCCGGTGATGGCATTGACGACGGTTCCAGAAATTCGAAAGGTATGGCTAGCCTGAGGGGCCGAAGTCGCTTGATTTTGAGCTTGGGCGCCCACGATAGGGCCATGCAACAGGGCAAGTGCAGAGGTAGCGATAATCAGGCGGAAGTTGCGACCCGTGAAAGTCATTGCCCATCTCCCTCGGAGATGACTTTTAGGCGCAATCGTTCTTTTTGGCCGGCGACGAGACGGATGACTTGCGTGTGGGACTCGAACTTACGGAGGGCTTCCTCGTTCATGGAGGACATGTTTTCCTGAGGACTATCAAAGGCGAGCACGCGATAGTTGCCGGGGGGAAGTTGCGGTTGTGAAAAGGTTCCATCGGGAGCAGCGATCGCCTCGCGGAATCGCCCCGAACCAACATCGAGGGGCAGGAAGTAAATGTGGCATTGAGTGTACCCTGCACCATTTTGAGGCGAGCTACGGTCCGCCTTCGTGGCGTCCTCAATCTGGCCGCTTACCTCGGCACCATCGTCGCGAAGAGTAACTTCGATCGGGGAGTTCGCAGCGCCAATCTCGATAACGAGGGGCTCCTGCAGCAGGTTGGTGCCGCCTGACAGAACCGAGGCGGCGAAACCGACTCCGGATTCGACACGCACACGATAACGCCCCGGCCGAACATTCGGAACGACCAAGACATGTTGCTGACTCCCGTCAAAAGGCTGAGAGTTAGCGCCTTGGGCTGAGCCAAAATCCTCAACGGGAAATAGCATGACCGAGATGTTAGCCCGCGCGACTGAAGCGCTATTCGACGAACCGTCTTGAAGTCCCGGGGGGTTATTTTCGAAGACACTTTGCCCGGATTTGAATTCCTCGTGAACGTTTACGGCCAAAGAAGGATTCGGTATGAGATTGAGGGGAAGCCCTTCCAGCGCAGTGCCGTGCACGGAGAAATTCTGGATGCCCGTGGAACCGGGCTGACCTTGGGTCTCAACCTGCAAGGTGTAGCTGCCGTCAGGAAGCATGCCCTCAATCCACTCCTCTGCGGAATTGAATCCTAGAGAATAGCCAGGACCGGGATGCCCCAGCGGATAGACGCGGACGAGTAGCTGTTGGATTCCTTCGGAGTTCGCGATCGGAATCTTAACGGGGTAATACTCGCGGCGAGTTGGTGAAATGTTGGCCTGGAACGTTTCGCCAGAAGCCAGGTGAATCGCAGTGGCGGACGAAAAATCGGAAGTGCCGGGGAAAAATGTGGGTGTGTAACCGAAGAGCTGTTCGCCAGGAGAAAAGGTGAAGGGATCGCGATCGATTTGTTCGCGAGTAACCAGTTTGTAGGTGCCAGAGGCAAGGTTGGAGAAACGGAATTCGCCATCCGCCCAGGTTCTAAAATTGTCCACTTGCGCCCAGTTTTCCCGACCTTCGATGAACTCGCGGCGGTGCAGCTCTACGTGGAACCGCAGGTCACTTGCGGAGGCCTGAGGGTGGACATAGCCAACGATCAAAGACTCGGGATCGAGGTAGATAGTGAAGTCCGATTGGCCGTTGGTCGCGGTATTCTGGGAGCGATTATGCGCGTTCTCGAGAAACCCCGGCTTACGCGCCATAAAGATATGAGCCTGCGCAATTCGAAACAAGCGGAGCTGACGCGGGCGGAGTGCCTCGGGGTTGGTCGCAGAACTCGCATTCTCGGCTGTGTCTGATTCAGGAGGAGGCGGGAACTTAAATTCGAAATGGCCGCGATCGTCGGTGAGTGTGGCGTATTGCTGGTCGGGGGTAAAAACCAGAGCGCGGCCGATGGGTTGGTGTGTCAAACGATTCAGAACTGTGCCGTGAACGGAGGAGGCGTTGGCGTCGGCGGCATCTCCAGGCGTCGACTGCGCCTGCGCGGAGCTCCAGGGCAAGGCCGAACAGAGAAGGAATGCGAATGGGGCGATGCGGAGCCATGAAATGGGCCGATGGCGCACGGAGAGGAGTGAGAGTTTGGCGGAGACAATCATGCTCACTGATGCTTTCGCAGCCAATTATTGCACAATAAAACAGGCTTCTGTCGAAGGATTGGTGCGAGGCTTGGATGCTCGTGACGATTCGATTGGAGCCTGCTGCGGCGGGTGCCACGCCCCTTTGCCGGACTGCGAGAGGGGTTTCGGCGAGAGAGATTCCAAACTTACTTCAAGGAAGTTCGAACGTGAGGCTGGCCCAGCCGCTCTCCCAATCGGCTTCGGCGGGGTCCTTGCAGCGTTCCATGGAGACGGTGTGAATGCGCCACTTGCCGGTGGTGAGGTGGGGAATCGTTAGGCGGCCTTGCTGATCGGTGCGGCCGACGATGACGATTTTTGTGGGGGCGCCAGCGCTGGCCCACGATGTTTCCACTTGCAGATCCGGTGCGGGCTTCCCTCCCAGAAGGATGCGAATCGGGAGATCGGCGCCAGGCTTTAGATCGTAGGGGCTGATTTCGGGGACGATTTCGATGGCAAGGCTTGTGGCGCGGGTGTGAAATTCGTTTTTTCCGCCGGTGGTCAGCAAGGCCTTGGCGTATTTGGCGTAACGTTCGCGGCTCGCTGACTGTGTTTCTCCATGTTGTTCGCGCCATGCGACTACATGAGCAAGACCTTCTTCTTTGAGGTAAGCATTGAAATCTTTTGCGGGAAGCTGGAACGCGTGCGGAATGGTGCGCGCGGTGAGGGCGTAACTGCCTGCCTGCGGGACGCGGACTTCGCCTTGAACTGTTTTTCCAGCGAGGTGGAGGTTCTGGATGTTCCAAGCCCCGGCGGCGGAAAGCAATTTCATGTCGCGCACTCGTTCGAGAACGGGGCTGACTTCACTTTCGGGGAAGGAGTCGCCGTTGTGCAGGCCGACGGAGAGCAGTGCACCTTCTTCGAGCAGGAAGCGCGCGGGAAGAAGATACATATCATGGGCGAAGGTGGCGCTGACGAGCAGGAGCGCGGCGAGCAAGGCACAGGTATTCCTCATGAAAGACCTCGAACGAAGATGCGAAGCAAGAGGGGGCGTCAACGTTCTATCCACGCAAAAGAACCGTTCTTTGATTGAGGTTGCGGGGGGGAATCGCATGAGCTAGGCATCGAGCAGTTTCTGGAGTGCTTGCTTATTTTTGATTGTGAGCGAGGAGCCGTGGAGTTCGATAAAGTCCTTCTGTTTGAAACTGGCAAACAGCCGAGAGACAGTCTCGCGCGAGGCCCCGATCATGCTGGCAATCTCTTCCTGAGTGAGTATCAAAGTGGAGCGAAACTGTCCCGGCTCAGAGTTTCGAGCGGGCTTCAGATCCAGAAGAAAGCGGGCCAGTTTTTCCGCGGCGGAGCTCGAGAGGCCAAGGTATCGGACTTCCTGGCACGTCGCATGATAAATCTCGCTGAGCATCTCTGCAATTCGCAAAGCCGCTTCCCCATGTTCCCGCAGGAAAGTCAGAAAATCTTTTCGACTGATGAAGTTTGCCTGCGTCGGTTCCAGCGCTTCGGCGGTCAGCTCATAAAGTTTGGCGGAGAGAGTGCTGGGTACACCGATGATTTCGCCGGCCTCGGCAATCCGGAAGATAAGAGACTTTCCACTCGCGGAGCTTCCCAGGAGTTTGACGCGTCCATTACAGAGAATGAAGACGCCGCGCGGTTCCTGCCCTTCAACAAAAAGAACCGCGCCTTTTGGATAAAGGGCTGGCGAAGAAATGGCATCGAGGCCTTCCAGCGAAGGCTTCGGTAGGTTGCAGAACAGCCGCTCTTTCAGCATAGGACAGGTGATGCATTCTTCGATCACCTGAAGGCCGTAGGGTGTCTTCATGGCGCCGTCCGGTGACAGTATACGGCAGTTGGTCGCATCGGCGGAGCCGACGAAAGAACCCGCCAGCTTTCCTTTGTGATACGCGTCACGCTCCCTATTGACAGCGGTCACGGCACTCAAGCAGTGGAGATCCTACTGTTGCGATTAGGAGGTGCGTCATGCCTGCCACTCAAATGAAACAGCGAGTCGCTTTCCGCAATATCCTGTTCGCCACGGACTTCTCTTCTGCTGCCAATTCCGCACTGCCGTATGCGGCGGAATTTGCCAAGAGTTTCGGAGCCAAACTGTTTGCAATGCACGTGAAGGAGCCCGCGAATTACGCCTTGCCGCCGGAACTGTGGCAAAACGTACAAGACGTGTGTGACTCGGAAATGCAGCTACTTCGTGCCACTCTGAGCCGCAACTTTCCAGAACTTAAGCCAGAATTCGTGGAGGGCGAGGGCAGCGTTTGGTCCGCGCTCGCTGCTGCCGTGAAAGAACACGAAATCGATCTCATTGTCGTCGGGACGCGGGGACGGACGGGGATTGGAAAGGTTCTACTCGGTTCACAAGCCGAAGAGATATTCCGCCGCGCGCATTGCCCGGTCTTGACCGTTGGTCCGCGCGCGCACTCCGAGAATGAGAGGCGCGGGAAGCTCGGGTCCATTCTTTTCGCCACCGATTTCGGCAGCGCATCGCACGCGGCCGCTCCGATCGCCGTTTCTTTGGCCGAAGAGAATCAAGCAAAGCTTACGCTTCTGCATGTCGTCGAAAGTGGCGCGGATCATTTGTCCCATCCGGCCCAGTTTCTGGAATCCAGCGAGCGGCAACTCCGGGCTCTCGTCCCTGAGGAAGCCAAAATCTGGTGTGCCCCGCACTTCCTTGTCGAGCCGGGTAACGCCATTGAAAAAATCCTGGAAGTAGCGGAGCGCACCCACGCAGACCTCATCGTCCTGGGTGTCCACAAGCCGGAAGGCGTGGCAGGCGCAGCCACCCATCTACCGATTGCCACCGTCCACCACCTCGTTGCGCACGCAAAGTGCCCGGTGTTGACTGTTCGTGGCTGAACTCTGTCGAGACAAGTGGTCTTCACTAAGAAGAGCCAGCACGGCCAGACGCCAATCGGTGACGGGTTTTACGGTTTGGAACCCGAGTTCTGCGCGGAGCTGGAAGGATGTGTGTTTATTGGAAGTGACAGAGGGTTAGTTCGCGGAATTTCAGAGCGCGTAGGGCTTCGGCGGAAGTTTACACAGCATGCTGCCGTGGCCCTCTCGCGTATTTGACCTGGACCAGCCACGCATTTCAATTGCGGCTATTTGACCAGGCCTTTCAAAGCGCGGTGCCGCAGTTTGCCGAGATGGCGATTCAAGAAATGCTCACGTCTGAAGAAAGGCAGGAGGGGAGTGCGCCGGTGCTCTACTTTGCTGCGGGCCCGTTTTATTCGCAGATCATCGCCGAAAAGTTCTAAGGCGGTGTCTAGCTTGTCTAGCGCCTTTTCGCGCATCCCTGCGGATGCATATACTTCTCCCAGGTTCAGGTGGAATTGAATCTCTTTGGGTTTTAGCTGCAACGCTATTTCGCAAAGCTCGGATGCCTTATCCCACTTCCTTTGCGCACGCGCGATAGCCAATCCCAAGAACGAAATGTAGTAGGGGTTATGCTGGTCGCTTTCGAAGGCATGGCGCAATCTCACCAAAGCTTTTTGGGGGTATTCGTTCTTGAGGAGCTCGACACCTTTTCTGAACTCAACCATTGGATCGAGCTCAGTCGTGCCCTTGGTTGTCTCCGTAGCGAATCCGATATTCATGGAGGTCCTTAGGAAACGAATTTGAATAACGATTTAGCGTAGCTGGAACATTTGTGCGGAGTCTACTGGCCTGACGGCCAGTATTAACCAAAAGACGAAAACCTAAATCTTCTCTTCAAACCAAGAGAGCGCTGGAATGCTCCGAACACGTCTTGGGAAGTGGCTTTATGAAAAGAAGAATCAGCGTGGCCAGACGCCCGCGGTGAAAGATTTAATGGTGTGGAAGCCGAGTTTTTCGTAGAGCTGGACGGCGGTGTGGTTTTCGGAAGTGACGGTGAGGGTTAATTCGCGGAATTTCAGGGAGCGCAGGGCTTCGGCGGAGGTTTGCATGAGCATGCGACCGAGACCGTGACCTTGGTAACCGGGCAGGACGCAGATTTGCGTGGTGTGGCCGACGCCCGGAGAAACTTCGCTGGTGAGCACGGCGGCGACGAGATCTTCGCTGCCAGGCTAGTGGAGGACGAACGAAGCGCCAGATATGAACTGGCCGCAGCCGGGCAGCAAGATGATGTTTTTCAGAAATTTAAGCGCGCCGCTACGGGTGCGGTACTGATCGTTGATTTCGCCATCCACGTGATTCGCGTAAGCCAAATAGATTAGTTTCGCGCAGGGCTCGAAGTAGCGGTCGTTCCAGCGGTTGACGCGCATGCCAGCGGAGGTGCCGGATTTTGCATCGTGGTTTTTCTGCAGGTCGAGCAGCATGAACTGACGCGTGTAGAGGTGGAATCCCTGGTCGAGGAGCGGGGTGTCCACCGGGCCGCTGAAGGGCATCAGCTGGGCTTCGATGCGCGTGAGATGCGGGATGGCGCGCATGGAGAAGAGCATTTCTTCGAGCAAACGGCGGGCGATGGAATCCTGAGGGAATTTGGGGGAAACGTACAGGCCGCCGATCAGGCCTTTTTGATCTTCGAGGACGTAAAAGGAATAACCAGCGGCAGCGCCGTTTTCGAATGCGACGCATCCGGCGAGGGCGTGAGCGTCGAGGAAGCGTTTGATGAGTTCGAGCGCGCCACGATAATCCCAATGGAGTTCGTCGCGCCAATGACGCGCTTCTTCTTCGAGGAGCGGCTCAATCTGGCGAACGGAGGTCTGACGCAAATCGACGATGTTCATGGGATGGGCGAAACGCGCCGCGGCCTCTCCGCGCGGTTCCATCATAATGGAAGTAAAGGAATTCCAGAAAGCAAAGGAGGCGGAGGAGACGTGGGAGGTAAATGAGGAGACACATGGCAACTTGGCGGCTCGCGGGAGGGCGGAAAAGGTGTGCTACGATGCAAATCATCGCGT